>JAFEGD010000082.1 GCA_018240245.1 Spirochaetota bacterium | reverse complement strand
GACAAATCGTTTGTCGTACTCTACGACTCGACGCATGCTCCTGACGACGCGAAAACAATTGCGCAAACGAGTGTGCTCACAAAACACGAAGAACTCCCCCTACCGCCAGCGCCAAGTCTCGACGAGCTGAGCGAACACCATGCATTAGAAACCCCGCAGGCTGCGCATAGCGAAGACGCTTACATCGACGACATCCTTTCCTCCGACGACATCGAACCTGTCACGCACGTTGTAGCCGCACACCACGATGACGATGGTCCAATCGCTCTCTCTAACGAAGAGCTTGACGGCATTCTCGAAATGGGGCCGGTAACCGAAGAAGAATTTCATCCCGATTTTCCGGTCGATACGGCGCACCATGCTGCCACGGTGGCAACTCCTGCTGCCGAGCCCGTGCAAACGGAGCATACCCAGCACGCCGACCACGCCGCGACCGACGAAGACGAATTACCTATTGCGTTATCCGACGAAGATCTCGACGAAATACTCTTAGAAGAAGAGGGACATCCGAACCCCAACGCCACACCGACGCATGATACACCACCCCATGCGCCGGTACAAGATGCCGCTCCCGTGTTAGTTGATGACGAAGAAGAACCCATCGCACTTTCCGACGACGAACTCGACCATATTCTCGCCGATGCCGAGGCGGAACAACCCCCAGCACAGGGCACCCATGCGCATGAACACGACGACACCGAAGACGAAGTGTTGACTCTCGACGGCGAAAGCGAACTTACTTTGATCGACGATGCGGCACCAACGAGCGAAACCAAGGCAAACAATTTTTTCGATAGCGATGCCGACGAAGACGAACCGATCACCCTCTCTGACGAAGAACTCGACGGTATTTTAAGTACTGCGCCCGAAGAGACGGTAGCGGCACCGAGCGAAGAAGTCGCTCTGGCGGAGTTACCGCCTGCCACAGCTATGGACGTCGAAGACGAAGAACCCATCGCACTTTCTAATGAAGAGCTCGACGGTATTCTTGTAGATGCACATGAGGTGCCAGAAGCAGAAAGCGTCCACGAAGAAGGCCTTGCTGAACTTCCCGCTGCCATAGAACCACAAGAGCACGATAACAAAGGCTTTTTCGATGCCGACGAAGACGAGCCGATTGCGCTTTCGGCAGACGAACTCGACGGCATCGCGGCGACGGCAACGACTGAAGACGAGCCGCATGTGCCGCCGACAGAGCCGCAAGACGACACAGCGGCGGCGATGGACGAGCGCTACGCCGATGTCGACCACATGGACGAAGACGACGGCCCAATCGCACTTTCTAACGAAGAACTCGACGGTATCGCCGCCGATGCGCACGAAGTGACACCCGAAGCGCCGATGATGCCGTTGGCGCCACTCGACGCCGGTGCCGACGAGCCAAGTTTAGCCGAGAGCACGGACAAACCCGCCACCGTATTCGAAGAAGACCTCGAGGCGGCGACGCTCATTCACGAAGACGACAAGGCGGCAGCGGCAACGCCTACCCCCGATGCCGAGGAACTCAAATCGGTAATGGGTTATCTCGATAATCTGTTGGGCGAGCTGCCCGACGACGTGATCGAAAAATTCGCACAATCCGAGTACTTTAAGCTCTACCAGAAAATTATGGACAAGCTAGGCATCTAACTCGATAACGCAGCCTCACAGGCTGCAAAAACAATATGGGATTACGCGAGCGCGCGAGCGATTACTCCAAGACGGTTGAAAAATCTAGCGGGGTCGATTTGGGGTTAGAGTTACGCCCCGATTTGAACGCCCCTCGCAAAAATAATCTTGTCGAAACTCGTGCGCCTGCGCAACCCACGGCGCCAACCATCGGTAACGAAATCAATCCGCCCGTTGCACAACCCGCTGTTCAGGTGTCGGCCGACGCGCCTGCGCTCGGGCACAAGGCGCGTCTCGACGCGGTACTCAACCTCATTGAAATTTATAAAGAGTTTGGTCATGTGCATTCGGCGACCGATCTTTGGCAGGTCGTCGGCTATGCGCTCATGGCGCAATTGGGAACGCGCTACATCGCGATTTTTATGGAAAGCGATGCGCGCATGGAACTCAAATATGCGTTGGGATTCACGATGGCTGCGGATTATTCGTTCGCGGCAAATAACACGCTCGCGCAGACGCTCGCGCGCGAGAAAAAAGTTTTATATCTGAGCGATATTCTCGCCACATTGCCAGAGCGCGAAGCAAAATTTATCGATGCGATCGACGCGCGCTACGCCGCGCCCGTTTTTCGCTACGAAGAATTACGCGGAGTTCTTTTCGTCAAGGCACCGCAAGAGCGAACACTCTTAAACGCCGACGAGCTATTTTATCTAAAAATCAGTGGCGAGCTCTTAGGTGCGATGGAAGCGCAACTGGCACTCGTCGCCTCTGCCGAAGAAGAAAAACTGCAAACCTCGCGTAACGAAACGTATCGGCAATACGCGAACGATTTTGTCGCCGCATTGGGCCAACGCGACAACGACGAACCGCTCAAAGATGTACTCGAAGCCGAGTTAACGCGGCACTTTCCCGAAACAGCGCTGCTGCTTATGACGCGCGAAGATTTTTTTCTACGCAGGCACTACGCGATAGGATTTTCTTCTGCAAATGTTGGCAATCTCGAAGTAAACCTTATCGATCCGATAATCGAGCGCGTCAAAAACGGGCAAAATGTGTTTACGACGAACGACTTCGACGGCTCTGAGGCGTTCGCATTTCTCTCGCGGTATCGCCAAATCTTCGCGCACAAAGTTTTACACCGCCGCGAAATTTTGGCGTTGGCGTTTATCGCCGACGACGATTTAGCGCGGGTAGCGGCACTGCGTTCGATGCTCGATCAATACGTAATGCAAAATCACATCGCAAAATTGCGCGACCATGCGACAAATGTCTTGCAGCACGCGGATAATCCTATCGTGGCGATTCGCAATTTTATCGGCGCATGCGAAGAGTACTTAACGAAGGCGCAAGAACCGTACGCGGTGATTGTCTCGAACATTGTGAATTTTGCGCGTCTCGAAAATTTGCACGGCGACGCTTTTGCCATTGAAATTCGCGACTTCACGCGGCGCACGCTACGCGAAATTATGGAGACACAAGATTTTTCAACCGAAGCGTTTCATGGGCATTTTATCAGCGTGCTGCGGCAAAAAGAGGCGGGCGATGCCTGGCGGCTGTCGCGTGTATTGCAAAAACAGGCGGGCAAGCTATACGCCGACGAAGATTTTCGCCCGCTGTACCAACACAAAATTTACGCACGCCCACATTTGCAGTTGATACCGTTCGAGTTGTTATTCAAAGGCTAAAACGACCTTTGTCTATTGATCGGTCACGCAGCGCGCTTCATAAGTGCTTGTTTTGGGCTGGTTGTTTAGAATTCCCGACGCCAAATAAATATATTCCATCGCCGTCGGGAACGAAGCGTTCGTCGTCGAAGAAAAATAGTTATTCACTGTCGCCGTGGAAAAATATGTTGTATTGATCGCTGGCATCGATGTCGTCAAATCGGTAATGCTGACGAGTTCGTTGATGCTCGGCAAACGCCAGTTCGAGCGCCCCGCCCAAACCAGCGAATTACAAAACGAGAGCGCCGCTTGCCAAGTACTCGTGCTACCCGAACCTTGGCAGATGTGCGTACCGGTATTAAACGTTTCTCCCATTTGGCATTTTTGCCAAACGAGGCCGTTTACCGTATCGCTGATCGTGCCGTCGTTATTGTCTTGCAGCGCCGGTGCATACGTGGCGGGGGTACCCGAAACGCAGCGCAGATTATATGAGGTCGTCTTCGCCGTATTGCTGAAGGTGCCGTAGCCGCCGTCGATATACCATGCGCTCGTCGGCGTAGCAACGAACGTTGTCGACGACCACACATACGTACTCACTTGCACCCCCGGGAAAGCCGTCGTATTAATCGCGGGATTATATTGCCCATAGTCGATCAGCGTCTGCAATTCGCGAATCGTCGGCACACGCCAGTTTTTGAGGCCCCCATAGCCAGCCCCGGCATTTGCGGTATTCAAAGCGCTACAGAGCGTCGGCGCGTTCGTGAAGTTTGTAGTGGTCGCCGTGCCCGTACACGGTAACCCCGAAAGACCTTCGAGGCAGGTTTTCCAGACTAAACCCGTCACATTGTCGGTCGTCGTGTAGTTGCCCGTCGATAAATATTGAACGGGCGCAGAAAAAGACCGCGCATTCGGTCGATTGAGAATGTCGCCGTCTTGTTTCGGCCAACTCGGATTGCCGCACGGCTGCACAGCCGAAGCATTGTAACAGTTAGTCTGCCCCGTATCGGGATAAGGAAAGAACACAGTGCCGGTAACAACATAGGCGCGCGTCGCGCCGTCTGCGCCGGTCAGATTATAAGTCACGGGTGCCGATAGGTCGACTGCGGTCACTCCACTCGTTTGGGGGATGCCGGCGACCTCGACGCGCACCGCATTGGTGCTAAAAGTCGCGACAAGCCCTGTCAAGCCCGACCATGGAATCTGCGCCGCAATATTATTGCCGTTGAACGACGCAGCGCGACCGAGAATTACATAGCTATCAAAGCGTAATGTGTGATCGGGGTCGGCCGCAAATTTACCGAACGGCATGCACGCAACAAAGCAGCTCAAAGAAAGAGCAATAACATGAAAAATTCGAGCAAATGCCGAAATTCGCATCGTCTACAGACTAAATAACTATTATCACCAGTCAAGCATCAATAACTACGCCTGCATAACTCGCGCAAGCGAGTTATGCAGGCACAAATTCACTTTTGCTTTAGCTTGATGGCTTATTTCGACTTCAAAAGTTAGCGGCGTGAGCCTTTTCGCGTCGCTCCCCCAATCCGATTTTCCGCTTGCCGATTGGGTCGACGGCAAGAAACTCATGGGTAAGAAGTTAGCCGAAGCGGTGCGCGCGCACATTCGCGCCGAGACGCAGGCGCATTCGTTGCAGCCCGGTCTTGCGGTGATTTGGGTCGGCGACGACGCCGCGTCGCAGGTCTATGTCGGGGGTAAAGAGAAAGCCGCTACAGAATTGGGCTACAAATCGTTAGTCATCCGCCTACCCGCTACGGCAACACAAGAGCAAATCGTCGCCAAGATTCACGAGTTTAACCACGCACCCGATATTCACGGCATTCTTGTGCAACTACCGCTACCGCAGCACCTCAACGAACGCGAAATTTTGCAGGCAATTATTGCCGAAAAAGACGCCGACGGTTTTCATTTTGTCAACCAAGGCCGTCTGTTGGCGGGCGCCGAAACCGTGCTCTCGTGTACTCCTGCGGGCATCGTGCTCATGCTACGCGAGCTTGAGAAAAATGTGGGCGAATTAAATTTTGCAGGCAAGCATGCCGTCGTCGTCGGGCGATCGAATATCGTCGGCAAACCGATGGCGCAGCTTTTGTTGTCGATTCTCAACATGACGGTGACGATGTGCCACTCGAAAACGCAAGCCTTAGATAGCTATGTCGCGGCGGCCGACGTGCTCGTGAGCGCCACCGGCGTGCGCGGCATTGTCAACACAAACAAAATCAAAGCGGGAGCGATCGTTATCGATGTCGGTATGCACCGCATCGACGGCAAGCTCACCGGCGATCTCGATCTTCAACCGGTGATCGAACGCGCGGCGTATTACACGCCCGTGCCGGGCGGTGTGGGGCCCATGACAATTGCGATGCTTCTTTATAATACGTTTCGCAACGCGCGCGCGTTATCGGCGGCGCGGCATTTGGCATAACTATGGCAGAAGAACTCAAAGCATCGGAAAAATTTAGCGCACCGCACGCGGTCTTGGCGAACTTTGCGCCGTTAGGCGTGCTCGGCAAGAGCGCGGGCGGAGCGCCCATTTACGGCCGCCGTTTCGCAGGCACGGGCAAGCGCATTCTCTTTATCGGCGGCGTTCACGGCAACGAAACCGAGGGTATCGCGGCGACGCAAGGTTTTTTCGACGAGTTCGCCGCTGCGGACAAAAAGCCGCAACATGGAAGCGAGCTTTTTTTTATTCCGGTACTGAACCCCGACGGTTTTTTGAATGCCTCGCGGCACAATGCTAACGGCGTCGACTTGAATCGCAACATGCCGACGCGCGATTGGCTGAAGAACGAGCCGGGCGAAAAATATTATTCGGGCCCCGCCGCCGCGTCCGAAAGCGAGAGTCAATTGCTGTTGCAGATTCTCGACGATTTCAAACCCGAATTTATTCTCTCACTGCATTCGTGGAAGCCGATGTTCAACGTCAACGGTCCGGCGCATGCGTACGCGCGCAAGATGCGCAGCGCGTTGCCTTATGAAATCACCGAAGACATCGGCTACCCGACGCCCGGTTCGCTCGGCACGTACGCGGGTTTTGAAAGAGAAATCCCGACGATCACATTCGAGATTGAACGCGGTTTACCTCTGGCGGATGTCTACCGTACTGTGCGCGGCGCTCTTCTGGCCGTGCTTTAATGACTATGCGGTAACTCGCTGACGCGAGTTCCCGCATAGTCATTCTCATTTACCGCGCCGGTCTTACCGGCAAAATGATAAAACTCAGCGGGTCGATTTTCACTCCGTGGATCAGCATAAAGATATGTAGATGCGGCCCCGTCACCATACCCGTCGCACCCGCCTTGCCGATCTGCTGCCCCGCTTTGACGCGCTCGCCCTGCTTCGCGATGAGTTCGCTCTGGTGCATATAACCGCTGATGACACCGTTGCCGTGATCGATCATCACGATATTACCTTCATAGTAAAGAAGCTCGGCCAAATTCACGACGCCGTCGGCGATCGCAAAAATCGGTGCACCGACCGGAGCCTTGAGATCGGTACCGCCATGATACGACGTCTTGCCCGGTAACGACTTCTTTTTGCCTTTCACAACCTTGAAGCGTTCGTAGATGCGCTTGATAAAAAACGGCGACGTAATCTTATGCGCGTCGCGCGGATAGCGCATCTCTTGCCCTAAATACGATTCGTTGGCCGACACGAACGCTTTCTGCTTCTTCTTAACGCCTTCTTCGATAAACTTTATCGTCTCTTTAGTCATCGGCTTCGATTTATTCGAAAAATTTTGTACGTTCAGTTTCGAGCGCGCTACAGGGTACGCCTTTAAGACCACCGGCAATTTGAAATCCGCCGCAAGATTTGCCCCACGTAAGACGCGCACGATATTTTCACGCCGCGTGCTATTGGGGGCATTCGCGTAGAATGCGTATCGACACCCCTGCCCCAAACTTAGCGGTAATTTTTTATCGTTCACAACCAATTGCAAATCGTTCAAGCGATTATCGGTTTCAAGCTCTAATAGTAACGCATGCCCGCGCGCAAAATCTTGCGACCACGCATAGAGTGTAATATCTGCGCTCTGGAATTTTTTCACTTGCGGCAGCGTTTTATCGGCACCCTCGGGAAACGTCGCGACATTCGCCTGCGCTTGCATGAGCTGCGAATCGACGCCTGACGAGGCGCGCGTCGATTTTCCGGCGCAAAAGACGAAGCAAAGTAAATAGAGAAAATATAGGGATTTCTTGGGACGTAAAAATGTTTTCATAATCGTTTTCATTACCTGAGAAAATCGAATTAACCTATTTTTATTCTCCGTTGCGCGTGAAATCAATTTTCTGATATTCGCGCTGTCTCGCCGCAGACTTCGTAACTATGCTTCGGTATCTGTTTCTGGCGATAATCTGGCCGCTGCGATCGCTCCTTTTTGTTTATCTTCGGTTGCGCGCGCGCCATCGCGACCTCTTGCTCGAAATGAACATTCGCTCGGACTATAGCGAGGCACCGCTGTCGCACGGGTTCTGGGCATATTTCAAGCCCGTCAAAGATCGTTTTTATTTTCTCGCATTAGATTTGGCCAGCGCGATTTCTGCCGTCGAACGAAGCCAGCTAAAGCTCAAGAAACTCAGTGTTGTTTTTGAATCACACTCGCTCGGTTGGGCGCAGGCTTGGGAAATTCGCGCGCTGCTCTTAAAACTCGGTTCGATCGGCGTCGAGACGCATGCCTATCTTCTGGCGGATGACAGAATTTCTCTTTTTATGGCCACCGCGTGCAAACATATTGCAAGCCCCGAAACGGCGGTCTTCGATCTAACGGCCTTTACGACCGAGTCGCTCTACCTGCAATCGTTGCTGAGTAAAGTCGGCGTGCGTCCGCAGTTCTTATCGATCGGCGATTTTAAGAGTGCCGCCGAAATCTTTACGCGCAAAGGAATGTCGTCCGCTGCGCGCAAACAAACCGAAGAGTTGATTCAAGATTTATCCGAAGCTTATTTCGCCGCCATTAATGACAAAGCGAAAGCCTTTAAGAGCGCCGACCGTCGTCTAACCGGCGCCGCGCAAGCGCGCGCGATGCAACTCATCGACAGTGTTGCGACCGTCACCGAGTTCAGAGAAGCGATCAACCCCGATGAAAAAATGCGCACAATCGATCTGCACGATTTAGAGCGCTTACTTTTTCGGCGCACATTTCGTCTTTTCAACTTTCGCAAAGCAAAGCGCATCGCGCTCATTGTCGCCGAAGGCAACATCGTTGAAACGGCAACGTCGCGCCCAGGCACGATTAACTGGCCCGACTATGAGGACGTCGGCGCTGCGCTGCGCGACGAAGCCTATGACGGTGCGATTGTGCGCGTCAATAGCCCCGGCGGTTCGGCGTTAATTTCGCAACTGCTCTGGCGCGAGTGGATGCTCGCAAGCGAAAGAATTGCCATGCCCGAGCGGAGCAGCGAGCATGTGAAAAATTCTGATCAAAAGGCGAAGAAGAAAGACAGCAAAAAATCTAAAGAGCCGTCGCCGCCCCCGTTACCCGTCTATATCTCGCAAGGTAATGTCGCTGCGTCGGGTGGGTATTATCTTTCGGCGGTCGGCAAACGCATCTACTCGACCCCGGTGAGCATCACGGGTTCGATCGGCGTCGTCGGCGGCAAATTCAACGTCGCCCCGCTCTTGAGCCGACTCGGCGTAACGATCGATCGCGCACCGAAGAAAAATGGCGCGCCGCCGTTTTCGGCGTTCGCCGATTTTACGACCGAGCACGCTAAGGCAATTCGAAAAAACATGGAAGAAATTTACGAACAATTTCTGCGCGATGTCGCGCTCGGGCGAAATGTGGCACCAAACGACATCCGCCGCCACGCCTCAGGCCGCGTCTATTCGGGAAAAAAAGCCGAAACACTACGTTTAGCCGACCAAATGGGGGGGCTCACGCATGCCCTGACCGATCTTAGAGAAGAGTTGGGCATTAAAGCGGGCGAACTTGTCGAACTCAGCATATTGCCGGCGATTAAAGAATCGCTCTTTAACCGCTCACTTTTGCCGTTCGGCTTAGCGCGCCTGGCGGCATTGGCGGATTTCGCACGACCCGGCGTATATGCCTTAGAGACTCGCTTTTATTCTTCATAATGTGCGAGGTTATGTGACTAGGCGGGAACTCGCGCAAGCCATATTCAAAAGCGATTTTTGCCGCAGTTGCCGAGGCAAAAAATCGCGCCAGCGAGTTCCCGCCTATTCGCTTATCGCCAAGTCACTATAAATAAATACATACTATCTAGTCGATAATAGAAGTAGTGTCTTCGGAAATCCGACCTTTTTTTATCGACTTTGACGCACAAACATTGCGCGATTTTTTGCGCAATTACCCGCTGCTCGATGATGAAATTATTGTGCTTGAATCGTACGCACAATTCGCGCGCGAAAACGACGTTACGGTCTTCAATATCACGCGCGTCACCGATTTTCTTTTAGCGCGCGGCCAGAGCGAGAACCTCTTAAAACTCAAAACACTGGCAAACGTGCGCCGCCTTATCACACAGACGGCATATTCGCTGCGCGATAAACATTTTATCGAATTCGATAGCGAAGGCGGCGAGATACAACGCATTCGGCTGACCGACCCCATGCGCATTTTACTGAACGACTATTACCAACAAATGCAATCGAATCTGGCGCTCGCGTTTCCCGACGAAGAGATGCTGCGTAAATTCTTGATTGCCGGAAACTACGTCGAAATATCCGTTCAAGAGATTGCGGGCGGCGGTAATCACCGCCTGCACGAAGAGAAACAATTAATCGTGCTGCGATTTACAGAGCCGCTACCGGCGGTATGCGTCATCGCCGAGGCCGTCGATATTCTACTCGATATCTGCCTGTTGAAGCTCAAGGGTATTATCGTAGCTTCAGCGCAAAACCGTTTAGCCGAAGATTTAGTCAAAGACATGCAAAGTATCATGCCGCAGAAAACGTCGAACGTCGAGCGGATCATGCGCATTCTTTCGCATTCGGAATCAGAAGAGCCGCTCTACTTTCTAAACCTTGCGAACCGGCTCGCCGCATATTTTAATATAGACAAAGATAAGAAAGGGATGGTAACGCTCATTCAGGCGGCGCGGCTTGTCGAAACATTCAAAGGTTATGAGGCATGGTTAGAATCGGAAAAAAATAATCAGGATAAAATCCGCGAGAACGCGATTAAACTGTTAAACATTATGGCCGAATATCCGGCGCTCTTAAATCGTAGCGACATCGTTCAAAAAGTCGTCAAAGGCTCTTCGGGGTTAGAGATGATGGCCTCGATACTCAATCAAAACGAAATCGAAGTCGTCGTAAAGCAAATGCTCGAAGAATTTACCGTTTTTCAGGCGGACGAGCGCGAGCTCTTGCCGGCGCTGTTAAAGTTCAAACTCGACGCCGAAGAATTTTTTATTCATCGCGAGGCACTGCTAATTTTTTTCGAATCGGAACGCAAGCGTGTGCGTGCAGAATTACTCGCGCGTTTTCGCAAGATGTGGTACGCGCTGATGCTCAAAAACGAAAGCCGTTCGGCGATGGAATTTGACGAATTTTTTTCCGAAGACGTCGAAAAGTTCGTCAAAAACCACGAACCGATATTTTCAATGCTGTTGCAAAACCCGCAGGCGGTGATAAACGCTTTTCATATCGTTAGTCGTCACCCTGTTAGCACGAATTTACAAGAACTCTACTTCTTTATCGGCAATCGCGTCATTTTCAAACCCTTGCACGTTCTACTCGAATTAAATCGCAAGACGATTCATGCGCAAGTACGCGCGGAGCTTCCCTTCTTATATCGGTATTCGCTATTGCGGTGGTTAGCGACGCTCTTCGGTTTAGTTCAAGAGTCGCGTGCGCCAGCGCATAACGAGAAAACAGAAATTGCGAGCGTCGCGTCGGGAGTTAACCGCGATACCGATTGGCACCGCGCTTTGACCATGGTCGAGACGCGCCTCATCGGCGAAAAAAACGCGCAAGAAATGATTCTAAAATACGGCGAGCAATGGAATAATAAGCTTGGCGACTTACACAAGCAACTTACCGAGCGCGTTAATACCGAAGTACAAAACAAGGCGAAGCGACTCTATTCAATGACGCGAAAGCTACCTGAAATTACCCAGAGCTTTCTCGCAAACGAAATCGCGAATGCGGCGACGCAATCGGTACGAAAATTTGGCAACGATGCCGCCGACTCGCGCGCGCTCAATCAATATATCCAGCTTTCGTTGATTGAAACCCTAAAAGGAATCTAAACAATGAGGCACAAATTTGCTTTCGCAGATTTGTGCCTCATTGCATCTCAATTATACTTTCCACATCGAAACGGTATTTTAGTTGTGCGCGCATACAATGGCACAGACATTCAGACTCCTACAACCCTTTCCCGCAAGCGTAGAAAAAGTCTTGGCCGCTCGCGAGCGGCGCTTTGAAGACTTATCGAAACACGAGGGACTTAAAAATCAAGCGCTGCTCGACCGCCGTCAAGAAGGTAAAGTCATCGTCACCAAGCGCGCATTATCGCTCGCCGATAAGATTCCCGATGCGATCAAGCCCTTAGTTCCCGCCGGGCTACTCAATCTCGTCGAAACCGCACACTTTGATACCGAAACCAACACCAACCATTTTGTCGTCACGTATGTCGATAATCCCGACCGTCTTAAAATTTCGGGGGTCACAAAATATATCGGCGAGAGCGAAAATGCGAGCCGGCGCGAGTACGAAATCACGGTCGCAATGAATGTCGCATTCGTCGGCGGTATCTTAGAAAATCAAATCGCCTCGTCTTTTCGTAAAGGTATCGAAAAAGACTACGAGAACATCAAGGAGCTCCTCTGAAAAACGCGACCATTGCCTCAGCGGCCGAACACCCGCCGATAGGCATTATCACCAACCCGTACGCCGGCAAGAACGCCGCGTCGAGCCACCGCAGTAAAGAATTACAGCGCATCATCGGAAAGTACGGCGCCGTTCGCGAGAGCCGCAATATCGACCAGTTGAAATCCATTATCTCCGAATTCGTCGCGCATAAAGTACCGTACGTCGTCTGCGACGGCGGCGACGGTACTATCCATTGGATTGTCAACACGTACCTCGATGTTTTAGGCACCACGAAGCGCGAGGCGATTGAAGAAATGCTGCCGATTTTTGTGCCGACAAACGGCGGTACAATCGACTTTCTCGCGCGCAAAGTCAATGCCAGCGGCGGCACAATGAAGATTTTGAAAAAACTGAACAAATTATTTCACCAGAACGCGCTCCCGGCTACCATGTCGGTGCGCACATTCATGATCGAAGGAAAATACACGAAAGAGCATTTGGGAAAACCGTACCGAAAACTTGCATTCGCGGGCGCTCTTGCCGGGTTCGCACAGAAATTTTTTAATAAGTACTACGAAAGCGGTAAGCCCTCGCTGCAAACGATTGTCGAAGTCATCACGAAAACATTCACTTCGACCGCTTTCAAAGGCAGTTGGTTCGAGAACTACGTGCCTAAAGACGTTATCGGTTATTCTAACGATATTTTCGACCCGATTGCCGTGGATGTAAAAATCGACGGCAAGCCGGTACCGTTCAAGAAAATTAACACGCTCAATGTCGGCTCGATTGCCATTGAAATCAAGAATCTTATTAAACTTTTTGCAAACGCCGACCGCGATAAGAAGCTACACATGCATGTCGGTTTTCTTCAGCCGCACGAAGTATTCGCGAATTTAGGTAATCTTTTCGCCGGCAACGATTATTCGGGTAAAGAACTGGTACAGACAACGGCAGACACAATCGATATCGTCGCCAAAACCAGCGACGGCTTGAACCCATGCCTCGACGGCGAGCTTTTCACCGGCATGGCGACGATGCGCGTTTCGGTCGGTCCGCATATTCGTTTTCTCGGCATTAAAGGCGAGTGATCGAAAATTCTATAATACCCGACGCAGCGCGCGCGGGCGCTACAAATTCCGACGATGTAGCGCCGATTTTTGCGCGCGATTTCGGCGATTTTACGTGGGGGGCGGCGACTTCGGCGTACCAAATCGAGGGTGCGCACAACGCCGACGGAAAAGTCGACTCGATCTGGGATACTTTCGTACGACGGCGTGGCAAAATCAAAAGCCGCGAATCGGGAGCCGTCGCTTGCGACCACTACCGTCGTTTCGACAGCGACGTGGCCCTCATGCGCGATCTGTCGTTACAGGCATATCGCTTCTCAATCGCCTGGACGCGCATCTTTAACGCTCCGCGCACACGCGCAAACGACAAGGGCATCGACTATTATCAGCGCCTCATCGATGCGCTCTTAGAAGCGGGCATCGAACCTTTTGTAACGCTCTACCATTGGGACTTGCCGCAATACCTTGAAAATACAGGCGGATGGACAAATCGCGATACGATTTCTTATTTTTGCGATTATGCGACCGAGTGCGCGCGACGTTTCGGCGATCGCGTGCGAAACTTCATCGTATTCAACGAACCGATGATATTTCTATCGCTGGGTTACTTACTCGGCATTCATGCACCGGGGCGTCGCGGGTTTAAAAATTTTTTTGCGGCCAGCCACAACGTGTTGCTTGCGCAGGCAGAAGCTGCACGCGAGATGCGCCGACATCTTCCCAACGCGCAAATCGGCACAACCATTTCTGCTACCGCCGCGTATGCCGCGAGCGCATCGACTCGCGACACGGCAGCCACGACAAGATTCGACACGCTTTATAATACTTTTTATTTAGAGCCCGTTATCGGCAGGGGCTATCCCACACAGAATTTTCCCGTACTTAAAAAAATCGAAAAGTACATCCAGCCCGGCGACATGGAAAAAATTAAATTCGATTTTGATTTTTGGGGGCTAAATACCTATACGCGAAAGATTGTGCGCTACAGTCGATATCTGCCGTATACTCATTGGCGCGAACTCAAGAACGCGCCGAACACACGCGCAACGGCACTTAACTGGGAGATCTACCCCGAAGCGATCTACGACCTATTGAAAAAATATTCCGCATACCCCGAAATTAAGAAAATCTATATAACCGAAAACGGCGCGGCGTTTCACGACGAGTTGGTTGCAGGCCGCGTCGCCGACCACAACCGCATCGATTACTTAAAATCGCATTTGCGCGAGATAGCACGCGCGCGTAACGAAGGTGCGAAAGTCGCCGGATATTTCGTATGGTCTCTGCTCGACAACTTTGAATGGGCCGAAGGCTATCACGCGCGCTTCGGCCTCGTGCATAACAATTTTCTAACGCAGGCACGCCGCATCAAAGACAGCGGCTATTGGTATCGCGATTTCATTCGCGGGAAAACGCACTGCTGAGGCTGCACTATTTTGCACTGAAAAGTTGCTTGAGCCCCTGCGACAGCGTTTCGGCGCTCTGCTGCAACCGTTTCTGAGTTTCGCGCACACGCTCCATCATCGGCATCGTCTGAATCTTTTCAGACCACTCGTTATATTGCTCTTCGAGTCTTAAGAGTCTGTCTTCAAAATCGTCGATCGCCTTTTTCACTGTCTCTTTGTTTTCGTCGTTAAAATTACCGAACTCGTATTCGACAATATCTTCTTTTACTTTGCCTTTCGTCAAAAGATGTACTTCAACCTGAAAATATTTTTGAATCAGCGAAAACCGCCCTTCTTTTGCAAGACGACGCACGCTCACCTTAAGTGAAGTCGATTTCAGCACTTTTAACGGACGATATTTTGCCGCGCGTGCAACCAAGTCGTGATCTTCGGCAAGACGCAGCGATTCGTCGAAACCGCCGATGCGATCGAAAAGCCGCTTTGTGATAAATATGCAAAAACCCGCCGCGCGTGGGTTGGCGTTCGCGTTCATACGCACCGAAAGGTTGGCGAATGCAAAAAGAATTTTATCGAGCCGCAAATCGGATAACGGGTGAAAAACGCACGTCGCAAGATCTGCGTAGTCTTCTTCTAATTCTTCGAGCGCTTTAGCGAGAAAATCGTTTGGTAGCACAACGTCGGCGTCGAAGAAAAAAAGAAATTCTCCCTCGGCGACCGCAGCGCCGCGATTGCGCCCTACACCCGGCATGCCACCCTGCACAACGCGCGCGCCAAAACTTTCGGCGATAGCGCGCGTCTGATCTTTCGACCCCGCATCGCCGACGATAATTTCAAAATTTTTGAACGTCTGCGCTTTGAGCGATTCGAGAAGTATCGGAAGATCGCGCTCTTCGTTGAGCGTGGGGATAACAACGCTGATTTTCTTACGGTTGTGCATAGAGCCACAGTAAGGCGCTGCGGTCTTTACGTCTACCGAAAACGAATACTATGGAAAAACAGCAGAGCAAATTTTTAAACTATCTGCTCTCGCCTTGCCCCAACTTCTGCCTTAAGAAGTTTCCGGTAGATTTATTTTTCTGTACCGAGCTTTCCATATAGCCAAATTTGGTCTTCAGTTTCGCCTCGTAGCTCTTCACGTGTTCTTCTTGGCGCTTAATATCGCGGTCGATCTGCTTCACGCGCTCGGCGTTCGATTTAATCTGCTCGGATATCAGACCGCGCGTATAGCGTGTAAACGGCTCCAAGAAATTTTCGGTTACGTGCGCATACCCGTTATCGATGCGCAAATCGCCGTTCGTGTCGCTCGAAAAAAGTTCTTTTACCGCCGCCGGATGCTCGCTGAGCGCTTGTGCCAGCTTGCTCTCATCGACCTCGAGATAGCCTTTGACAACGTCTTCGCGTTTTGCGCCGATTGCGCCGCTTGAAATACCGATTTGCATAAGTGTTCTAAAATGCGGCTCGCGCAGCGCCGGGTATGCATTCGAAGTATGGATACGTAATCCGTTCACTAACTGGCGAATCGTGTTATTTGTCGCTAAGATTCCCGACTCTTTGCGCATTTCTCGGTACTTACCCGCCTCTTTGACTTTCGCCGCTTTACCGACATCGTCGGCAAACTGCAAAAGCTCGTTATACGCTTTCACAAAATTCACCACCTGCTTTTTGGCGGCATCGTTGTCGTTGAGGATTTCTGTCTGCACATTGTCGGGCGACGTTTTTAAGAGATTCAACGAAACGCCTTCGATTATATCGCCGAGATTATTATTCGATTTGCGACTAACGGGGATACCGTCAATTTTTAGTTCCGCATTTTGTGCGGCCCGCAATAAGTGCGGAAATATCTTCCGTTGTTCGTCTTCTGCCGGTGTTGTACTTGCCTGTTCTTTTGCCGGTTCTATTTTCGGCTGGCCTTTAACTTTATACGAAAATTCTCCGGTTTCAAAGAGGACATCCCCCCCCGTCGCAAAAAAATCGATCGCTTGCAGATTTTTTTCAACGGCAATCTGTTGCTGCCCCGATTTGTCTTTCAGAGAAATTTTTTTTTCGCCGCTCGCATACTTCAAGACGACCCCGAAATCGCTATCTTTGGCGATATCTTTGCGGCGCGTGCGCGTAATGTTATACGTTTCAAGTTCGATGCCTTTGATGTTGATATTGTCGCGCACGCCATCGCTGAGCGAATCGGGTGCGTCGTCGTTATCTGCGTTGTCGGCTGGCGCGAGCGCCGCGAGTGAAATCGACGTAAGGCGGCGCGCCTCGCTATTCTGCCCCGGCAAGAGTCGGTAGCGTCCCTCGCCGCCGTCGGTTACACTGAGAATTTTTTTGTCTTCAGAAAGTTGTGCGGGCTTGCCGGCAATCGTTTCTAACTGCGCCGAATTCACGAGCCAGCGCTCGGTTTCTGTCGTTTCGGGCGGTTCGTTCGGTTTATTGGGTGCGGAGTCGTCTTTCTTTTCGTCTTTCGCCGGTGTCTTGTTGGGCGAAATGAAGTCTGGTGTCGCTGCAGCACTGACGAGCCCCAACGAGCGCAAGAGACCGTCGGGGTCTTCAATTTTCATGAGCGCGTCTTCGCCTTGTGCGAGCGAATCGACAATCATGATCGATTCGTTTTCTTTCACCTGCACCAACTTTGTCGAGACATGCTTGGCATGATATTTCTGTAAATGTTCTTTGAGCGACTGTAGCGTGCCGCCGTTAAACGTCGATTCGACGCCCGCAATTTTAATTTTAGCCGTAGGTAGTTTTTGCCGCGTCGGTATCGGTTGCGTTGCGATACTCAAATTAGAGGCGAGTTTTAAGATATTGAGCGTGTGTCGCGAAGGGGGAGCGTTTTTTTTCACAGTACCGTCGACGATACCGGCAGGAGTCGCGTTGAGCCGTTTTTGCTCGAACGCCGCTTCAAAAGAAGCCATTGCGTGTAGCGCATCTTGCAGCGTCTTCGTGCGTTTGCGCAATTCGGTGAGCGCCTTGCTCGTATCTGAAAGATCTTTCTTGCCGGTTTCAAGCCGAACAATCGGCGCGCGCTCGACCTCGACTAACTTACGAACAATATCTTTGGTGTCGATGCCCGACGCGAGTCCGGGCATTTGTGGCGCTGGCATGCTGCTCTACCTCCTAGGGATTATGTCCCCCTATCTTTAGTTCGGCAGAATTCGCAAAAGTGTAAAGAGTTTTTTCGGAGCTGTCTAAAAAGACAGCTCCGAAAACAATTATTTAAGGCGTTTCCAGACTTGGGTACGGCCAAGCAAAGAGAAGCCGATGTACCCGCGCACGTCGAGCGTTTGCCCGCCGTTTTTCGCTTTGATTTTGCATTTATATGTCTTGCCATTCTTGGGGTCGAGAATCGTACCACCGCTCCATTCGTCGCCGTCTTGCTTAAGCCCCCAAAGAATCGTCATGCCGACAACTTTCTTGCCATTCAACGAACCTTTACATTCTGTACAAACAGGGTCTTGGTCTTCTGTGGGCTTGCGGTTCAATAATCGCAAGATTTTACCGTAAGCAATGCCATTGTGCACCCAAATATGAATGTGCGATTTGGCTTGGCCGGTTTCATCGTCGATAGACATCCACGTACCGGCGATATCGTTCGCCATCAGCCCCGTCGAGAGCAGACTAAAAGACAACAATACTAAAACTAATTTCTTCATAACTTTAATCCTCCAGAACTATTTTGTGACGCTTCGAGCGACGCGAAGTACAGTCAAGCATTATTGGCCCCATTTAGGGCTTCGTTCCATACGGGTAAAAGCTGTTCTTTTTTGGCACGCTCTTCGGGCGGTTGAAACGCCAATAAATAGTCGGCAATACCCGCATCGGCGTCGGTTGGCCTGCCGACGCCGATGCGTATGCGGTGAAAGTCTGCCGTGCCGATATCCGCGATAATACTACGTAGGCCATTGTGCCCTTTATGCCCTCCGCCAAATTTATACCGCACCTCGCCAATTTTGAGCTCGACTTCGTCGTGCAATACGACGACACGCGCGACAGGCACGCTAAATTTTCGCATCGCCGCTTTCACCGATTGACCCGAGAGATTCATGAATGTCAATGGTTTGAGTAACACCAGGGGGATGTCTCCCTCTACTACGGCTGCGGTCAGAGCCGATAGGCCTTTTTGTTCTTTATAGACTACCGTGTCGCAGAGTATATCTAAAGCCATTGCACCGGCATTATGGCGTGTACAGCGATATTTCTCCCCCGGATTCATGAGCGCGACAACGAGAATTTCTTTAGCCATCGAGGCGACAGCTATTGAACGCGAGCGCTGCGGACATGCCTTTTTTGGTTGCAAACACAATACGCAGCGGTATTGCGGCGTGCCGGTTTCTGGAACGCACGGGCTTTATTTTTTAGTTTTGAACCAATGTTAGAAAACCGGGAGTTTTAAGTTCGCTGAGAACTTTTGTCAGGCGCGGCGTAAAAGTAGGGGTACACCCCGAAGAGTAACGCGGCGCCTGCGACTCCCCAAATTATTTGCGGGTTCAATTCTGCAAATAACACCGACGTTCTGGGGCCGGTATCTTAAACGGTAAAAGCGCATAATGCACGAGCTCAAAGACGAAGAACTGATCGGCGAACTAAAGCGTGCTGAACTTTCCGAACATCTCATCGGCGACGCCGGTGCATTGCAAGCGGAACAAATTTTTACGATCTTAATCGAACGCCACCAGCAACCGTTCGTTAGACTCATCGCACTGCGCTACCCCGTCGATGCGGCGAGCGCCGAAGAAATTGCGCAAGATTTCTGGCTCGAGTGCTATGCCGCTTTGCCGCGCTACAACCCCGAACGCCCGTTTCTCGCGTGGGCAACGACAATTTTATTTCGTACCGCCGAGAAATTTCTCAGAAAACGCCGCAAAGAGGTCCAGCTCTCGCCGCAGAGCGACTTTTTTGAGCTACAAGCGTCGCCCGTCGAAGGCGTCGAAGCTGCGGCGTTGAACCGCGAAGAGTTGCAATCGATGCTGTCGGCTGTGCGTAAGTTACCCAAAGATTTGGCGCTTGTCATTCAACTCAGATTTTTCGAAGAAAAAAAAATCGAAGATATCGTCGCGGCTACCGGCTTTGCGCGCTCGACCGTTTTTGAAAAACTCAACCAAGCCTACAAAGCTATCCGCAAAACAATGCAGAAGTGACCAATGCGTTGGGCGAACCTCGCCTTTCGCAAGGTCTTTACAAGAGTTCGGGTGGGACTTTGTCGCGCAGCTCTTTGATCTCTGCCAACGCCTCGCGCTTAGCGACGAGTAAAACGCCGTTGTCTTCGATTAGTACGCAATTTTCGAGTCCCAAGAGCGCAACGGTGAGATTCGTTTTTACGATATTGCCCTTAGCGCGACGGCTGAAAACCTTACCATGCACGACATGATTGCCGCTTTCGTCGGCGGGGTATATGCGCGCAAGCGCGTCGAACGAGCCCACATCGTCCCATGAAAAGTCGGCTTGCACGAGGCCAACTTTTTTCGTTTTTTCCATTATCGCATAATCGATAGAGATATTTTGCATCTTCGGAAATATCTTTGCGAAATTTGCCGGGCTCTGCGCGCACTGGTCGGCAAGCTTCAACATATCGCTTTGATAAATGCGAAAATCTTCGCGCATGCGACCGATCGAAAAAATAAACATCCCCGAATTCCAGAAATGGCGCTCGGTCGTGAGATAATGATTCGCCGTCTGGAAATCGGGTTTCTCGCGAAAACTCGAAATTGAACTCATGCGCGGCGCGACCTCGATACCCGCCTCGATGTAGCCGTAGCCGGTTTCGGCGCGCGTCGGTTTAACGCCGAGACACCAAATACGCTCCCCCGCTCGCGCTAACGCCAGCTTTACCGTTTCAGCCCAATTTTGTGCCGGGCTGATGTGATGGTCGGCGGCAAGAATCACGACACCCGACGTATCTTCGGCGCCGTTATGCTTCAGAAACGAAGTAAAATACGCGATGATTGGTGCCGTGTTGCGCGGCGTCGGTTCGAGTAGGTATTGCTTTTTGTCGATTTTAACGATCTTCTGAATTTTGGCGGCGAGATCTTTATTCGTGCCGATATAAATGCGATCGGGCGTCGTCAAAAGCTTGGCGCGCTCGACCGCTTCTTCGATCAACGTTTTCTTGCCCACGATGTTGATGAGTTGTTTCGGATGATTCACACGGCTCAGCGGCCACAGGCGCGTGCCCGAGCCTCCCGCCATAATCATCACGAACGGTTTGCCGTTCGCAGCAAATTCTTTCGCGACTTTACCGGGTTTTGCCGCCGCAGTCTTTGCGTTCGCCTTACTCGACTCGGCCGATTTCGCCGCCGTCTTTGTTGTCGTTTTTGCCATCATGCCCTCTCAAAGCTTTCTTCGCCTGGTTAATTTCGTTATGGATTGCACGTCTATCGCCATGCGCCGAGGCGTCGAGAATGACGCTTTCTGCGCGCGGAGCGATTTTTTCAATTTTATAATATTCGACGAGGTCGGGATTTTCTGATATGAGCGCCGACATTTTTTCGGCTTTTGCTAAGTCTTCGAGGTTGCGCTTACGCTCGACGGCGAGATCGCCCTCTTTTTCGATTTGGGCGATGAGAGCGCGCCGATCTGCGGTTGCCACTTCGCCGAGATTCTGCGTTTGCGCCGCATAAATCTGGCTATCGGGCACATAGACCTCGCGCAACTCGACGCTGCGCAACTTGTACAACGGACTTCTCAGTTGCACGTCTAAGCGCTTTTGCAATTCGGCAAGGTTATTGTTCGCGAAAAACGCCGTGAGTTGCGTCTTTATGCGCTCCAAATTTTTTTCGTCGGTATTGATATCGAGAAAATATTCGGCGGCTAAAAATTGAAATTGTTCGTCGACGAAACGATCGCGTTCGAGAGGTTTGAATTGCATCGCTTTGAGCGCAGCGAACGCTTCATTGGGTTGAATCTCGCCTTCGACCTTAAGACGCAACTGCACATAGAAGAGATCGTTGAGGCGCAAATAGGCGCTGTACTTCAACGGTAACTTGATTTTGATCTCTTGCACGCGCGGTTGCACTTCGAGTTGATAACGGCGCCAGCGATGCGGCACAAAGAGCGTCGGCACAAACGAGACGCCGTGGTCGTACGCAAAAAAACCGCGATTGTCGAGACCGCCTTCTGAAACCTGCGACTGTAAAAACACGATATGCCCTGGCGGCACCGCAATTGTATTCAAATAGAGTGTCGCTAAGACGGCACCAATCGCCAGAATTTGAAAAATTCGTCTGAAAAAATCGGCAATCAAAGTTGAGCCTTAAACTACGCTTCGGCAGCCCCCGACTCTTCGGGCCCTTGGAGCCGAATCGGTTTTTCGGGCGAGATGGTCGTCACGGCGTGCTTATACACCAGCGTTTGCTTGTGATCGTGTTCGAGTACAATCGTAAAATTATCGAAACTCACGACCCTTCCCTTGATCGGCACCCCGTTGGAAAGATAAATGGTGATTCCCATTTTTTCTTTGCGAATTTGGTTGAGAATAAAATCTTGAAGATTGTTTCTTGTATTAGTTTGCATTAACGCACGAATTCCTTAATAAACGCGGCAATTCGGGCTTTTTCATAAGACAGGTCAACCGTTTTTGTGTTTATCGGTTTCGGCTGTGCGTTGCGGTACCACGTTTGCTGCTTTTTCACGAGTTGCGCGGTGTTTTTTGTAATCGCAGCGCCAATCGCGCCCAGCCCCATTTGTGGGTTCAATGGCGACCATGCACCCACCTCGCGTGCCTCAAAGAATTCGCGAATGCCGATGCCGGTAAGCGCAGGCAATTGCCGCCACGCACCGTGATTGGCGCGACTATCGGCTTTCTCCATAACCTGCGCTATTTCTTCTACAAGCCCCGCAGCGAACATCTCCTGAACGCGCGCGGCGATACGCTCGCGCAGCAGCGCTCGCTCGCCATCGAAAATCAGCATGAGGATATCATAACGTTCGGCGATTCCCCCCGATTTAGGCGCTGCGCTGATTTTCGTCTCTGTCGCGATACACAGCATAAGCGCTCGCTTAACGCGCACTTCGTTATGCGAATGAATATTGGTCGCAGCGACGGCATCGCGCTTGTGCAGTTCGTTATACGCCGCTTCGCCCGACAAATTTTCAACGTAGGCGCGTACTTTATCGGGAACCGTAATCGGCGGTAACAGCCCATAAAGTAAGGCGTGCAAATAGAAATAGGTGCCACCGCACAAGAGCGGCACTCGCCCTTCGACATGCGCCGCCTCGATTTCGGCAGTCGCCTCGCGCACGAAAGCTCCGGCAGAATAGTGCGCGTCGAGCGGCAAGAAATTGTATAGGCGGTGCGGAAACAGCGTTTTTTCGACAGCGTTCGGCGACGCCGAGCTAATTTCAAGATCTGCGTACACTTGGCGCGAGTCGGCGTTAATAACAACCAATGAAAATTCGCGTAGGTTCTCGTATAGAAAAGCCGATTTTCCCGCAGCGGTCGCTCCGGTAACGATGATTAGCTTTTGCACTAATGCAAATGCCCGCGCATAATCTGCGCCATCTCTTCTGCCGCGCGCATGAGATCGTCGTTGACGATAACATAATCG
>JAFEGD010000081.1 GCA_018240245.1 Spirochaetota bacterium | reverse complement strand
GGCGAAGCAGAAGAAAGTCTCACTTGGCGTCTTGTCAACAAACCTATCATTGATCATATCTGCAACACATATATTCCTCGCGTGGATCATATGCTGACCGTTTGTGACGGAATTCTTGAGGAATACAAAAGGTTGTTTCCTTCTGTGGATATCGATCTGATCACAAACGCGGCTCCCTATGTGAATATTGCAGCAAAAAAGACTAAGGCTCCGGTACGCATGATACATCACGGTTTGGCCGACCGATCGCGCAATATTGAGGGAATAATCAACACCATGGGGGCACTGAAAAAAAAATCACAGTACACCCTTGATCTGATGCTCGTCTATAACGATCAACAATATATCGCTGAATTGAAGGCGTTATCGGCCAAAGTGAATGAACGGGCGGAGTTCGAACAGGTTCGCTTTCTGCCGCCAGCCAGTCTCACAGAAATCATCCGCACAATCAGTGCTTACGATATCCAGATTATAATGACACCCCCGCTTAACTTCAATAACCGTTTTTCGTTACCCAACAAATTCTTTGAGGCAATTCAGGCACGAAATGCAATTGCCATCGGGCCCATCACCGAAATGGCAAAAATTGTGTCCAAGTATAAACTGGGAATCGTCAGCGATTCTTTTTCGCCGTCTGAAATGGCTGCCCGGCTTGACGCACTCACCCTCTCAAAAATAGATTCATTCAAGAAAAATTCGGCGAAAGCAGCCAAGCTGCTCAATGCAGAATCAAATGGCCAAGAGCTTGTACGCATCATCAAACGGGTTTTCCATAAATCAGTCGAGACGAATCAAGTAAAGCAGGAGAGAAGAAATGGCTGAAGTAAAGACACCGGAGATTGCGGCATATGTACATGAAACAGCAATTGTAGATAACGGAGCAATCCTTGAAAATGGAGTCAAAGTCTGGCATTTCTGTCATGTCAGACCGCGAGCACACTTAAAGACCGGAGTGTCGATTGCACGCGACGTCTATGTCGATTTGGAGACGACAATCGGGGAATATAGCCGGATACAGAATGGTGTCAGCATCTACAAAGGAGTTAGCATTGCTGACTGGTGTTTTGTCGGTCCCCATGTTATTTTTACCAATGATCAGCGGCCACGCGCAGGCAACAGGAATTGGTCCATAACGCCTACAATACTCCTGACGGGGTGCTCCCTCGGTGCCGGTGTCATTGTTCGCTGCGGTATTACAATTGGTCCATTTGCTATGGTAGGTGCCGGTGCCGTAGTTACGAAATCTGTCGAAGAATTCACGCTCGTTACTGGTTTTCCGGCAAAACCGATTAGCAAGATCTGCGCCTGTGGGCAGACGCTTTTAGTGATGAATACACCAGCAGAACAATTTTTGCAAATTTGTTGTGAGCGCAATCTTGATCCTAAACTGTATAACATAGCAAAAATTCGGATTGCTGCGTTGCAAGAATCTACTGATACTCAAGAGAGTCTGATATAATCATACAGATTCATTTAATTGCAGGATAGTAAGAAATAAATGTGCGGAATTTCAGCGATTTTCTCTCACCAAATCGAAAGTGCGGCGGCACTTATACGCATGACCGACGTCATTCGCCATCGCGGCCCCGACGATGAGGGCTTTTTGGCGATCACAGCGCAGAAAAAGACGGCGTACTTCGGCGGTAAAGATACGCCTGCGCAGTGCAGAACGCCTGCACAGCGTAGAAAATTTGCCTATTTACCCACATCGCAAATTTCTACAAGCTCGTTTGATAGCTTCAATAAAGCCGGCGATTCGGTAGTGACTGCACTGGGGCACCGCCGGCTGTCGATCGTCGATACATCCCCCGCCGGGCACCAGCCGATGACATTTGAAAATCGGCTTGCGATTGTATTTAACGGCGAAGTTTATAACTATATCGAATTGCGGCAAGAGCTTGAAGCGCGCGGTCGGCGCTTCGTTTCGCATAGCGACACCGAAGTGATCTTGCAGGCATACGACGAATGGGGTATCGCGTGTCTTGCTAAATTCAACGGCATGTTTGCGTTTGTGCTCTACGATATCGGCAAAGATTATGTCTTTGCTGCGCGCGATCGCTTTGGTGTGAAGCCCCTCTACTACTATCGCGCGGGTGCGGCGCTTGCCTTTGCGAGCGAGATTAAGCAATTCACGACGTTGCCGGGTTTTAACGCTCAGCTCAATAAGCGGCGCGGTTACGATTTTTTACTCTATGGCTTACACGAGCACACCGAGGAAACATTTTTTGAAAATGTACATATAGTTAGCCCCGGCAGTTATTTTTACGGCTCGCGCGATAGTCTCTTAGCGACAGAGAGACGTCTTGCGACACAGAAATGGTATATTTTTCCCGCCGATAAAAAATTCCGAGGCTCGTTCAAAGATGCTGCTCATGAGTTTCACGCTCTGCTCAAAGATTCGATACGGTTGCGCTTGCGCGCCGACGTACCCGTCGGCTCGTGCCTTTCGGGCGGTCTCGATTCGTCGGCGATCGTCTGCGTAATGAACGAACTCTTGCGCGAACAGGGTGCCCATGCCTTACAAAAAACATTTTCGGCCTGCGCGAAAGAAAGAGCATTCGACGAACGCGAATTCATCGACGCCGTCGTCAAACACACAGGGGTCAAAGGGCATTACGTCTATCCGCAATTGAAGGATTTATTTAAGATCAGCGATCGAGTATTGTGGCATCAAGATCAACCGTACGGGTCTACGAGTATCTTCGCGCAATGGAATGTCTTTCAGTTGGCGCACAAACATAAAGTTAAAGTAATGCTCGACGGGCAGGGCGCAGACGAGCAAATTGGCGGTTATTCGTCGTTCTTTATGCCGTGGCTTGCTAGCCTCGTACGTAGTTTTCGTTGGTTGAAACTCGTCAAAGAAGCGCAAGCTTTGAACCGCATTCACGGCGTCAATTTTGGTCGTCTCTCGTGGTTTGCAGCGAATACGCTGCTGCCGATACCGGTGCGCCGTTACCTCAAGCAAAAGCTGCGCGGCGTCACGATGGCACCCGATTGGCTTAACATGCAGCGCTTCGGCTTTGCCCCGTACGATCTACCGCGCGAACTCGGCATGACGACGAGTCGCTCGATCCGCGAACTCAGTCTATCGATGCTCTTGGGCTCGAATTTGCAAATGTTGCTGCATTACGAAGACCGCGATTCGATGGCGCATTCGGTCGAGTCGCGCGTACCTTTTCTCGACTACCGTCTTGTCGAACACGTCTATTCTCTGCCCGATAGCTACAAAATTTACAACGGGCAAACTAAGTATGTATTACGGGAAGGCCTGAAGGATGTTTTGCCGCACGAAATCTATAGTCGCAATACAAAACTCGGCTTCGCCACCCCCGAAGAAGTCTGGGTGAGAAAAGAGGCCCCCGATGAATTTCGTAAGCGTATGAAAAAATCAATTGAAGTAGCCGATGGTCTTATCAATCCACAAATCATGCAAATTCTCGAAGATCAAATTTCAGGCAAAGTCGGCTTTCATTTCTTGGCGTGGCGCGTAATTTCGTTTGCAGACTGGCTTAGAGTGTTTAAGGTGGAGATATAAATTATTTATTTTGGCATTTTTTTACAACCAAGAGACTCTATCTTGATGTGAAGAAAAAAATACTTATCGTCTCAAACAGCGATGCAGAAAATGATCCGCGTGTCGAAAAACAAATTCGCTTTTTAGCTGACGATTATTCTCTTATCGTTATTTCGACAAGTGCGAATGCAAGAAAAATCTCGGGCGCTATTGAAGATTGCTTTACAATTACTAATGAGTCCACAACACCGCATTATCTCCAATCTCGACAATCGCTCATTACTAAGCTATATATCAAAGGGTTGAAAGCTTGCAAGGCAATCAGCCATCGAACAAGAGCTGGCGCATTTTATTCGTATCACAGATTAACGCACGTACAACAACTAAGAAAAATTTTACCGAATATCGAAGCAGATATCGTTATTGTTAATGAAATCGATTGCCTGCCGATAGTGTGCGATTACTTCCATGGTAAAAATGTCATCTTCGATGCGCATGAATACGCGCCCAGAGAATTCGAAGATAGCTTTGGCTGGCGACTTGTTCAGCAGCCGTTGATAACTCGTTTATGCGACGCTTATATTCCAAAAGTAAAAATTTTGACTACCGTTAGTGAAGGTATTGCATCAGAATATCGTTTGCATTATCCAACGATCCGTACAGAAATTATCACGAGTGCCGCTTGGTCCAAGCGTATTACTCCAAAACCGTCTCGCTGGCCATTACGACTGATTCATCATGGCGTAGCTCTTTCCTCTCGCCGTCTTGAAAATATGATATTGGCCATGAACGAGGTTGACGATTACAATAAGTACGAACTACACCTCATGCTGGTGCCATCTGACAAAATTTATTACGGAAAATTAGTGCAACTGGCAAACCAAATCAACGATTACGTAGGTAGAAAAATTGTAACGTTTATGCGCCCGGTGGCCATGAGCGACATTATAGACACAATTACGGATTTTGACGTTCAAGTAATCACAATTCCACCAACGAATTTTAATTACAAATACGCTTTGCCCAATAAGTTCTTTGAAGCGATTCAAGCGCGTAATGCACTATTAGTGGGGCCAATGCCAGAATTGGCGCGAATTGTCGAAAAAAATCGAATTGGCGTTCTTGCAAAAAATTTTACTCCTTCAGCGATAGCCAACGCAGTTAACCAATTCACCCCGGCCGTGGTAGATAGATTCAAGAGACGAGTTAATCGGCTTGCAAAAACGGTGACTGCAGAGAAAAATCAAGCAAGATTAAAGACATTCGTGTCTGAATTAGTCGCTTAAACTAAACAATCTGTCCGGATAGTTTCGCACGTGGATTATCCGTTTTGGCGCTGACTGCCAAGTTTATTACTACTATCGCAAACCATATGAGAAGAAAAATTCTGTATCTAACTTGGGGTGAAGATTTAGCGACAAGCGGTATTCTCGAAAATCAGGTTATCAATCAACTAATTGCAACGCGCCGTGTTGCACCCGAAATTTCTTATCACTATCTCTGCGCGATGCCGATATTCTGGAAGCTCCGGCATACACAAGCGCGGCAAATACTGGATGAAAAAATCTCTCGTCTCCAAGCCGCTGATATTACGAGTGAAGTTTTTTATTATTGGTTGCCGGTACGCGCACGGCATATAGCGATCGTCGCATACAAGTTACTGCAGCCGCTATTTTATTTTTGGTTCTTACGCATTCGTAACGTATGTCGCACAAACGAAATTGATATTATCCATACACGCGCCTATACCGGCGGTGTCGTGTGTGCGACGGCAATAGAGTTTCTTAAAATCCGCACACCGTTCGTTTTTGATACTCGCGGCCTGTATGTCGACGAAATAATCCAGCTCGGCTTTCTAAAGGCAAACTCTTGGTGGCATCGTCTGTGGCAAGAGGCCGAACGCCGTACTTACCATACTGCCGCGATGGTGATCAATGTCAGCGAGCCATTTTCACAACACGTGCAAGAAACATTTTCACTCCCCAGAGACAGGGTTGCTACTATCTACACTAGTGTCGATACAAAAATATTTCGACCATCGAGAGACTCCGTAGTCGAACGAAAAATGCGTCTCGCGAAAAAGGCTCCTGTACTCGTCTATTGTGGCGATTTAGGGGGTAATAGTTGGCATAGCGCAATTTCACTCTTTGCTATCTTTAATCTTATACGAAAATTATACCCGCTGGTAACACTGAAGATCGTGTCGTCAGCCACGCCAAATGTGATTCGGCAAGAGCTCGCCGATGCGTATATTGATGCAGTTGATATGCTATCACAAACGAGTTTTCAGCGTACGTACACAGCGAGCGAAACGGCACAACTATTGGCTTCGGCAGACATCGCAATTTTTAGCTATCACGAGCTACGCGAAAATGTTCCCCGATACTTGAGCAATGTAGTGATTGCTTCGAAAACAGGAGAGTATTTGGCTTCTGGATTGCCCGTGATAGTCAACTCTACCGCAAGAGCCGCTGCGTCTGTAATAGTTACTACAAATTCTGGCATGAGCTACGATTTAAGGGAGACAATAAACTTTAAACAAGATCTTGAGAAAATTGTAAAAAAATGGCTGACATATTCGAAGCAGGCCAGAAAAAGCGCAGAATTATTATTTTCTTCTGAAGCTAATGCACGCAAATATTACGAAATTTACAAACGCTTCGGCCCGATAACCTCTTAAAGAATCAATCTACCCACAATTAACACTCAACCAGCCAAGCGCATTCTATCGATATCGCCGCGTGTGTGAAAGAGCGCAAGCTCGATAAAATATGACCCCGCGCGCATACGAAAGTATCGCCGATTTGCTCGAACAGAAAAAATCGCAGAAACGACGGCGGACTTCGCGCGCGAATCTTAAGCCATGAAACCTCCTGAAAATACGCCGAAACAATCGCCGTCATTGCCGCCGAGAATAATCCACCCCCGCATTCACCAAATCTACTACTTACCCGCGCAGCTGCCACTCATCGACCCGGCATTCACCGCCTATGACAACACCGCGAACGCCAACCGCGAGTTTGCCGAGTACCATATTTTTGAGAAAGAGTTTAACGCCGGGCGCGTGGCTGCCGATGCGCTCACGGGTTATGTCTCATGGAAGTTTTGCGCAAAGACGCGCCTTGCGGGCGCCGAGTTTGTGCGCTTCATCGCGGCGAACCCTGGCTACGACGTCTATTTCGTGAACCCGTTTCCGCTGCAGGTGAAGTTTTTTAAGAATCTGTGGTTGCAGGGGGAGTTTTACCACCCGGGGATTTTGCAGCTTGCGCAGGGGATAATCCGGCGTGCTGGGTATGACATCGACTTAGCTATGGAAATCCATAGCAGAGATACGGCGCTTTACTGCAACTATTGGGTCGGTACACAAGCGTTTTGGAATCGCTATATGGAGTTTACTCGCCCGATTGTCGAGATGCTGCGTTCGGGACTTAGTTATGCCGAAAAAACACGTCTGCATTCGATTGCCGATAGGGACAATGATTTTTCTTTTGTCGCGTTTATCATCGAGCGCCTTTTCACAACACTGATTAACTATGACAAGAGCATTCGTACACTCGCGTACGAGCATAGTTATGCCGATATTCGTCGCAAGTATGGTCACGCGGGCGCAGTACTCTACAAGATATTTCCTGATAATAGTAAAATCTTAGGGGGGATGTACTCTTTATTGCGCGGCTGAATTGTAAAAGGTTGGTTCTCTGTACAATGCGGAGTTAGTAATTAGAAGGCGATAGTATTTTTTCTGTTCCGTGAACGAAAAATACCATTTTTTATCCAACGATGAGAAAAAAATGGCATTTTCTGGTATTTAATTAGTAGAGGGTATATGAAAACTATAATAAGAACCTGTGTGAGTTTACCGAGAACGGAAACAGCATTGTGGCGAACCCGGAAAAAAGAGATAATGCAATTTGCGGAGAGATATCTACGAATTCAAATGCGTAAGCAAATGCGGCGCAAAGTTACGCGACTATACAATCGAAGTAGCGAGGAATTTGTCATAACTACGACACGATTTGCGGCAGCCGAGTATGATACATTTCACTTCATTGCCGCTACGCTACGAGTCAGCGTGTCTTCGCTCATTTCCGGCCTCATCAAACTCTGGCAAAAACCGTCACGCCGGTCAATCCGCCGCTTCTTTGATCTTAACTATGACGCGAGAACTTCCAAATGGGATCCCGAAGCGGGACTTTTTGAAGAAGCGGTTATTTTCTTATCACCAGAAAATATCCACCCCCCCATCTTACAATAACTCGCGCAGCATACGCGCAATCTCGGTCGGCTCGATCGTATCGATCGCGAGCGATTCGGCAGAGACGTCAGAGAATAAGAAGTAGGCGTTCTGCGCCTCGCCGTACACTTGCCATTTGTGTTTGCGGTGCTGCGGCATGAGTGAGAGACTCGTTTTGCCGATTGCCGCCGCAATGTGGCGCGGCGCAGCGTCGTTGCAGATTACGATGTGTGCGAGCGAGAAGAGCGCGGCGGTTTCGGTAAATTCGATGCCGTCGGCGTAAAAGATTTTCTGCGCCTTTATGTCGCTGCGCGCGACTGTTGCTTCGAGTTCGGCGATAAATTTTTCGTCACCGGGTCCGGCGGCAAAAAGTACGGGTAACAGCACTCGGCTTTTGCGTAACAGTCGCAGCGTTTCGATAATCTGAAAGATGGGATACCGTTTTTCTTCGAGACTTGAACCGATATGCCAGACAATAAATTTACGCGCGACCTTTTGCCGATAGAGATGGTTGCGCAAGAGCCGTAGTTCTTGTTTATTGATCGTAAGCGTCGGAAATTCGGTCTTAAGGCCGGGCGACACTAGGTTCGCAAGTTTGTTATAAAACTCGAACGAATTGAGTTCGGCGTCGTGTTCTTTGAGAGAGCGGGTTAATAGAAAACTGAGCGGTTGATTTTTGATCCCGACGCGCATAGTTATGCCGGTGAGAAAGCCCCAGAGACAGGCTTGCGAGTTGTGGCCGAACGCCAAGAGGACATCAAAACGGTGGCTACGAATAATCTTCAACAACCGAAAAAACCCCTGCGCCTTTTCGCGCACCAGCGTGAGCGGTATCACACCGGCGATATCGGGATGCTTGCGTAAGGCGCTCGCATTGCGTTCGTCGCACGCGACAAAAATCTGCGATGTCGGGTGCTTTTCTTTGAGCGCCTGAATCGCGCCCATCTGCAAAATAATATTACCGAGAGATTTTTTTGAAATGATGAGAATCTTGTGCGGCATGGTGTCTCCCCGCGCGTTGTGTGCGCTGCATTAAAAAAGAATGCCAGCGATGGTCGCTGCCAAAACGTTAGATAAGATGCCTACCAAAACAGCTTTGAATCCCAATGCCGCCAGCTCTTTGCGCCGTTCGGGCACCAAGGCGCCTATTCCCCCCGCTTGAATCGCAATCGACGTGAGGCTGCCAAAGCCGCAGAGTAGGTAGGTCGCAATCATGAACGATTTCGGCGACAGCGTTTCGCGAATTTTTCCCAACTCGATATAGCCGACGAATTCGTTTAAGACGAACCGCGTGCCTAAAAGGTTGCCGACTTGAACCGATTCGCTCCACGGCACCCCGGCGAGAAAAGTTATGGGCGCGAAAATATAGCCAAGTATCTGTTGGATGGACCCCGGTACTGCGGTTACCCATTGTTTTAACGCATCGTTCGTGTGTGCGATGGCAAATTCGCGTAGCGATGCCCAGGCGCCGTTGGCGAGTGCGATGAGTGCAATGAATGCAATGAGCATTGCCGCGACGTTGGCCGCAAGAATTAGCCCTTCAGACGCGCCGCGCGCGGCAGCGTCGATCGCATTGACGGGGCGGTTAGCCAAGTTTTCTGCTGTTTCCGCTTCAGCCTGCGGCATAACTATGCTCGAGGTCTCGGGCGTATCCGTTTCGGGAATTACCATTTTAGCGAGCATAATCGCGCCGGGAGCGGTCATGATAACCGACGCCATCAGGTGCCGCGCATCGACCCCGGCGACGGCGACGTAGACGATCAAGATGGCTGCGCTACAGTGGCACATGCCCGACACCATCACCGTAAAAAGTTCGGAGCGCGTCAGGCGTGCGAGGTACGGCTTAATTGTGAGCGGCGCTTCGGTTTGGCCCATGAAGATATTTGCCGCCACGTCGAGCGTCTCAGCACCCGAGGCGCGCATGAAGCGGCCGATGAACGCGGCGATTGTGCGAATCAACGGTTGCATCACGCCGAGATAATAGAGAACCGAAAAGATTGCCGCGACGAAAATAATCGTCGGCAATACCTGAAAGGCAAAGACAAACGCGATGCCACCGGTTTTCTCGCCCAGCGCCCCGGCAAAAGATATGCGCATTGCTTCTTCAGAACCGAAGACACCAAAAACAAATTGCGCTCCTACGGTAGAATATTTCAGTAAGTGGGTCGCTCCTACTTTGAGCGCCTCGAAAACACTCCCGACGGCGTTGAACTTGAGCAAGTAGATAAGCAGTTCAGCCCACACGATGCGCTTGAGCCAGCGCATGCGTATACGTTCGGCGAGTGTCGGGGCAAAGCGCAGAATGGCATAAAGCGCGAGCCATTGGACTGCGATGGCGACTAAGAACGCAGCGTGCGGGACGGGTAAAAAATCGAACACACGTGCGATCGCCTCGCCGCGAATGAGCATCACCGCGACGGCGACTTGTAAGAGTAAGCCGAAGGCGACGGTGCGCCAGTCGATGCGGCGTTTTTCTTCAGAGAGTAGGTAAGAGAGTGCGAGTACGACGCCGATGCCGAGAATGCCGATGCCGTTTTGCATGCGCGTTACTCGTCGGTCACGTTGTAGCGAGCGATTTCGTCGTTGGTCGGGCGCATGATTGCGAGAATCGCGATGAGTACGCCGATCGGAATCAGTAGCGATTTTTGGTGCGAGAGATAGTACACGACGGCAATAAAAACTGCCGCGCCTTCGACGAGCGCCCATTGTGCGATTTTTAGCGATATAAATTTTTGAAGCGGTATACGCTTCTCGCCGCGAACAATAAAGCGCGGAATAATCTGCGAAAAGCCGACGGCGATCACGGCGAGCACAGCGGCGACGGTTTGAAAAATCGTCGTTTCGTCTTTGCCGAACGCCGCTTCGTCGTTTTGAACGACGCCGAAGAATATCGCGGCGGCAAAGAGCGCCGGTGCGAGCATCAGTACAAAATGTATTATGTAGAGATTATTCGGAACTTTTGGCATCGCTGTTGGCTATTATCCGTGGTGCTACTGCGCCAAGCTGGGGTCTTCTGTAAAAATTTCGCGAAGGGCTTCGACAAAGGGGCGGTTCGTGAAGCCTAAAGCGCGCTCCGCCTTGGCAGAAGGAAATTTTACGCCCAACCCTAAAGGTAACTTCATCACCCACGCGCCTTTGCCGGTCGCTGTGCGCCAGGCTGTTAGAAAATCGGCAAAGTCGCGCGTATCGCCGGTGGTGTTGTACGCTTCGCCTACAGATCTCTCGTTTTCAAGCGCCGCGACGACCGCATCGGCGACATCGCCCGCATAGACAAGCGGCCAACTCACGCCCGGCATCGGTAAGAGCGGCAATTTCATCGCAATCTTGAAATAGGGCATCAGATTCGTGTCGCGCGCGCCATAAACGCCCGATGGCCTGAGCGCGGTTAAACGAATGCCGTGCTGCGCGCAAAGGCGCCAAGCCAACGCCTCGCTAATTTGTTTCGTCGCACGGTAAGCTCCCCCTTCGCGCGCTTCGCCGTTCACTTGCGAGGATGTCTCGTCGATATCTTGAAATAAACCGAAACGGTAGAGCCCGACTGTACTAATTTGTATCGCGCGTTTGATGCCGGCTTTTGCCGCAGCGTTGTAGACGTTCTCGGTACCGGTCTTGTTCGCGGCATAATTTTGATCCCAATCGAGATTGGTGAGCTGGTAGAGAGCGGCGTTCGAAACCAATGCGTCTGCGCCTGCAAAGGCCTGCTCCAGCGCTGCGGCGTTCATGAGATCGGCCTGCCGAAATTCGACGCCTTCGCCGCGCAAAAACCCGGCCTTGTCGGGGTTGCGCACCACACCGATTACCTGCGCGCCTTTTTTCCTGAGCGCGCGCGATATATAGACGCCGAGCATTCCGGTTGCGCCGGTCACGGCAATTTTCGCGCCCTTCAGCTGCATCTGTCTTATCTCTTGCTTTCGCAGCGAGCCTTAAGCGCGCGGTTCATTTCGCTATAAGCGTCGGTGATGCGTTGCTGCAAAAGCGGTTCGAGCACACCGACGATAAGGCCGGTAAAATTTTCGCCGTGAACAAAGCGCACCTTATTGGGGCCGGCGTCTTGAATAATGAAGTAGTGCTCGCCCGCAAGTACTTGGTCGACGAGCGGAATTGCTGGGCCGCGCCAGCGCAACTCGCGCGCCGAGGCGCTCGCAACCAAGACTTCGCACGCGACAATCGGTATTTCGACGCCGGGCATCGCGCGTATCTTAAAACTAATCTTTTCTCCGACATACGGCGCGCCCGTGATGCTCGGTATCACCGGGTTCCAATCGCCGTATACGGCAAAATCGGTGAGCACATTCCAGACGGTTTCTGGAGTGGCGTTAATCTCGATGTCGGTGTGTATTTGCATAGAGAACCCTACGCGACGGGCGATTCAGTTTGTCTACTTCGTTGTTTACCCCCTGCTATGGAATTCCATAGCAGAAAATGCCCGCAGCAACGTTCGAAATCGCCCCCGAAACGATCGCCACCCTCAAGAAACACGCGCTCGACGCCATGAAAATGGCCTATGCTCCCTATTCGAAAATCCATGTCGGCGCGGCGCTCTTGGCCAGCGACGGCAACATCTACACCGGTTGCAACGTCGAGAACGCCTCGTACGGTCTCACAATCTGCGCCGAGCGTTCGGCGATTTCTGCGGCCATCGGCGCGGTGACAAAAGGGCGCCAGCGTCTCCTGCGCGCAATCTACATCGTGAATAACAAGCTGCCCGCGATACCGCCGTGCGGGGCGTGTCGGCAGGTCATCTATGAGTTCGGCGAGGGGGGGATTGTCTACTTTGCCGGAAAGTCGGGACTCAAGTCGTTGGCGGTCGCCGAACTCTTGCCCGAGGCGTTTCGACTATAATCGCGCATTATCGAACAAAAATTTTTTGAGCGGTTCGGTCGCCTCTTCGATCTTGCTGCCGAGATGAAAAATGAGTTCGAAGTGCGACGGCTTTTGCGAAACGATGCGCTCGATGGGTTTGGCGTTCGCGCGCGCGAGGTTTGCGCTCTTGCACGCTTCTTTAATATACGGCAGATCGCGCTCGGCGCAGATGAGCATCGCTGGCATTGCCGTTTTCTTTATCCATTCTCCGGGCGACAAGCGCAGCGCGTCGGTATCGTTGATATAGCCCTCAATCGCGCGCAGTTGCACCGGCGCAATACCGGCGACATGTTCTTTGAGCGAATAGATTGGCGAAACAAGTAGAAGACTTTTGTACCGCTGTGCATCCGCCTCACCCAAAAGCAACGCACCCGAACCAATCGCCAGCACATGGATTTTGTCGGCGTCGAAGCGCAGCTTCTCTGATTGCGATTTGAGCGCGTCTAAGAAGACCGCAAAGCGTTTCGCCTGCGCGGGGAGCGCGAGGTTTTTCAAACTCTCTTTCGAGTAAAAGGGTTTGGTGAAAATACCGGGGTAGTGCGGCAACTGCACGACTGCGACGGCGTAACCCGCGCGCACGCCGAGGCCGCCGAGATACGCATAATTTTTTTTATTACCGCCTTGCAAAAAACCGCCGTGCACGACGACGAGCAACGGTCGCTTGACATTTGCTTCGTCCGCCGGTGCGAAATAAAAATCGACCGAGACATCGCCGACTTTCACGTCGCGCGCGATTTGCGACGAATGCAACCCGGTCGTCACCGGCCTAAAGCGCACGTTCGAGGCCTGTTCCCAGATCGAAAAAATATTGTCGAAGATGAAGAGAAAAACCAACACGGTGAGTGCCGCGAGCGTTAATATAATGTATCGTGATTTCATGCTTCTTTCTTACGGGCAAAAATAAAATGCGGTCGTCCCGCAAAGTCATTACGTATTTCGACCGAATCAAAGCCTGCCTCGCGGCACCCATCGGCAACCGCAGCGCTTTTCAGCGGGTGCGTTTCGAGCGCAAAGAGGCCGCCGCTCGCAAGATTCAAAAACGCCTGTGCGATGAGCGCGCGGTGCAACCCGGCAAAATCGTCGGCGACGAGCGCAACGCGCGGTTCAAAGTCGCGCACCGATTTATCTAAACTTGCAAACTCTTCGGGCAAGACATACGGGGGATTACTCACGACGATGTTGGCTTTTTCGCGTAGTGGAAACTCCCCGCAAAAATCGGCATGTATAATTGCGCACTGGGTAATATTTGCGTCGAGGTGCCGATCGGCATTTTCACGCGCGACGGCGAGCGCGTCGGTCGAAATATCGACGAGCGTGAGCAACGGCGGTTTCATTTCTGCCGCGAGCGCCACGCCGATGCAGCCCGAACCGCTGCCTAAATCGACGATATGCTCGGCGCTCTTTTCGATCTGTAAAATCTGTTCGACCAATTCTTCGGTCTCGGGCCGCGGAATTAGCACAGCTCCGTTCACGCGAAAAGGCCGGCCGTAAAATTCTTTCGTACCCACGATGTGCGCGTTGGGCATGCCGCTAATACGCTGGCGCAGCGCCGCGCGCAAACTCTCGAGTTCGGCGGCGCTGAGCGGCCGCTCGGGCTGCGTGAAGAGCTCGATGCGTTTCAGTTGCAAAAAGTGCGCAAAGATAAGTTGCGCCTCGAGCCGCGGTGAGGGGATTTGTTTTTGCGCTAAGAACGCTTCTGCTTTGCGCAGGGTTTCGATGAGCGTTGCGCTTTCCGGCAAGGCGACATAATTTGCCTCAAGCACGCGGGGTAAATGCCGATTCTTAAGCATGGACAAACCGTAGGTTTGTCCATGCTTTTACTTATGCGCTGTGCCTTCTTTATCTTTACTCTTGCGCTGACGGCCTCGCAAGGGCCGATCGTTATCCGTTCGCTTGCGCATAGCGACCCCGAGATTAAAGAAATGCGCGCCGAGGTTGCCGAAAATTTGCGCGTCATCGCCGACGGCAAGAGACCAGAAATTAAATGGCGGCGATATAAGTTGCGCAAAAAAGAAACCTTCTTTAAGGTAATGGCGCGCACGATGCTCAACCACGACACAATATCGAGCGTCAATCGGCTATCCTCGCTGTGGGACTTAAGCGCGGGCGACGAGTGGTTGCTTCCCAACGTGCGCGGCATCGCGGTGTATGGGGAGAAATCCGCCATCGCCAAAAAATTTGCGAAGCGCGAACACGATCTGCTCGCGATACCCGGCAAAGACAATCTGTATTTCATCACCGGTATTCATTTCGACGAGAGCGAAAAAGAATATTTCAATCTCAAAGCGTTTATCCATCCGCTCGCGGGCAAGCTGCGCATCACGTCGGCGTTCGGGCATCGTAAAGATCCTTTTACCGACAAGCAACGTTTTCATAAGGGGATCGATATCGGTTGCGCGATTGGCACGAAAGTGTTGGCGTCTGCCGAAGGTACGGTGGTGTTTGCCGGTACGAAGCGCGGTTATGGTAAAGCCGTTATTATCGAGCACCGCAACGGCTACCAAACGCTCTATGGGCACTTGAGCAAGATTCAAACGAAAACCGGCGACAAAGTAAAACAAGGCCAGAAAATCGCGCTTTCGGGAATGACCGGTCGCTCGACCGGGCCGCATTTGCATTTCGAGGTGCGCCGTCGCGGGCAACCCGAACGACCGAATTTTCATTTAGCGAAGTTGTAAAGTTCCTTGACGAAACACCATAACGATACCAAATTGGTACCATGAACTTAAGTCTCAAAGAAGTCGAACCGGTAACGCACACGCAGTTGCGCCTACGCGCCGAGCAAAACCACCGCAGCCTCAATAGCGAAATTCTTGCGATTCTCGAAGCGGCGGTACACGCACAACGCATCGACGTGAACGAGCATGTACGTAAGGCGCGAGTGTTGCGCCAAAAATTCGTAGGTACCGTAAAAGAAAGCGAACTGCAATCCGCTAAGCGCGCGGGCAGGGCATGATCGTCGTCGATACGAATATCATCGCCTATTTCTGGCTGCCCGGCGATTTTACCCGGCAAGCCGAAGCGGCGTTAACGAAAGACCCCGACTGGGCGGTGCCCTATCTCTGGCGGTCTGAATTTCGCAACGTGCTCGCGACGTATGTGCGCGCGAAGAGGCTTGCGGCGATCGACGCGCACTCGATTTATCTGAACGCCGAAAGCATGCTCGCAGGGCGCGAATATGCGGTTGTCGGCATGCGCGCGTTGGCGCTCGCATTCGAGTCGCATCTCTCGGCGTACGACTGCGAGTACGTGGCACTCGCCGACGAGTTGGGTTGTAAGTTTGTTTCGAGCGATCGCAAATTGCTCAAGGCGTATCCGAAACTCGGTGTGTCGCTTTCGGCTTTTGCATAAAGAAAATCCGGCGCACCTGTTAGGTGCGCCGGATGCTGGCATTCATAAGCCGGATTCTGTAAAGGCGATTCGTCTCCGAATCGCCCATAGCAACCATTTCTCTTGTCGCGCGGTTATACCCTCGCGTTCTTCGCTTTCTACCCGCTACGCCGTTTCGACGTGAGACGCGCCGAGGTTGCCCTCTTAAAGAAACGCATAGCTGCTCGAAATTGCACCGGGGGGAGTTTACCCTGCCGCAAACCTCTCGGTCGCGCGGTGCGCTCTTACCGCACCTTTTCACCATTGCTCATTACCTGTGGTGCTTACGCACCACAGGTAATGAGCTGTTTATTTTCTGTGGCACTGTTCGTCCAAAGCGTTTCGTTAGAAACGCGATGGCCCAGATCTCTCTGGCCCCCTGTCTCGTGGTGTCCGGACTTTCCTCTCTTAACTTGATGTGGTGTGTTACGTAGTAACACACCACATATCCATTACCGAGCGGTTGCTCCTGCCTAAGCGAATATAACTTTTTAGCGACAGGGCGGCAATGGCATTTCACATGGCCGCATGAAATTCGCATATGGGTTCTTGATTGTAATAGTTGTCGCGGGGCCCGCTACCGCCTACCTAAATCCCAAAGTCGCTATGCGCATTCGCTCCGAGGTGGCAGCCATCGAAGATTACGGCGGCGACCGACTGGGCTATGCCGCAGCGATGGGCGCATACCTCGACCGCGGCAAACCGCGCGACGAACGTGCCTGGCGCGAGCGTCCGCAGCTTTCGCCTTTTGAGCTGTTCTCGGGAGTGCTCGCGATACGCGAATCGTTGCAAGTCAGTTCGATACGCGCGGCAAAAGGCGATAACGCGCAGGTGGATGTTTCTACGCTTAAGGGGCCTGAGGTCAAATCGCATCCTTTTGACGAAATGCGAAGAGGTAGAAAATCCGAAATATTCCCTCTGGCTGCGCACGTGCCGACCGATTGGTTTTATGCGCACTTTTCGTCTCTAACGCGCGCGCTTGATTTGGGCGATTATCTCAATAAAACCGGCGGCGCGTTCTATAACCGATTTAGCGACGCTCCAGTCGACTCGGCGCTCAAGCAGCGCATTTTGTCGCAGCTTGCGATTCTCGAAAACAAAGACGCACGGATTTTTTACGATTCGGTGATTGCAGAGACGGCGTTGGTTTCGTCCGATTTTTTCTTCGGCATGGGCACAGATGTCTCGCTTTTGTTTAAGCTCAAACAAAAGGCAATCTTCGAATCGACGATCAAAATGTACCGCAGCAAGTTTCTCAAAGAAACGCCGACGGCCAAAGAAGAGACGGTAAAGATAGAAGGGGTGCAGGTGAATTTTATCTTTTCTCCCAACAACCGCTTACGTTCTTATTTCTATCGTGCAGGCGATACGGCCATTATCTCGAATTCGCCCGCTGCGCTCGCGCGCCTGATTCGCGTCGCGCAGAAGAAAGAGGCGGCGCTCGCATCCCTCGATGAGTTCAAATACATGCGCAGCGTCTATGCCGCAGATGATGACACCGAAGATGGGTTCGTCTATTTTTCCGACGCCTTTATTCGCCGGCTGGTTTCGCCGCAGATACGTATCGCCGAAGCGCGGCGTATGGAAATCGCTTTTAATCTCGCACAGGTCGAGAAGCTCATTTTATTGCACCAGCATGCCTATGGCAAAACTCCAAAGAATCTCGACGAATTGATTTCAGGCACCGCCTTCGACGAAAAATCGGCAAAAGAGATGCGCGCGGTTTTCGGCGCTTTCAAAGTGAACGGCTTTCGCGCCGAACACCCCGAATGGGGCACGCTCGGTTTTCTAAGGCCAAACCTCGAATCGCCCATCGCGAAAGTGAATCAGGCAGAGGCAGACGGTTACAAAAATTTTGTCGAGAGTTACTCCAATTTCTGGCGCGAGTATTTCGACCCGATTGGCATCCGCTTCAAAAAGAAAGATAGTGGCATTAAGATCGAGATTTGTATTTTGCCGCTCATCGAAAATTCGATCTACAATCAGGTTAGGGCATTGCTTGGCGGTGCCGCATCGACGCACAATATTCAGTCGATATCGGGTGAGACGCTCTCGCTGGCGGCACACGTGAATCTCGACGGCATCCGCAGCCTCGGTCTGACGCTGCACGATCAGGAAAAATCGACACAGAGCCTCACTGGAAATTTTCAATTGCACGGCCTCGATAACTTTCCGACGATCGATTTCGAACCGGGTCTTATTATGCGCGAACTGACGCGCGGTCGCGCACGGCCCGATATTTTCTTCGGCCTACTCGCATGGTCGCTGTTTCATCCCCTACGACTGGCGATTGAAACGCAGAGTCAAGCAGCAGCCGAGAATCTCATTGCGATAGTGCAGAAGATGCTCGATAGAAAATCGCGACGCCATCGCGATTTTACTTCTTATGAATATACGCATAACGGTCAGAAGATTACCGTCTTCGTTTTGGATTTTTTTCAGACGTTAAAGTTCCGTTTTCACACATGGGTCGACGGCAATACAATCCAGGTGACTTCGACGCGCGAGTACGCCGAAAAATTCATCGACGCTAAAAAAATAATACAGAGCGAGAAAGGTAATCTCGTGGCGCTATACCGTCCCGCGCAGATTGTGCGCGAAAAGTCAGCGATCGTGCAGAGTAGCGCCGAATTGGTGCAAAAAAGTTGTCTCGCGCATCTCGGCACCGTTAAGCTCGCGTCGTTGATTTTTCCCGGCGAAGACGTGGCCGGCGCGTTGTTGAAACGCTACGGCTTCAAACCAATCTGTCCGGCC
>JAFEGD010000080.1 GCA_018240245.1 Spirochaetota bacterium | reverse complement strand
ATAACCGATCTTCGGCTGCAAGAATTCGCTGATTGCGCGGCGCAGTTCGACGAGCCCCGCCGTCGGCGTATAGCCGCTCTTATTATCGACTATCGCCTGCATCATCGCCTCTTTCACCGGCTGCGGTACGGGAAAGTCGGGCTGCCCGATCGAGAGATTCAACGGATTTTGAATTTTGGCGGCAAGGTCGAATACCTTGCGGATTTCACTCGTGTCGATGCCATGAATTCGAGCGGAAAACAAATCGCGCATGGACTTACTTCAATTCGTCGTCGAGGCGCTTCGATTGTTCGTCGATGCGAATCTTATTATGTTCGATGCGGCATTGGTCTGACGACCAATTTTTTACTTTTTCACGTGCCGCTAGACACGCGGGATTTTTCTCGTCGGCGCAGAATAGTGCGGTGTATTTTTTGCACTCCGACTTGCCGCAACCGACGAAAAATGTGAGACCGAGAGCGCAAGCTGCGTACAGAGAAAAAAACTTTACTTTATTCACCATTCTTACGTGGACAGATAAAAACAAATTGCTGCGTCAAGAAGATTACCAAATCGTACTTTCGCGCCTGTGAAACTCCGAACGCTTCTCACTATTTGCCTCGCTCTGATTCTCTTTGCCGGCGGCGTTGTTGTGTTGCGCGAATACGCGACGCTCAGAAAAATTGAGAACGTCATTCGCGATGTGCAAAACGAAAAAAAGACAGCAACCGATGTAAACCCCTCCGGTGAAAAAATACCTGTCATTCCGCTTGTCGTTTCGGTAGAGCATACGTCGGGCGGAGCAATCACAGCGCGCGTGAATTTTTCCGCATTCAAGAATTTAATCGAAGCAAACCCCGCGATACTTGCGCGTTGGGGTACGCTACGCTGGAAAGTTCTGGGCGATATACCGGCGCTCTGCATTAAACATCTTGCTGCGGGTAATCCTTTTATGAAATTAGGGGCGCAAGAAGGCGATTGTATCACAACGATCGACGGCGAAACGATCAACCAACCGGTGCGCAACTTAGGCATTTGGATGAGCCTCGGTGCGCGCAAACGCCTTCTCGTCGAAACGCTCCGCGACGGCGAAATAATTCGCTATAACTTGGTGCGTCATTGAAGTCTCTTTTGAACAAAACGTGGTTCACGGTAGCGGGTTCTTTGCTCCTCGCGTGGTGTTTGGCCGCTGTGCTGCATGAATCGGTCGTGGGCGTGAGCCGCGTGCAGAACGAATCGATGCTGCCGTATCTGAAACCCGGCGACTGGGTTCTTTACATAAAATGGCAGCCGTGCGTAAGAATTCCGTTTACGCAAATCACGTTTGCCTGTTCGCCGTGCGTCGTCGGGCATGCGTATATTTTTGCCGAGCCTAAACACCGTCGCCATAAGCTAGTTAAGTTTGCGGCGGCCGAAATTGAAAACAGGCAGTCGGCGGATTACAAAAGAGACATAATCTCCTTTACACAGCATAAAGCTATGAGCGCACATGCTCCACTCGTAAATTCATGCTATTTTTTAGGCGGCAATCTCGAAAATTCGGTAGACTCGCGCTCTTTCGGCAGAATTCCACTCGATGCAATCGAGGGAGAGGTTGTCTATCCCCGCATTGTAATGCCGCGCTAATATGATCGACGCCAAGCTAAACCGCCACCCGCGTTCGTTCGCGCTGCGTTATAAATTTGCTCTGCTCATTTTTGCGGGCTTATTCGCCGTGCTTGCGTTTCGCGCGGTTGAACTCGCAATCGCATCGCCGTTACCGCCGTCGGTTATCGGCGAAGCGCAGAAAGTGCGGCGCGGCGTTATACTCGACGCGCGCGGGCACGAACTCGCGATTTCGCGCGATACCGTTTCGGTCGGCATCAAACCGCTCGAAGCGCGCCTGCAAACCGAAGGCGTCGACATTCTCGCGCGGGTGACGAATGTTCCAAAAAATGAAATTCTCGAAAAAATTAAAACGAGCGATAAATTTTTTTATCTGCGTCGCAAGATGCCGCTCGAAGAGGCTGCCCCGTTGCGCAAGCTCGATCTTACGGGTCTAGTACTGCAAGTCGAACCCGATCGCTATTACCCGAATAAGCGTCTCGCCTCGCAGATTATCGGTTTTACCGGCCTCGACGGCGAAGGTCTTGCGGGTGTCGAGTTCAACCAAAATGCGACGCTCATGCGTGCGGCGGGGTCAAACTCGGGCACCGTCGGCAGTGATTTCATCGGCCAGAATATTCATCTCACAATCAACAGCTTTGTACAGCACCAGTTAGAAAAGACGCTCGCGGCGGGTCTCGAAGAGAGCGTCTCAAAGCATGCGATGGGAGTGATAATAGAAACACAAACCGGGCGCATTCTCGCGATGGCATCCGAACCCGATTTTGATCCGAATAACCCGACAAAATCTCCCGACCTTAACCGTCGCAATTTACCGATCAGCTTTCAATACGAACCCGGGTCGACTTTTAAGATTTTGACGATGGCGGCGCTACTGCGCGAAAACATGCTCCGCGACGATGCCGATTATAATTGCCCGGGGTATTTCGAATATAAGGGTCGTAAACTCAGTTGTCCGCGCAAGCACGGTCACCAGAATTTTACCGAAGTGATGCAGCATTCGTGCAACTACGGAGTGATAACGGCGTCGTGGCAATTACCCGTATTAAAATTATACGAGAACCTCAAAGCATTCGGCATCGGTGCGCTCTCCGAGATTACGCTTCCCGGCGAAGCGCGCGGGCATCTTGCAAACCCCAAGGACTGGGATTATTATTTGAAAATGACCGTGCCGATTGGACACGGGGTCAGCGTCACACCGCTGCAACTCGCGCTGGCCGTCAATGCGATCGGCGCCGACGGCAACTTTATGGCACCGGCAATTATCGAGAAAGTCACCGACGCTCAGGGACGCATCGTCGATCGTTTTCAACCGCAAGCAAAATACCGCGTTGCAAGCGTCGATAACGCACAAAAAATTCGCCAGACGCTACGCGAGGTCGTGAAGCGCGGCACGGGTGCGGGTGCCGATTTAGGGCTCAAAGAATTCGACGTATGCGGCAAAACCGGCACTTCGGTCAAATGGACGAAAGAATCGGGTTATTCGAACAAATACCAAGCGTCTTTCGTCGGCTTTTTCCCGTGCGATAAACCCGAAATCACGATCATGCTCATGTTCGACGAGCCACGCGGCGAATTTCACCAGGGTGCGACGGTCGCGGCACCCGCGTTTCGCCGCGTGCTACGCGAAATCATTCCTGCGATTCATGTCGGCGAATTGCGGCAGGTGAAAGCACTACCAACGCCGCAATACCGCTCGGTGAACCTGAATAGCAATAAAAATGCAACCGATACCGAGTGCGGAGCAAATTGTCGCACAATGCCCGATTTTCGCGGTTTCAGTAAAAAAGAATTACTTTTTCAGGTCTTATCCAAATTTCCGGGAGAGCACAAAGTACAGGGGGCGGGATATGTCGCATCACAGGTGCCAGCAGCCGGTACTGAGGTAAATCCGCCATATAGTTTTAGTTTTACCCTTGCTTTTCCCGATGAATAACTAATAGGCTATGTCTATTTTTCGGGAAAACCTACGTCTAAATGAATATTATCGCGTCACACCGAAACGAAAGCGCCTTTGCGCTTGTCGGCCAATCCGCAGCGCACGTTGTGGCGCCCCATAAGGCTTGCGGCGTGTTTTTTTCTCGAATGACGGTTTTTCTTCAAGGTATCGCCGCAATCTGTGCCGCGCTTGCAATTAGCGCGTCACTCGCTGCGCAAGACTCCGAACCCGCTAAAACTCCTGTACCCGCCGAAAGTAAGCCTACCCCCGCCGCTGCACAGCCGGCGGCAGCACCGGCAGCGACCGGCCCCAGCGACCAACAAATGGAAAAGCTCGCGACCGAAAGCGAGAAAGAAGCCGCCGACGCCGAGAAGAAAGCCAAAGCGGACAAAATCGAGACAAAAACTACCGACAAAAAAGAATCGGCCGACGGCGACGTGAAACCCGCGAAGGGCAAAGCGGGTAAAAAATCGCGTAAAGACAAAGAGAAAGAAAAGGCTGGCACTTTTCAACCCGATTTTCGCGATCAAGAAATTCAAGATATCTTAAAGCTCTTTTCAAAAATTATCGGTAAGAATATTATCGCTGACGAAAAAGTAAAAGGCAAGATAACTGTCATCTCCCCTTATAAAATCCCTCGTTCGCTCGCATACCCCTATCTCTATTCGATGCTCGCGATCAAAGGCTTTGGGATTGTCGAAGAAAACGAAACATTAATTCGTGTCGTCGCGCTCAAAGACGCGCTTGCGGGTAGTCCCTTGATTTTTTTGGGCCGCGACGAAATTAAAGATACAAACCTGCGCGCCGATCTTCCCGTGACACAAATCATGCCTGTTTTAGGAACAAAGCCGTCGCGGCTTTCGGGGATTTTGAAGCGCGTCACCAGCGCAAATACCGACTTGGTCGATTACGACGATGTCGGCATGCTCATCGTCAGCGGCAACTTGCTCGAAGTCAATCGCGTGATTCGCGTCACGAACATGATCGACTACAAAGGGACCGCTCCCGATTGCGATAAGAAAGACCCCGATTGTGGCTTTGTGCGCCCCGAAGGCGGTGTACACGTCTATCGCCTCGAAAATATGCATGCCGAGAACGTCGAAGCGACGCTCAAAAAAGTACAATTGCCGATCGATCAAATGTCTCCCCTACCTTCGGCAGCGCATTCGACGAGCGGCGGTGCGGCATCCTCTTCAACTCCCGCGCCTTCGGTGAGTCAAGCAAACGTACAGCGCCGTCCGATCGATGTCGTCGCGCACAAAGAAACGAACAGTATTATTTATGTCGGTACCGCCGACGAATTTGAACTCGTGAAAGGTCTCATCAAACGCATCGACTTGCCGCGCCAACAGGTTTTGCTCGAAGTCTTGATTGTCGAGGTCGGCACATCGGCGAATCGCTCGCTCGGTATCGACTGGATTGCCGGACAAGGCGGCTCGGCGCAGTTTAACTCGGGGATTGCCTCAAGTTCGGGACTCATCGACACAACGACAGGTACTTTCAAGAGCGGTGCCATCAACACGAGCAGCGGCTTTTCTGTCACATTCTTGAATAATAGCGTCTCGAATATCATTGGCATTCTTAATGCACAGGTGAGCAGTTCAAATTTTACCGTTGTTTCGGCGCCGCAGGTCTTGACCTTAGATAACCAAGAGGCCGAAATCAACGTCGGGCAAGACGTACCCGTGCGCGTCAACTCGTTCACGAGCATGACGGGGTCGCTCTCGCAAAGTTACGAATATCGGCCGGTGGGTGTTAAGCTCAAATTTACACCGCAAGTAAATAAGAACGGCATGGTCACATTGAATCTTTTTCAAGAAGTGAAAACGCTCGTACCGGCGGCCGACCCGCTCGCCAACCCGACAATATCGAAAAAAGACGTGAAGACGTATGTGCGCGTGCAAGACGCGCAGACAATCGTCATCGGCGGTCTTGTCGGCAATAACCGGCAGGCGTCGATCGTCAAAGTCCCCATTCTGGGGGATTTTCCGCTGATCGGATACTTATTCCGTAGAACGACGATTACCGTCACACGCAGCAACCTCATGGTCTTTATCACTCCGCATATTTTAACCAACCGCGCGATTGCAGATAAAGTCACAAGCGACGTTCGCGAAGAACAAATCAGGGAAAACAAACGCGGCACTCTCGATTAAGCATTTGCAGATGAGAAGATTCGGCGACATACTCATCGAAGAAGGCCTCATCGAAGAAGACGAGCTGAAGAAAGCTCTGACGTTGCAGCGCAAATCGGCTTTCAAACTCGGTCAAATTCTCATCAAAAAAGGGCTCATCGCCGAAGACGATGTCTTGAAGGCGCTCTCGAAGCAATATGAAATCGAGTTCGCCGAGAAAATAGAACCTTCGGGTATCGAAGACCTCGTCGAAAAAGTGCCGCTGAAATTTGTGCAGAAATACCGCGTCGTGCCGTATTATCTCAAAGATAAAGAAATTCGCATCGCGCTCAGCGACCCGTCGATTTTGCACCCCTTGGACGAGTTTCGTCTGCTTTTCATCGGCTACGACGTGATTCCCGTGTTGGCGCGCGAATCGGAAATTCTGCGGATTATCCACAACGACTACGAAGCGAAGAGTCGCGCCGCCGACTCCGAGCTCGGCATGTCCGACGGATTAGAAATTTTAGACGATATCGAAGATTTGCACGACAGCGCCGATATGGCGAACCAAGCGCCAATCATCAAATTAGTCAACATGGTGCTCTCGAACGCCGTCACCGAAAAAGCGTCCGATATTCACTTCGAGCCGCTCGAAAAAGAATTTTTTATTCGCTTTCGTATCGACGGTATTTTGCACAAAATGATGACGCCGCCGAAGTCAGTGCAGAACGGCGTCATCTCGCGCGTCAAAATTATGGCGAATCTCAACATCGCCGAAAACCGCCTGCCGCAAGACGGGCGTATTCGTCTGCGCTTCGGCGGCAACGACATCGATATTCGCGTATCGTCGCTACCGACGCAACATGGCGAGCGTTTGGTACTGCGCCTTCTCAATCGAACTGCGGCTAAATACGACTTAGCGACGATTGGCTTTGAAAAGCAGACGTACGAACAATTTGTCGAGACGATTAACTATCCGAACGGTATTGTCTTAATCACAGGCCCCACGGGGTCGGGTAAAACGACAACACTCTATGCGGCGTTGACGCGCCTCAATAGCCCCGAACGCAATATCATTACCGTCGAAGACCCGATCGAATACCAGATCGACGGCATCGGCCAAGTGCAGGCGCGCGCAAAAATCGGCTTCACGTTCGCCGAGGGCTTGCGCTCAATTTTGCGCCAAGACCCCGACGTGATAATGGTGGGGGAAATTCGCGACGAAGAAACTGCGCGTATTGCGATTCAGTCGTCGCTCACCGGTCACTTAGTTTTCTCGACACTGCACACAAACGACGCGCCGTCGGCGGTCACGCGCCTTCT
>JAFEGD010000007.1 GCA_018240245.1 Spirochaetota bacterium | reverse complement strand
CAAAACACGCACGCAAACGTTGCCGAAAGATCGTCTCGTCTTGATTCGCGCCGATAAAAAAATTCAACTCGATCTTTTTATACAGGTTTTGTCGCGGTTGAAGAAGCAAGGTTTTACGAACATCAGCCTGCAAACAGAAGAGAAGGCATAACTATGACGGCGCTACACAAGGGTTTTTTGGCCGCCGGTGTACTGCACGGCGCGTTGTTTTCAGTTTTCATCGCCTACACATGGGTAGGTAATAACTATCGCGAGGCGCTGCGACTCGATTTTAGTCTTGCGGCGGGCGGCGAGCAAAACGGTAACGGAAGTATTTCCGAAGCGAGCGACGAAGAATCGCACGTAGAGAACAGCAGTGAAACTTCGACAACAACGGCTACCGAGATGAGTACGGCACCGAAAAGTGCCACCCAACACAGCGGCACTGCCGGCGGGGGCGGCGAATCGTACGTGCGGCAAAACTTCGCCGGTGTATCGGGGTTAATCCATGCAAATTTGTATTACCCGCGCATCGCCCGGCAAAACGGCTGGCAAGGCGCAGTGACGATTAACTTTTGGGTTCTGGTGGATGGTTCGGTGCGCGATGTCGGCGTTCGTCAAAGTTCGGGGCATCGAGTTCTCGACGAGAGCGCGCTCGAAGCGGTGCGCTTGCTTGCCCATTTGCCACCCCCGCCAGTACCGGTGCTTCTAACGGTACCGGTGCAGTTTCGGCTACGGTAAATGTAATAACTATGCGCGCCCAACTTAAGCATAGTTACTCCAAACTACTAGTTATTACACGCACGTTGCCCAAACGCATGAGTTCGGGTAGCGCGGACGCACCCGGCGCACGCTTTTCTTTCGGCGAAAACTGCAGATCGTCGGGCGAGTAAAGTTCAAGTTCGTTATTCGCTACGGGAAATTCTTTCGGGCGCGTCGCGTCGTATTTTGTCGAAATACTCACCCAACCTACAGGCTGCAAATAGACTTGCAGATAGTGTAGCATCTTACCGGCATCGAGATCGTAAAAATGCATACGCCGGCAGGGTACGCCGAGCGTCCTCAAGGTCGCACAGCGCGCGGTAGCGCTCATGGTTTCGTCGCGCCACAACGCCGAGATCGCATAGACCGGATGTTTGCCTTCATTCTTCGCGAGCCACACGCTCTGAAATTTTTCGCTCGCGCTTTGCTCGCCCGCTGCGAGCGGTATTTTGTCGAGGTAGATACGCAAATTATCGGACAACTCGGGATTCTTAAAGTACAACTTCATTTGCGCCGCGTTGAAAATATGCGTAAGGTTATAGAGCGTCGCTTGAAAGTGAATTTTTTGCTTACGGCTCTGCTCTTGGCTATTGCGTTCTAAAATTATTTCAGAGGTATGCGCACCGTCGTCGTTTCGACCAAAGCGCACAAAGGGTTCGGCGCGTAGCCCCGCGATGCGCTGGTGCGCGGTGAGCGGCAAGAGGGAATACGCAAGCCGCATCTTGGGTTCGCGTTCGCGCGCCTCTTTGCTCCACGGAAACACCAGATCGATCTCGGCCGCGAGCGTAAAATTACGCTTCGCCGCTGCGACGTAACTGTCGGTTTCGATAAAATCGATCGAACGCACTTGCCCCGGTCGCGCGATATACATTCCCCCGTCGACGAATGCAATGCCATAGCTGGCGTCGGGTAGCGGTAAAAAATTTGCCTGCGAACCGTCGCTCGGCGAAAGCTTATATGCCTTACCGTCTTTTGCAACAGCCCAAAGAAAACCTTTGTAAAATGTCATGCTGCGAATGTCCGCAGACACGTCGGGCGTAAACGAACCGAACTGCAAACGGTCGGCGAGCTGCACGCGGTAAATTTTTTTATCCGAACGGTTATAGATGTACGCTTGGTGCATATCGAGCGCAATCGCGACCGGGTCGTCGATGCCCTTGAGTTGAATCTTATCGACGAGATCGCCGTTTAGGGGATTAAATACGTACACATAATTTGGTGCGACAGTCACGAGATTGGGCGCCCAATAGGCAATGTCGCGCACATCGAAGGAGAGCGAACGAGGGGCGATAGTTTTTTTCTGAGCAACATCATAGCCCGTCAGCTCGCGCTTCGCCGCGTCGGCGACCCAGAGAATCGTGCCGTCGTGCGCGAGCCCTAACGGAATTTTTGTTTCGAGTTGCACGTCGTCGGCGACGAGGGTCGTTAAAAAACAAAGCAAGAAGCAGAATTTCAAATTCTGCAATTTCATTTTTCTAAAGTCAGTACAGCTGCTGTCTCGGGCCGCACTGCCGATTTTTTCTGATAGATATTATTCGGTCCGCAGAGCAAAACGGAAAAATTCTGTGGTTTGTAAAACGCTCTACCGACACGCAGTACATCCGCTTCGCTGACGCTCGATAAATTTTTCACATAAGTCGCCAGATACGTATCGGGCAGGCCATCCCACTTGAGTTGTAGGTACAACTTCAAATATTGCGCGGGATTTTCAAATAAGAACACAAATTTGTTCTTGAGCGAAAGTTTCGCTTGTTCGATTTTCTCGCGGCTCACGAACGCTTCGGGATGCGCGAGAATACCGTCGATCGCTCCGATGACGTCGGGTAAATTGACATTCGCGGTCTGCGTGAAGAGCATGAGCGAACCCGTGAAATCGTCGGTCTCGAACGTCGAGTACGCGGTGTATGCCCAACCCTTTTCGGTACGAATTTTCTGCGTGAGGTACGAGTTAAACGAATCGCCGCCCAAGAGAAAATCGAAAATCCGCAGCGCGTAATAATCTTTGTCGCCGTGCTTCATGCCCGGCGCCTTATAGATCACCGTCGTCTGCGGAATTTCTTTCGGCAACAGATAAAGCGCGTTGGCTTTTCCCGTCGGCATGACTTGCGTCGCGCGCATATCGGGTGCGGCTTTGGTGTCGCGCGGCATTTTGCCAAAAGTCTCTTCGAGTAATGCCTTGAGTTTCGTTTCGTCGATATCGCCGGCGATCGCGAGCGTTAGGCGATCGGCGCGCCACAGTTTCTTTTGCCATTCAGCGAGGTCGTCGCGGACAATGTTCTTCACGGTATGCGTCGTCGCATAGCGACCGCGCACTGTGCCATCCCAAAAAGTTTTGACAACACCTAACGATGCCCACTTCGCCGGGTTTTCGTCGCGGCGTTCAAATTCTTTGAGTACGCGCTGCACGAGCAAATCGAAATCTTCGCCGGCGAATTGCGGTTCTTGCAGCACCGCGAAGAGCTCTTTAACGTCGCGCGCAAAATAATGCGCGAGCGAACCGATCGTGAACGCCGAGCGTTCGAGACCGGCTGAAAAACTGAACTGCGAGGCGCGATTTTCGAGATAGTTTGAGAGCGCGTTACGATCCATTTTTTTCGAACCCGAAAAAACGAGCGTCTCACCCCACAGCGACTGTAGTCCGAGCTTTTCGACCGGCACCTCGAAGCCGCCGCCCGCGACGTAGATGTTCAAAGACACTGTCGGTACGGCGCTTGCCTTAATGTAATAAACCGAAATACCGTTCGCAAGTGTGAAGTTTGTTACCTGCGGAATTTTAGCAGGCGGCATCTCTTCGCCGATATAGTGATACCACGGGCGCGAAGAGATATCGACTCGTGCCGCCGTGCCATTCGCCGCACCGACAATTGCAAATACGAGCGCGGCTAAAGCCCGGCGGCGCAGCGACGCCAAGTTCATTTGTTAAAATGCTCCGACTGTTTGCGGCGCATTTCGTCGATGCTATTGCCGGGATTATTAAAATTGCGTCCTTCGCGCACGCGCTCGAGTGCCTCGATTTGTTGTTGCTTCGCGCGTTCTAACGTTTTATATTGAAACTCTTTCATCGCTTCCATTTTTTTGAAGAGCGCCATTTTTTTCTTAATGAAATCTTCCATCACGCCTTTAACTAATGCGTTATCGACATTCGTAATTTGTTCGCCTGCGGGAATCTCTTGATCGTCGCCCTCGCTACTCGCGGCGCGCACGGCGACCTTACCGTGGTTCACAAAAACTCCCGACGGAATGTCGGCGTCTTCGGCTTTCGCGTCTTGTACGTCGCCCGCACTGATAATGAACTCGGTGCCGCGCACACCCGCAACCAACGTCGGGCTCTTGATCGTATATTTCGACCCCGGCGTCATCTGCTTTGAAAACTTGGTATACCCCCGACCCGTTTCTAATTCGAGCATAATATTCGACTTCGCGTTCAGCTCGGTCAAATCGGTCATCACGACTGTCGTGTACGGCGCGAGATGCAATACCGCGCTCGGTCCGATCTGAACGTCCATTTTGCCGTCGCGCGTATAAATGCGGTCGTTCTTAAAAAATATCGTTTTCACGCGCGCCATTTCGGCACGGCCCGCACGCTCGTAATAGCATTCGCCTTTGGCGCTCAAGACCGCCGCCAAAAGTTCTTTGGGTTTGTCTTGAGCGGTAAGCGACAAAAGGGGGATTAACCCCGTTACTAAAATATTAAGCAGTAGCTGGCGCATAGTTTCTCCTTTAACTAAGATTAGACGTTTCTCAGGATGAAAAGGGAAAAAAGATTTCACACCTTTGGTACGAAATCTTTTTTATAACGCCGTAAAATTCGCCGCAGTCAAAGTCGTCGTTGCGTAGCCGGTCACCGTCGCTACGCCGGTTGCCTCATAGTTGCCGGTCGCCAGAAAATTCGTAGCGCTCGCAACACCGATGAGACAATAATATTTATAGCTCGTCGCCACCGGAAAATTCGTTACACCGTTTCCGGTTGTTGTCGCTAAACCGCTCGCGTCGGTCGAACCTGTGTAGAGTGCAAGCGGTTGTAAGGTTGCGGCAATCGCAGTGGTGTTGCTATCGGTGAGATAACAGCGAAAGGGCTTTGACGCCAAAATGCCGTTACCGACCGAAAGCGAAAACGTGTGCTGACTCCCCGGTACCGTTGTCGTGCTATTAATGTTCACCGTCGCGTTGCCGCTGACGACAATATTCGAGACCGAATTATAAAGATGCGCGCCGCTGCTCGACTGGATAAATCCGTTGGCGCTGCACGCGACAAGACTCGTATCGACTAATTTTCCCGCAGCGACGGTCGTCACCGTTTCGGCCGCATATTGCATCGCGTAATAGACTTGGTACGTGCCGAAAGCAAGCGCAGCCGGTGTCGCCGTTGGGCAATTATTCGTGTCGACCCCGTTCATCACGAACGTCGCTAAGCCTGCACCATCGGTCGTCGCACCGCTATTATATTGCGCGGCAACTAGAGCGCCGTTCAAAAATACCAATGCGCTGAACGGCTTACTAAATAACGACGACCCTGCTAAACTCATGTCGACGTTGAGCGTGAGCGTATTTTGTGTCGAAGGCACCGTGGGGGTCACCGCCTTATTGGTCGTCGGGTCGAGCACGATTGTCGATTGCGCACAACCGACAAATAGTAGCGGTAGGATTAAGTGTTTCACGGTAGACTTCTCACGCAGCGGATACTTTTTTTCGGTGGTTTCAACCCGACCGGCAACAGAGTCGAGTAGTCTTTCTGTACGATACTCGAAAAACCGGTGTAGTAATTAAAGCCCCACGCAAGATTATAGTTCGGCGACGCACCGGGTGTCGTCGTACCATTCATCGAATAGTTTGTCGACGAGGCGTGGTCTTCGGCCATTAAGTTTGGCGTCGGAAAAATTGTCGTATCCATCGCAACGCCGACGGTGCCGAAAAGCGAACGGTTGCTGATGCTCTTGAGCTCGTTAATCGTCGCCGCGCGCCAACCGTACGTGTAGCCCGCATAGTTTGTCGCGTTGAGGTTGTTGCAATAATTGAGCGCGTCGTTCCAGTAAGCGACATCGTTCGTTGCAACGCCGTCGTCGGTGCAGGTCGATATATCGAAGAGGCCCTTGCGGCAGCGCTGCCACAAGAGATTATTAACGGCGTCGGTGACGACCTGCGCTCCTGTATATTTAATACCCGAAACAAAGACGCTATAGGGAGTTCCCGCAACGAGCGGTGTGGCCGTCGCCAAGGTCACGGTATAACCCGTAACGGTTGCGCTCGTAATCGCCGGGTTCGAAGGACCCAGGCAACTTGTCGCCGCTGCCGTCGTGATGCAATAATTTGCCGCAACAGCGCCTGCTGTCGCATCGGGTAAATTGTCGAAAGTTAATTGTACGCTGGTTAAACTGGGCGAAGTTGCGTTCAAAATATTGAACCCAAGCGGTATAACCGCGCTTGAAGCGACCAGCGCGGTACCACCCGAATTTGTCGTTAACAATTTAGCGAATACTTTATACGTAGTGCCTGCGGTTAACGGCGTACCCACTGTCAGCAAAACCGAACTTTTCGAGAGCGTGACCGCGCTCGGCGTTTGGCCGCCACCGCCCGTACACGCGGCAAAGTTCGCCTGTGCGGGCAATCCTACGCAATAGTTACCCGGCGTTAATGCGGGGCCAACATCGGGGGGGCGATCGAAGGCGACTTGCACCGTCGTTGCCGTCGGCGCACTCGCGCGCAGCACATTAAAGCTCGAAGTCGAGAACGAAGTCACCATAGGTGCGTTAGCCGAAAACAGCACTCGATCGGTATTGATGATGAGCGTGCCGCCGGTCGCGGTCATCGTCGGCGTTTTGACGAACAAACGATACATAATGCCGGGCGTCGGTATTGCCGATGCGAGCGTAACCGTGGTGCCCGATGCCGTCGCGCTGCCGCTGAACGATACTTGCGAGGTGCAGGTCGCAAAGCTTGTGTCGGTGCTGAGACCGATGCAATAGTTAGTCGCATTGCCCGCCGGTGTCGCGTCGGGTGCAATGTTGAATGTCACGACGATGCTATTGGTTGCCGATGCAATATCGTACACCGACTGCGCCGAGACTATATTAAAGGTTGCATTGTTATCGTAACCCGTGAATGTCGCCGCTTGCGTTGTCAATGCCTGCGTCAGCGATTGCTGCGTGCTGGGTGTCAGCGTTTGCACGGGGGCAGGCGACACAGGCCCCGCAACGCAACGCACTTTTTTATAGTTGGCATTAGAACCGGTATAATCTCGATTTGATTGCAACAGTGAACCCGACGAACCACCCGCACCCATCGAGCCTTTTTTGAATTCGACTATATAGGCGTTGCTATAGAGCGTATTGCCCTGGTAGAGCGTTGTGAGTCCCGTCGCCGTCCAGTAGCCACTAATTGTCGATGTACGCGGATATGGCCCTTCCCAATGGTATGGAAAAACCGTTTCTTGATAGCCTTGAATCGCCGGCGCTTCGGGATAGCCAGGGCCGGGTTCGGGAGTACCGACCGATATGCGCGCGCCGTAATCGACTAGATTTTCAAGCTCTTGCACCGTCGGTAGACGCCAATCGGTGCGCCCCGCATAGCCCTGCCCGCTGTTTGTGGTATTGAGAGTTGCGCATGCGTTGACCGCTTGGCCCCATGTATAGTCAAGCCCGCTGGTGAAACATTTGTTGCCTACGTCTTCGAATGGCTGGCCTTGGCTACAGGTTTTCCAAATCAAATTCGTTGTCGGGTCGGGCGTATACGGATAACACGGAGCATTAACATCCAATTGATTGCAACCGTTTGACGCCGCCGTCATAGGCCACGTCTGCGCTCCAAGCACCGTGTTCGTAACACCCCGATTGTGCGGCTCAATCGCCGAATCGAAACGGCGCCCGGCGATAAGACCCGAACCGTAAGCGATGTTGCGCGGCTCGACAAAGCCATTCTGTGCGGCAGGGTAATCTTGCGTGCCAATCACACCACCTCCACCGTTACTCGAATCGTAGCATGCAGTCTCTTCGAGCCAGCCGATGGGTGCGCCCGTTTGATAACGATAGCAGGCATATTGCCCGGTCTGTACGATTTTATATTTGCCCGGATCCCACCCGACGGTAAACGAAAAGCGCGTTGTATTCGCAAGCGGCATCGCGTCGAGATTGACAAGCGTTGTGTTATCGAAATCGAAACCGATGATATTGTTTTCGGGCCAACGCACCCAACCCAACTGAATCGTCAGCGTGTCATTCGCGAAGTTGGTCGACGACCAAGTGAACGTCGAACTAGAGTTGTCGGCGGGGTACCAAGCGATTTGGTTGCTACTGTCTATCTCGCGAAAATACGTGTTCACGACCGGCGTCACTGTCGTATCCATCGTTGCGCTAAAGACAATCACAAGCTGCGTGCCATTCGCGCCTGTGACGGGCGAGACGCTGGCGTTATTCGTGGGGGTTGTGCTGATGATGGTGGGATTCACTTTTGCCCCGCGACCTGAAATACTATTAGAGGGTGGCACGAAGCGCTGAAAACCGCCATCGCATGCCACTATAAAGAGAGATAAAAATGTAATAACTATTGCGTTCTTGAACATGGAGACCTACGGCTTCATAAAAATATACGCTCTTGGCAGTATCTTGTGCCAAAAAGACGGTGAACGATTGTTTTCATGAGTTGAGCGCCAACTCGCACCGCTGGTGTACACTCAACTCTTAACCCTTAGTCTTTCCCGCAGCGATCAATCCACGCTCCGCCGCATGCAGGTGATCGACAGCACTGCGTAATAATTGTAAAAAAAATTCGGGATAAACGCCGCCGACGAGTTGCATGTCGCGTTTGTCCAGAACTCCCAACGTTGCGGCAAGCGATGTCACTTTGTACGTTTGCACCCGAATCAGTGACCCCGACATGACTTCGAGATCGCCGATAAAGCCGCCCGGCCCAACTTCGTAACCTAACTTGGGGTTGTCTTTGGCATCGATTTCGACGAGTTCGCCTTCGACGACAACGAACATATTTCCGTCGCACGGTTTGCCGGTGCGGTATACATAATCGCCTTTGCGCAAATAGCGTTGCTTCATCGCCTCGGCTTGTCGCTTAAGGTCAAACATCGTCCTCCAGATCGGCGGCACGCTTCAAAGCACGTGCGGCGCGCTTTGCGACAACGCCGATAAGATTGGCCAAAAAAGTGGGATTACTTTTTGATAACCAAGCAAAAGTCTTATGATCAATTTTACCGAGCTTTGCCCCTGCCGATATTACTTTCGCGCTCGCCGTACGCGGCATCGCGCGAATGAGCGCCATCTCGCCGAAAAAGTGTCCCTGTGCAAGCGTACGCAATACCCCGAAACCTTCTTTTGAAATCTCGACTTCTCCGGAAAAAATAAAATACATCACGCCGTTCGAACGATCGCCTTCGGCAAAAATAATCTGCCCCTCATGCGCCAGCAACGGTTGAATTTTGTGAACTTCATCCATGGCTATTCGAGTGGATAGTTTTTTATGACGCTTAGCCTATCAAACCGAAAACACGTACCGATTCTTGCTTGCCGCGAAGCGTCGTTTCGCCGAGATCTTGCGCCTTGCAATCGACTGCAGCGCGCGAATACGTCGGCTCGTCGACGATAATTTTATAGGTCGAATCTTTAGTCAAATCTTGAATGCGCGCGGCGGTATTTACCGCATCGCCCATCACGGCATATTTTATCATACGCTCTGAGCCGATATTGCCCGCAAAAATTCTACCGGTCGCGATGCCCATGCCGAAACCCCACGGCACTTTACCGATAATTTCGCGCATGTTATTGATCGAACGCATGTGCCGCTCGATCGCTAGCGCTGCCGCAATCGCGTTCATTGCGTCGTTCTCTTTCGGGAAAGGGCAGCCGAACGTCGCGAGAATACCGTCGCCTAAAAGTTCGTTGATCGAACCGCCGTTCTCGAAAATAATATCCATGAGATCGGCAAAGAGTTTACTGATGCGTTCGGCGTACGCTTGCGGTCCGATCTTTTCGGCCATCGTCGTCGAACCACGAATGTCGAAGAACATGAGCGACGCCTCGACGATTGTACCGCCCAATTCTGTCGAAAGTTCTTCGTTCAGAATTTTTTCGACTAAATCGCTCGAGAAATAGCGTTGCAAACTTTTTTTATCTTTCTCGAGTTTCGCGTTGAGTTCTTGAATCTGCCGCTTGTAGCTCACGCGCTCGAATGCCTGTTGAATTTTCATCGAGACATCCGCAAAATTCAGAGGCTTAGCGAGAAAATCGTCGGCGCCCGTCGACATGCAGACGATGCGAATTTCGGGCGAATCTTCGGCCGACATCATAAAAACCGGCACGGGAATCGAATCGTCGACATCGCGAATATGCTTCAAGATTTCGATACCGGGATTATCGGGTAGATGCAGGTCGATCAACGCCAAGTCGATTTTATTCGTGCTCAGATAGCCGATCGAACCGGTGGCCGTCGCCTGTGTCACAATTTCGTAGCCCCACGCCGAGACGAACGCTTCGAGCGCCGCACTCTGTACCGCTTCGTCTTCGACGATTAAAATGCGCGGCACTATAGACTTGCCTCAGCCGAGCGCGAGTTGCGCGAAAGGGTGCGCCTGTATTTTCTTGAGCGCGTCGGGCGTCGTGTGCCGCGCCGTGAGGTGGTGAGATCCTCCAAGATCGGTATAACATTTTTGTGCGCTCGCTTTGGCTTCATCAGAAACGGGCATCTCTAAAAGTAGCGAGGCAACAACCGCAGCAATATACGTCGATTTTTCAACGGGGCTTAGTAAATTTGCGTAATCGCTGGCCGCCGAGATTTCCATAATGCGTTCGAAGATGTCGGGGAGCTTCCAATATTCTGCCGCCTTTTTACCGAGCGCGGTATGCGTCGTGCCATACGCTTGCTGCTCTAATTTCGCGAGCGGCCATTTGTTTTTTACACACGCATCGATCATGTCGCTGTAATGGCCTTTGTTTTGCAGCGCCATAATATTCATACCCATGCTGTGTAAGAGCGCCGCTAAAAAACATTCGTCGGCCTGTGCGCGCAGCGTCGTTTCTTGCGCAATTGTTTGCGCAACGAGTGCCGCATAAATCGGGTAAAGCTGTAAGTATTTCTTGAACGTATCGCTTTTATAATCGGCGGCCATCGCTTTTGTACTCAAATAGATAACGAGATTTTTTGTCGCCTTGATGCCCAAGACCGCGAGCGCCTCGCGCAAAAGCTTTACCTTGCCCGATCGCCCGTAGAATGCCGAATTTGAGATGCGCAAAAGCTCGGCGCTGATAGCCTTATCGGAAACGACAATTTTTTCAAGATCGGCCGCACCGTTCTTGGGATTATTCGCGTCGAAATGTATCACCTGCGCGACAATCGTCGGCAACGGCGGTATTGTAATATTATCCATCGGTATTTTTTCTCTTAAAGTTTGTCTTCATGACGGGGATATAGCGCAAGTCTTCCATTATTATGTGCTCTGTGAGCCAACTCTCGAGAAATTCGACAAGATCGTGTTTGGTTAATTCGTGTTTCTTCAGCTGCTTCGAGACAAGTTCTAAACGCACGCGCATGAAATCGTGCATTTTCTTATGATCGTCGTACTCGCTATAACTCGCTTCGCGCATGAGTTTCTCTTCGAGCGCAAAATGGCGATTTGCGTAGTCTTCCATTTCTTGCACTAGATTGAGTAGTTCTACTTCATTTGTAGCGTCGTCGCCGAGCGCGACTGCACGACGCGCCAACGCAAATAGCGATTGGTGTTGGTGGTCAATCGCTGCAACACCGACCGAGTATTCGTCGCGCCATTCAAAATCGATCACTAGGTATCCTTTTTATTTTTGACTTGTTCGGCAAAGTGAAAGTCTTGTCGCAAAATATGGTTAATCAACCAAATCTTCATAAATTCGCATAGATCGTCGACGCTCAACTTGCCTTTCGCGACTTCAACACTATATAGCGACAAACGTTCTTTGAGTCGGATATGTAATTTTTTATGATCGAGTAAATCGTCGTAAAGCGATTGCTCCATCAGCGATTCTTCGTAAGCAAAGTGTTGTTCTGTATATTCATAGAGCTCGTCTAAAATTCCTTTGACATGCGCTCTATTCGGGTTTTCACGTTGCCGCAGCAATCGATTTGTCAGTGCAAATAAATATTCGTGTTGCGAATCTAACTCGCGAATGCCGGTATTATAAGCGTCTTTCCAATCGTAATGCTCCATGCTCCCCCTTTAACCGGGTCGGCCGTCCGCGCGCGGTAGAATTAAAACGTGTGCATAATGCGCAAGATAGATGGCAAACGCGCTTATCCAAAGACCGGCGGCAACCTCGTACGTGCGTGTAAGATTCGTTATGTAAGGCAAGAAGACGCGAGCAATCACCGCAAAGTTCAAGAGCACATACGCGACGCTAACGAGCGGTGCGGCTTTGATCGCGCGGCCTGTGTGCCCCAACGCAACGCGCGTAATCATGCCATAGATGAACACACCGCAAGCACCGATGCCGGCCATGTGCCAAGCGGGTGAGGATGCAGTCGGTACTGTAGGCATAATACCCGACAACGCGGCGGCTTGAAATGCAAACGACAACGCCAACCAAAAATATCCCGAAAATAATATTGCAAGAATCGGAAAGCGAACGCTCGCCCAGGGACGCCATAAAGCCCAGCGCGCGAGGTGCAACGCCGCAACGAAAAGAAACACAACCGCCGCGCCGATCGCAAGTTGCGACAAAAAAATTTGTGCGGCGTATGCAACCAAAGCCGCGAGCGTCGCCGGCCATATCAAATTCTCGACCCTCGGCAAGATGCGCGGTTTCTTACCTTGAATCACGTTGCCCGCGAAGAATGGCAAGATGCGGCCGGCAATCATCGCCACGATCAAGACCGCAGACAGTAGAGCAATCCTCGCGATGGGAAGGTAATAACTTTCGGGAATCGAAACCCAGAAAAAAATCGCGAGTACACCTTGCATTGCCGAAAAAAAGGCAACGAGAGAAAAAATTTGTCGGTTCTGCGTTTGCTTGGTCGAGATAAGCGGCGAGAGTCGATAGAGCGCGTAGAGGCTACCGGCAAAATCGATGAGTAAAACAATATGATGCGTCACGCCCGCGAAAAAAAACGCGGTGCGACCAATGAGCCAGAAAGCCGAAAGCAGTACCGCCGACCATCCCCCCAAGAGAAAACGCCCGGTCCAATGTTGACCGGCGGTAAAAATAAAGCCGTAGATGGCCGCACGCACGAAGCCGAAAAGCATTTCATACGTATGCCAATACGTTGTGATTTGTTCGGTACCCGCAATCGCGACGCCCGAAAGTTTGAGTAACCAGAGCGTCACCGCCGCGACGGCGTGCAGAGCGCACGCAAAAAAGAAAACGCGAAAAGCCGTTGAAAAAAATGCAAGTTTATTCACGCTCACAGTATACATACGCGCAAGAAAATCGCCCTTGATAAAAATCAATTATTTTAGACAGACGACGACAACTGCGCAACAGCGGGAATATATTTCATGTCTTCGCGCAAGATATGAATCGTGAGCCATTCTTCGAGAAACTCGATGAGTTCGCTGCGATTGAGTAAACCCTGTTTAAGCTGCGCAGTCAAGAGGTCGAGCCGCGTGCGCATTAAATCGTGCATCTTCTTGTGCTTTTCAAGTTCGTCGTAGTGCGCCTGCGCCATAATCTCTTCTTCATAGGTAAAATGCGTATCGACATATTTATGTAACTCGGCGATGATATCGCCAAGCTCGCCCCAACGATTGTCGACCCCGGCGTTTTTAGCGAGCCGATTCGCAAGTTCAAAGAGGTAAGCGTGCTGTTGGTCGATCTTGGGTACGCCGACGCTGTACTGTACATTCCATTCGAGTCGCTTCATATTCGCCTCCACCGCTTACGCTCTGCATCGGCATCAAAGTGGTGCCCTGCATAAAGCGGATAAAAACCTCTTTTTCTCGCGGCGACACAGCATAAACTTATTTTTCAATCTTGTCAATAAATGTGTCCGCTTTTAAGCTTAGTCCCGCGTGCTGTGCGGCAATTTCACCCGTCGGCGAAAGCAGCGTAAAGAGCGACGAGTGCGCATACTCGCCGTCGTCGAGCTTCTTATAGTTAATCCCCAACGCGGCGGCAACTTCGCGAATCGAATCGGGCTTGCCGGTGAGGAGCGTGAACGATTCGGTGAGCTTCATCTTCTTTATAAATTTTTGCAGTTGCGCCGGATTATCGCGCTCATGGTCGAACGAGATCATCACGAAATGCGTTTTCGCGCGCTGGCTACTCGACAATGTTTTTTCAAGTCGAAGCATTTCGGCGGCGATGCGCGGGCAGATTGCGGTACACGTCGCATAGAACATCGCCACGACGACATACTTACCTTCGAATTGGTGCAGCATCCACTGTTTGCCGTTTTGGTCGGTGAACATGTCGTGAAACTGGTAGAGCGACGCTCCAGAAGGCACAGATGCTTGCGCATTTTGCATCTCATGATGCGCATGCGGATCTTCTCTCTTACAGCTACTGATTACCGTTGCGCAAGCAACGGCAATCAGTAGCATTTTCCCTTTTTTCATTGGGTATCCTTGGCACACCGGAAGCCTAAGTTGTGACCGGTGTAATTTCCTTTTAACGAACTGCGCATGCCATAGCGCATGTATGTCGCATAGTTTCTGAGATCGCTCCCCGCAAGCGAAGCCGCCCCGCAAAATAAATTCGACTCGCTATTCGTGTCTGCGCGCGCATCGCCGGTGACAGTTGAAGAATTGAAATCGTCGACCCACTCCCATATTAGGCCGTGCAAATCGCGCACGCCCTGCGGACTCGCAAGCCCCGAACCGATATCGCCGCTCGCACCCTGCACGTTCGGACGCGAAAACCACGCAAGAATTTTTTGATTCGTGTCGGGGCGCGTATCCCATTTATTATACGTCGCGACGTATTCCCATTCGTAGAGCGTCGGCAGCCGCTTTTTTTGGTACGCGCAGTACGCGCGCGCGGCATACCACGACACCTGCGTCATGACGGTCTTCGTGTCGCCCGAAGCCATGCGGGTGGATTGCAAATAGCCTGGGTCGGCCTTGATCGTGGGGACATTGACTTTCTGCCATTCGGGTTTTGCTGCGAGAAATTGGGCAAACTCGCCGACAGTCACAGGGTATTTGTCGATTTGAAATTTTTTTATAGAAACGGCCTTTTGGTCTTTTTTGAGATCAAACGGCCGAAACCTGCCGCCGGTAATAGTTATTACATCGACGGCGTCGACTTGGCTTACGAACAAAAAACAAATCAGCATGTTAGCGAAGCTAACATGCTGATTTGTCATACTAGTGCCCGCTCCTTTGCGAAGCAACTTCGGCGAGCGTCACTTCGCCGCCTTTGTTACCCCACGAATTTAAGACAAACGTGAGTACGCTCGCGACATCGTCGTCGCTTAAGCCTAAGGCCGGCATCACACTATCAAACTTTTTCCCGTTTACGGTGATGGGGCCGGACTTACCGTCGAGAACGATCTTGATTGCACGATTCTTATCGGCATTCAAGAAATCAGACTGCGCGAGCGGCGGAAAAGCCTGCGGTACACCTTGGCCTTCGCTCATGTGGCAAGCCTGACAGACGCTCGCAAAAATTCGTTTGCCGGCAACAAGCCGCTCTTCTTTTGTCTTGGGCATTTGCTTCTGCGCTTGATCGGCAGGGATTGTCTGCGTCGCCCCCCCTTCGGGCAAGTAAACGGTATCGAGTTGTTTGCCCGAATAGACCGCAAGATTCGGTTCGCCTTCGGCAACGATCAGCCCCAAGGCGCCTTTGTTGAACGCGCGAAAAATCGAGTGGTCGACAATCACGTGACTACCAGGGACTTCCATTTTGAACTCGACAATCGCCGCACCGCCTGCCGGTATCAACGTTGTCTGCACGTTTTTCTGGTTACGCTCGCTGCCGCCTTCGCTGTAAACGTTATCGAAAATTTCACCGATCACGTGAAAAGACGAAACAAGATTCGGGCCAGCGTTACCGACGAAAAAACGCACTTTGTCGCCGACTTTTGTCTTGAGCGTCTTGTCGCCGATCAAAGCCCCCACCGAGCCGTTAAAGACGACGTATTCGGGCTTTTCGTCGAGTGCTTTGTTCATGTCGAATGCTTGCAAACCCGCCTGCCCATTTTTGCCGCTGGTATAAAACTCAGACTGTAATAGGTAGAACTCTTTGTCCACAGAGGGTAATCCGCCTTTGGGTTCGACTAAGATGAGACCGTACATGCCGTTGCCGATGTGCATACCGACCGGCGCAGTGGCGCAATGATAAATAAAGAGACCCGGGTTTAACGCCTTGAACGAAAACGTCGAACTGTGGCCGGGCGAGGTGAGCGACGCCGCTGCGCCACCGCCGGGGCCGGTGACCGCGTGTAAGTCGATGTTATGCGGCATCTTGCTCGTGGGGTGGTTCGAGAGTTTAAACTCGACGTCGTCGCCTTCGCGCACGCGCATCATCGGGCCGGGCACGGTGCCGCCGAAGGTCCAGAACGTATATTCTACGCCGTCGGCGAGGCGACCTTTAAGCTCTTTTGTTTCGAGTTCGATAATCACTTTCGCGTTGCCGCTGCGGTTGAGTTGCGGCGGCACATTCGGCGCATGCGCAAGCACGGCCTTTTCGGTCTTTTTGCCGCAAGCGATTGTTGCGGGTACGAGCATTATGCCGACCAGCGCGATGGCGATACCTACGGAGCGCTTATTTTGGGATTTCATATATCCTCCATGAATCATGTACCCTAAGGTGTAATATTGCCGAGCAGCATAACTACCTTAGATTAGTTTACCAGTACACCCTTTTTTGATCTTCGTCCTTGATAAAAGTCAAGGCATGGCGGCAATAAATTCTTCAACGGCAATTCGATCGCGTCGTTCTGCTCTCGTACAAAATCATGACCTCTATTGAATTCAGTGAGCTCTCGCGAGCCGACGCCGAAAAGCTACGCGCGCTTGCACACTATAAACGCTTTGCTCGCGGCGAGGCTGTGTTTCGCGAGGGCGATCGTTATGCCGGTCCGTATTTTGTCGCCGAAGGCCAATTCAAAATTTTCATGACCGGCGACGAAGGCAAAGAATCGATTATCCATATTTTTCGCGAGCAAGAAATGATGGCCAGCGGACCGCTTTTTCTGGGTGGCAATTATCCGGCTTCGTGTAATTCGCTCGCGGACGGTTGCTTAGTCGCATTCGAATACGATCGCTTGAAAAAGCTCATTGCGAGCGACGAAGTAATTCATAATTACTTTGTAAATACAAGCGTGCGCCTGATTCCGAAGCTCAAAGATAAAATCGAGACCTTGACACTCAAAAACGCCGAGGGGCGCATTATCGCTTACCTCAAATCGCTCGGCGCCGATAAAGCGCCAATCGCGCTCGATATTCCGAAAAATCAACTCGCGGCGCTGCTCGACCTCACACCCGAATCGGTGAGTCGCATTTGGAACCAATTGGTGCAAAAGGGCGTTTTACAGAGCGACGGCAAAACACATTTTTTGAAAAGTTAGATTCGCCTTTTAGGTATGCCCTAAGGCCATACCTAAAAAGCGCAGAGCGCATAGCGTTTCGCCGCCCAATACCATAGCGCCGTCGTAAAGAGAATCAAAGCGTTCGTTTGGTGGAGCGCCCCCAGCGACACGGGTACGGCATGCAAGAGTGTGAATACTCCGAGAAGTACTTGTAATAAGTATGCGACAATCACAAGAGCGAGCGGATGTCTGATCGATAGATTTTTGCGCTCGCGCCAAACCAACACCGCCATAAGCAATCCGAATGCGTACGCAAGATTGCGATGTTCGAACTGCACCACACCGGGGTTATTATAGAAATTCGTATAACTCGGGCTAAGCCACTCGGTGCCCGGTGGAAAATATGCGCCGTTCATGAGCGGAAACGTGTTGTACATTTTGCCCGCTTTAAGACCCGCGACGAGTGCGCCGCTCGCGAGAATCAGAAACGCGAACGCGACCATGGCCGCAGCGCCAAAACTATGTTGGCGTTCGCGCGATTCGGTCTTTAGCCCCCACGCGGTCATGAGAATCAGCGCATAGATCAAGACCGCGGTCATGAGATGACTCATGAGGCGTAAGTGACTCACGTGCGGGTCGTTGACGAGCCCGCTTTTCACCATGTACCAACCGAGAAAACCTTGAAAGCCGCCTAAGAGAAACACGAACGCGAGTCGCGCGCCTAATGCTCGGCTAATTTGCCTTCTGTATAAAAACCACAGAAAAGGGATGAGAAAGACAACGCCGACAAGCCGAGCGAAGATGCGGTGGATGAACTCCCACCAATAGATATTCTTGAACTCGTCGAGACTCATGCCGCGGTTGACATGATGATATTCGGGCGTGGCTTTATATTTATCGAATTCGCTCTGCCAATGCGCTGCGGTCAAGGGCGGCACAACGCCGCTCACGGGTTTCCATTCGGTGATCGAAAGACCCGAGCGCGTGAGGCGCGTGATGCCGCCGATGACGACGATCGCAAACACAATCGCCGCGCATGCGTAGAGCCAATAGCGAACGGGTTTTTGCGAATCAGTGTTTGTCGTGTGCATCGTCGATAATCCTTCGGATAGAACGCCATTCTTCGGGCATTTGTTCCGTTTCGGAAATCAACGACACCTTGTCTTCTTCGTTTGCCATGTCGCGGCGGTGTACAATCGCGTCGCTTTTATCGGCAAGCCGCTGTAAGGGGCGCAATATCCAAAACCATACCGGTACGATTAACGCAATCATACAGAAAGCGAGGAGCGCAAAATTTTGCCAAAATAAATCGAGCGTAAAATAGCTGATCGGAGAATCGGTGAATATCGAGAGCGGTAGTTTACGTACCGCAAGCCCCAACGGCTGCCCTAGCGCGACCGGCTTGTGTTCTGCTGTCACGTGGCACGACTGGCAGAGTTTCTGCGCCTTCAGCGGATAGACGTATTCGATATTGCCGTCGTGCTCGCGAAAAGCCGGCTTGCGCGAACGCAACGCCTCGCGTTCGAAATCGTTCTGCGCATAATCGTCTTTCTTGCCGAATTGTTCGTCGAGAATTTTGTCGCGCCGCAACTCGACGTGAATGCCTTTTTCTTCGCTAATCGCGCGAAACGAGCGGCGCACAAAATCCATATTTTTGTCGGCGGCGGTGGCGACGACCGCCAAGACTTTTTCAAATGCGAGCATTTCGCGCTGCATCTGTTCTTCGACGGTGAGACGATTGAAGCGCTCGACCGCCGGCAAAAAATAGAATTTAATCGCGAGCGACGCAATCGTTAAAATCGCCGAAACGGCTATCCAAATTCGCGTGGAAATTCTCATATTTCTTCATCCTTAAATGCGCCAGCCCAATAAAAGACGCCGAATATCGAACCGAAGATAGCTCCAAACAAGAGTACCGATAAAAAACTCATCGCCATAATCGCCGAGAACATATTGCGCACACGGCGCAGCGCATATTCGAAATCGGTTTCGCCGATTTTCTTATCGCCCGTCCAGCCGCAAAATTCTTGCAGCGAGGCATAGCTGATGATCTCGCCGGTCGACTTTGCGCGCATCTCGAACCAAAAATCTTTGACGCCGTTCGCCGCAGAAAGCCCCCACAACCCCAACAGCAAAAAAAGAAATGTGCCCTTATACTGCTTAATCACAAAAATTTTCTCACCTCTTCGAAAAATTTCGCCTTATTGTTCTCGATACCGCGAAACTCGCGACGCACGACGCCGTTCTTGTCGGCGACGATGAAAACGTTGCTGTGCGCATAAATATAATTGCCCGCCTCGCCTTTATTATACTGCAATTCGAACGTGTCGGCCAACTTGCGTATTGTCGCCGCGTCGGCTGTCAAAACGCGCCAATGATCGCCCTCGATACGATATTTTTTCAAGAATTCGCGCAACTCTTCGGGGTTTTTGCGGTGGTCTTCAAAAGTGAAGATCAAAAAATTTCCCGAGCGCGCAAAGTCGGGCGCATTTTTTTCAAAGAGTCGCAAATCGTTCATGATAATCGGGCACGACATATTACAATCTTTGAAAACGAACGTCGCGATAATGTTTTTATCGGCAAAATTCTTGAGCGTCACTTGTTTGCCGTCTTGGTCGGTAAACGTGCCAGCGATATTCTGTAGATTGCCGCGTTTGCGATTGAGGTGATCTTGCCAAAAATCGCGCGGCGTACCTTTCGCGATTGTATACCACGCGATATAGCCCGATGCGAGCATGAGCAGAATGGCAATACCGCGCAAAAACCACAGCCGCTTTTTATTATTTGCCATGTGTCTTACCCCATATTGCAACAACTTCGGCGCGGTGTACGCGCACATCGTTTGCAATCTCTGCGTACGTCGCCTTCGTTTCTGCGAGCGGTTTTAACAACGCCTCGGCGTCGGCGCTATTGCCTCGCCTTAAGTGAAATAAAATTTGCGAGAGCAACGCGGGCGGGTACTGCGGATTCAGTGCGAGCGCTCGCGCGAAGTCGCGCGCTGCCGCCGTATTATCGCCTAATCGTTCTTCGAGTAACGCGCGGCGAATAAAAAGTTGCGGTTGCTTCGAGCTCGCCGTCTCGGATAAATTATAAAAATTGAGTGCGCGCTTCGTGTCGCCCAACGCTTCGAGGCACAACCCCATTTGAAAAAGGTGCTTGTGTCGAATGCGCGGGTATTGGTTAATTGCGAGATCGGCTTTCTTATCTTCGATGCAGCCGCTCGCGCGCGTCTTGCGCTCGGCGAGTAGTCGCAAGAAATTCTCGGCTTCGACTTTTGCCGCCGCTTCGCCTTTCGCGCGCAAAAGATAATACAAAGCGGTTTCGTCGTCGCCGATGCTATCGAGTTCGCGCGCCGCGCGCAGTGCAAAACTTTTTTCGTATGCCTTCTCGCTCGGCGGTGCGCACGTTACGTAGAGAGCTGAAAAGACGATCAGCGAGATTCTTGCGCGACATCTCATTTTGACCCCCCTGCTGTGCTATCGATAGTCGTGCGCCAATAGAACTTCGCCGTATTCGGGTTATAGTCGAGCAACTTCACTTCGCCGCCCGCAAACGATAGCGTTTCGCTGAAAACTACGCTGCGTCCGTGCGACGCCGAATCTTTCTCGTGCGCCTCGACCGCAATCGCATGCTGGCCCGGTGTCGTCGCTTCTTTCATGAGCACGTAAGTAATACCGTCGTTGTGCAACCCCGACGGATTGAACGTGCGTCGTGCGAGTTCTTTGCCGTCGACCTTGACGATAATATCGAGCAAGCGGCGCGCGCGGCTACAATACTTACCGGCAACGCCTTCGCGCGCTTGCCTCAATAGATTTTCGCGCGCATCGGGCGTGAGTTGGTCGAGCTTAATCAGCCCCGCGATACGATCAAGCTCTGCTTTTTCGGCACCCGGTGGAATTTTATCGGGCGAGCACGTTTCTTCGAGCGTCTGATAAAAGAAGTCGAGACGCAACATCGCCTGCGAGCTGTCGGCCTTGAGCGCGCCAAAACGTCCCGAAGCGCCTAAGAAAAATACCCACACCGTGAGCGCAAAAAATACCGTACTCATCGCGAACGAATGCGCCCATGTCGAAGGCTTCAGCATCGCAAAAAAGCGCGTCGGCAATGACTTGCCATTCAGGGTTTGCTTCTCGATAATTTCGAGGATTGCCTTTTGTGCGTCTTTTTTTTGCACTGAAGTAAAACGGACGCCGATCAGCGGAAACTCCGGCGGCGTCTTGCGAAACACCGGCTTACGATTTGCCGCGATACGTTCTTGCAACCATTTATTGCCCTCTCGGTACCAACAGTCGCCGTTCGCGCACGCACCGACGACAATGCCCTTGGCCCCGCCCGCGCGAATTTTTTCTGTCATACTCGCGCCGAGCTTGCCCGTACACGGCATGACGTGCGCAACCGCGCCGGGAGCAAATTCGCGCAGCGGTTCGGCCACCGCTTGCATGCCCAGCGAATGCGCGCGCCCTTGGCAAAAGAGCGCCACCCATTTACCTTGTGCTGGCGACCAATCGATTTCTTTCTCGGCTGCACCGGGGTTGGGATACGTAAGTGCATCCCAATTGCACGACCCCGAACAGACGCCGCAACCCGCACAAAGCGCCGTGTCGATTTCGACAAGATGCTTGAAGCGCGACTCGTCTTTGCGCTCGATCATCGTCATCGCCTCATAAGGGCAATCGACGGCGCAGAGACCGCAACCCGTACACTTGTCGGCATCGACGACCGCCTTCAAGATCTCGCGCTTCTTGAGAATTTTCGGGAGAAAAAGCAATAAGAGATACGTTGCCGCCATGGCACTCCAAATAATCCAACCGTGCCGCGAATCGAACACCGCAGCAAAAAACAAATAGAACCAGTCGGGTTGCACGAGCTCGGCGACTTTTTCGGCCTCTGCTTTGCCGACCATTTGAATCGGAAATATAAGCGTGAAGAGCGCGAGCATCCCCAAAAAACTATACGTAATTTTTCGCGGAGGAAAAATCTTCGCGCGCGATACGCGCAGAACGTGCAAGAATAAAAGTACAATAAAAAATAGCGGAATTGCAAAGTGGATAATCATTATCACCCACATGATCCATTTGCCGAGCAGGGCGGGCGACGAAAACGAGCGCGGTAGCGTATCGCCGAAGACCTTGAGGCCTGCGAGTAGCTCCGACGTTTTCTCCATCACGTACCGCGCATTGCTGTCGAGCGGTAAGATATAGCCCGTGACACCCTGCACGAGCATCAGCGCCAATATGATGAGACCTGTCACCCACGCGAGCGCGCGGTGGTTTTGAAACTTTTCTTCAAAGAGCATACGCGCCATGTGCAAGATGACGAAGAACATCATCGCGTCGGCGGCATAGCGGTGTAAATTGCGAACAAAGCGACCGAAGAGTGCGCTTTCGGTCATGTACTTGACCGATTCGTAACTCTGCCCCGCCGACATATTGTAATAAATGAACATGAATAGCCCGGTGAAGAGCAACACAAAAAGCAAAATAATCGGTAAAGAACCGAGGTAATAGAGAAAATTTCCTTTTTCGCCGAAGACTTGGTTAAAGGCCGCATCGGCGCGTTGAAAGAAGGATAAAAAGTATTGAAAAATTGAGTTTCGAAATTTCATATTTTTATTGAAAGGGGGCTATGCCCCCTTTTATTCGATCAATACACAGTCCAGTTCTTGCTCAACGCAAGCCACTGTGTAAAATAGACGACCATAAACCAGCCGAGAAAAATCAACGCGAGCACAAAGCTGCCCGGCGCGTGCATTTTCTCTTTTTGGCTCTGCTGCGCAGAACCAGGATTGTTGTTATTACTCATGATCTCCTCCTGTTGTTTGTTTTGGGGGGAAAGCCCCCCAAACATAATCTAATTTTTTGCGAATGCGGGTGCATAAGGCTCGATCTTCGACGGAATTTTTTTACCGAAGAATACCGACATCACCGCAACGTAGATAAACATCAATAGACCCGTGAACGCCGCAATCGCACCGATACCCACGAGAGCGAGCATCGAATACATCGCTGCGTCGAACGGCACTTGAATCACCGCGTTGCTGAACGTCACATCCCAATGGCGGCGTGGTGCGCCCATCACACCGGCAAAGTGCATGCCCGTCGTGAACATCATGAGGCCGATACCGAATACGTACGGCTGAAATTTCGCGATGGTTTTACCGATGAGCTGGCGTTGCAGCACAAGGGGGATTACATAATAGGTGAGAGCCATAAACGCAAGCGAAGTACCGCCGACAACGGTCATGTGAAAATGCCCCGGTACGCGCAGGTTATTATGCGAAAGCATGTTGAGCTGCTCTACCGAAAGAATGATTCCGGTTACACCGCCGAAGAAACCGAAAATCACGAGCGAGATTGCCATACCGGAAAAACCGGGCTCTCCCCATGGCGCTTTGACGAGCCATTGGAAAAGACCTTTACTAAAGCCTTTCGCACGTTGTGCGGTTTCAACCGCAGCGGGAATCGAGAACGCATGGATCATCGAACCGATCGTCGCGGCGTAGAACAGATAGCTCGTATTAAAGATACGATACGTCGACGAAAGACCGGGGTCGACGAGGTTATGGTGAATCGAACCCAAGTTAATGCCCAAAAGATAGAGTACAAACGCCCAACGGCACATCTTTTGGTTCACCGGCTTTGCGCCTGTCGTCAAGTGCGCCAAGAGATACCAAATCGATACCATCGCCGCGAGGTTGAGCTGTTGCGCCGAGTGGCCGAAGCCCCAGAACGTAATGCGATAGTATTCGGGGTCGACGGTCGGAATCAAATTCGCCGTCCATTTTGTGAGAGGCAAGAGGATGCCCGGGATATCTTGCGGGTGTGTTGTCACCATGTCGCCTAAGCTCCAGATAAACGCGGGGATAAACGCCGCCGCGCCCGACACGAGGGTAAAGATTGTAATGATGACAGCAACCAAGATACCGAACGTGAAGAGCGGTAGACTACCTTTATGCCATCCTTCTCTTTTGGCGATAACCAACGCATAGAGAAATTGAAAGCAATAGAGGAGTGCCCCCACAGCAAAGAGGATAATCCCCAGATAAAAAAGCGGATGCGCCTTGAGCGGAGGGTATGCGGTAAACATGACATCCGCCTTGCCCATGAACACAATTATCTCGGCCATGACGGCGCCCGTAATCATCAGGATATAGTTAAACCAACCGAACTTAATCGCCGGAAAGCGCGAGCCCAAGATGGTTTGTGCGGCAAAAATGACGCCCGCCATCTCGAAGAACACAATCCAGAACACGAGCATTGTCATGCCGTGCGCGGTAATGAATCGGTAGAATAAATCTTGCGGCAACAAGTGTACCGCAGGCCAGCGTGTTAGCGCAATCAGAAGCGCGAGCACACCGCCGAGTAAAAGAAAGACCACCGCTGAAACGGCGTTTGCCCAGATGAGTCGCTGCGCCGGCAGGTGGACGTGTAGTCCGGTTGTCGGGCAGGTTCTAAACTGGTTCGTTATATTCGCTAAACTCATGTTATTCCTCCACTATGATTTGCCCGACCATACTGTCGTGGCCGCTGGTCTTATTCGCAAACATGCAGTACTCGTTACACACCAGATAGAACGATTTACTCTTTTCGCCCGCTTTGAAGACCTCGTTAGGCTTGAAAGTGATGACGAAGCTGTAATCGGGCAAAATCTGTAGGTTCAGGTTCTGCGGTTGCAGCGAAAAGCCGTGCTGAAAGTCGAGCGAAGACATGTGAATGCGATATGTCTTGTTATTCTTGAGCACTAACGCGGGGCGAAATTGCCATGCCTGTGCGACAAGAAACGCATCGCCTTGTTCTTTCGTCGGGGCTTCGACAACGGGGATTCCGCCGGGTTTGCCGTTATGCGTCACGAGTTGTCCCGTGGCGTCTTTGCGCTGGTATTTGCCGATAAACTTTTGGATAATCTGACTGTATTCTTCGGGTTTTGTCTTGTAAGTTTCCGAAGAAACGTTCTGGTTCCAGAAGTGCCCGAGCGGCATCATGACGAACATGACGATACCCCAAGCAATCGAGATATAGAGCCAAATTTTCTCTTCGCGATTAAAAGGCTCCCACCAGTTTTTTTTTGGTGTTTCTATAGGCATAGTTACTCCTTATTTTTTGCCACTCGTAGCCGAGTCAGCCTTGGGTTGCTCGACCTGAATCAAATAGGTTTGGTTACTCTTCTTCAAGTAATCAGTCAGCTTGGTGTTGTTGAAGACAAAAATCTCCATAAGTCCCCATCCGAGATAGAAAACTCCCGGAAACGCCATGCCGATAAACAATAAGAACCAGATATTGTCGAAAATCTTCTGGCCCAATGTCTTATTAAATGTCTGCGCTTCTTGCATTGCCCCCTCCTTAACAAATAGAATCTTGCGGATTGATAACCATATCAAAGAGTTTCGCATTGATGTATATCAAAATCCAGCAATCTTTTTATTAGCCTGACCCACGTGATTATGCGAGAACTCGTTGACGCGGTTTTTTGCTGCATAGTCACCCACGTGAATTCAGGATTATTCAGGGATTTTTTTCGAAGTGGCGCTGAGCTTATGCCGCTGACGATGCTTTCGAAAGAATTGAACTAGTTTTGCTTAGGCCAAAAAAACCATTAGCATGGTAAATTCATTCGTGAATCTCCATGCTAATGGCGTATGCGTTTATTCTTTTGCTTTGGAATTTTCGTTTTTCTCGTTCGCCTTCTTTGGCTTGTTTGCCCCTTGATGTGGACTATATTGGTTGAGGCGTTGGCGCTCTTTCTTGATTTGCCCATCTTTGGACGCTCGCTGTGAAGCAGCGGTGGCGCGATTTTTGTTTTTATTCGCGAACACCGACGTCATAGCACCCGCGCAGAGAATGACGCACAGACAGAATGTAAACTTCATCATATTAATATCCTCCTAATTGTTTTTGACATAGTCAACGTTACTTAGACGCCACCTGAACAAGAAGCGGTCAAAAAATCGATTTTTTTTAGGCTTCTTCGGTTTGTACTATATGTGCCAGAATCGATTTGTCATGATCTAATTGCATGACGTCCACCGCTTCGGGGGTGCGGGCGCGTTTTGAGGGTACGCGGCGAACGGTACGCCGTCATTTCGAAGCGGTAGTATGAAAATCGCGAGCAGCGAAGCGCTTTAGCAGGCATTGCGCTTTGTCAATGCCGAGGCTTGCGATTTTCAGGATGTTTTAAGCGAGACCGTTCGCAAGTTAAAAGAACCCACAAAACGCGCCCGCACCACCCTAGTCACCTACCCCCCATTATTATTGACAGCGTGTTCAAAACACCGCGTGCATAATTACCGAGAAGGGACATAACATCTTCGTACGCCATGAAAAATGAATTTTCACTCGACCCCGTCTTGACGAACAAAGACGATTCAGACCCGATTCTTGAATACAAGAATATCGACACGTCGCTCATCGAGGCGCGCAAAGTCTACCTCGGCAAAATACCTTTCTACCAAGCGACCTCGGCCGACTTGGTCGCACACTCTATCCACCGCCTCGACCGCATGCGCGAGAAGAAAGAAAAATCGTCGGGTAAATTCGGCCCCCAACTCGTGATACCGTTCGACCCCTACCGTTATGTATGGGTACGATTTCGTAAGCGCATGCTCAAGATGGCCAACGAGTCGTTTATCAATTTGCCCGACGGCTCGGGAATTCTCTACATGTCGCGCGTGCTCCACTCGCCGCTGCCCGAACTTATTTCGACCGTATCGTATGCGATGAATCTCATTCGCATCGCGCACGCGAAAGAATATACCGTGTTCTTACTCGGCTCGCGCGAAGAGGTTCTCGACAAGCTCTATACCAACTTTCGCCGCTCGTTCGCCGGGCTACGCATCGTCGGGCGCCACCACGGCTACTTAAAAGGTCCGACCGGCGCGCGCGTACTCGAAGCGGTGCGCAAGACCGACCCGCATATTCTTTTTGTCGGCATGGGCTACCACCGCGGCATGCGCTGGATCGAAGAAAACCGCAAAGACTTTGGCGATCTCATTGTCGTGAACGTCGGCGGCGCATTCGACACCTTAGCCGGTACGCGCAAAAAAGCCCCGGCGGCGATGGCGGCGGCGGGCTACACATGGCTGTGGCGCACGATCAATAAACCATACCGTTGGCACCGCCTTCTGCTCGTCGCGTATTGGTTTTTTGAAACACTCTATTTTCGTTTATTTCGCAGGTCTCGAAAGCTCTAACGTCTGATACCAAGCGCACGCCGCGCGCGTACCGCCGACGAGTCCGTGCGATATTGTATTTTCTTTATTAAAGGGCAACAGCACACTGTTTCCGTCGTAGAGCGATAACCCCGCTGCGGCCATGAGCGCCGCGCCCCCGGCGATGTCCCATTCGTTTTTCGGTTTGACCGAAACGACAAGATCGTAACTGCCGTCGGCAACGAGCGCGAGCTTATACGCAATCGAGCCAATCGCACTTTGCGCGAGATTGGGGTAATATTTTTCTAAATGCGCTAAATCGCCGCGCTTGAACTCGCTGTGCGATACGCAGATGCGGGGGGGGATTGTCTTCTCTGCATTGACTATCTCGCGTTGGGGTATGCCAATCGATTTACCGTCACGAAATAGACCGACCGACGGCCCGCCGCTCAGAAGATAGTTGCGCGCGGGGTTGCAGATAAAACCGAACACTGCCGTGTGGTCTTCGACGAGCCCCAAAGAAATTGCGAACTCGTCGCGCCCTCTGATAAATTCGCGTGTGCCGTCGATGGGGTCGATGATCCAGACGCGGCGCGTACCGAAGCGGCGATTCATGGCCTGACGCTCGGCTTCAGAATCGCTCTCTTCGCTCAAGATCGCGTCGTTGGGAAAATATCTTGTCAGCGCCGCACGCAAGATGCGGTTCGCGGCGAAGTCGGCTTCGGTAACGGGATTTTCGGCGTCTTTGTGTTGAATGTCGTAATTCTTCGCGATGAAGTACCGCAACACCGCCGCGCCCGCTTCGCGCACCGCCGGTAAGAGCAATTCGTGTTCGCGCGCGTAGTCCATTATTTATCTTCGAGAGCCGGGTTGAATAAACAATCGCGGTCGAACGCTTGTTTGATTTTGTCTTGCGCGACAAAATATTCGGGGGCGAGCGCTTGTCGCGCAAAGCGGCGCTTGAGTCGGCCTAAACCATGCTCGCCCGACATCGCGCCGCCCAAGCGCGTCACTTCGCGCGCGAGCTCGGGCAAGAGTATATCGAGTACGGGCAATTGCGATTTATCTTCGAGTAGATAATTCACGTGCAAGTTGCCATCCCCCGCGTGGCCCCAAATCGCCGTTGCGATTTTATGCGCGCTGGCTTTTGCGCGCGCAAACTGCATCGTATACGCCAATGCGCTCAAGGGTACGGCGATATCTTCGCCCAAACGATAGGGATACCGGCGCGTGAGTTCGACGCTGATGCTCTTGCGTTTCGCCCAAAGCGACTCGCGATTTTTAGCATCGCGCGCCGCCACCCATTCGGCCTTGGCATCGCGCGATTGCAACTTTTCCATATCGAGGCCGATAAAATCGGCGCGGCCGTCGAGTTCGATCATCAGCAGCGCGCCGCCCTGCGGAGTCATGAGCGGAAAATCTGCCAGCTTTGCGCTAAAGTCATCGATGATTTCGATCGCGCGCGCGGCAATACCCGCAAGCCGAATCGTGCGTACAAAATCGGCAGCGTGCGCAGCGTCGCTAAACACGGTCATGAGTAGCGCGCGCTCTTCGGGGCGCGCAACGAGGCGCAGCGTAGCGTCGAGAACGATTCCCAAGCGCCCCTCGCTACCGCAGAGCAGATCGGGCAATGAAATACCCAACGAGGTTTTAACGGGCAGCGCACCCGCTTTGACGCACGCCGCATCGGCGTTCAACCAAGTGATGCGCGCCAAATTGTGCCGCGTCGTGCCATATTTAAGCGACGACGGCCCCGCCGCGTTCGTCGCGATGCTGCCGCCCAAAGTACACAAACCCTCAGACGACGGATCGACCGCATAAAAAAGTTCTGTATTCGATAGCGCGCTATTTAGTTCTGCAAGAATAATACCGCACTCGGCGGTGATGCTAAAATTTTTTTCGTCGATGTCGAGCACGCGCTGCAGGCGCGTCAAGTCGAGCACTATACCGCCTTCAGGAACGCACGCACCCGAAAGGCCGCTACCGCCACCGCGCAGCGTAAGACTCAGCGCCCGCTGAAATTCTGCGTTTCCGCGGCGCAGCGCCTTAGCCTCGGCGACAATTGCAAGCGTCTCTTCGGCTGAGGCGGGTCTGAGCACTAACCCAGCGACCCCGCTCATGTACGTGTAATCTTTTAAGTACGGGGTAAATTTTTCATTCTGCGTAGGAGCGATAACGTACTCGGCGCCGACTAGCGCCGCGAGTCGATCGTAAGCGTTGGCCAGCTTATCTATCGAGACGCTCATCTGCCGCCCGCATATTCATATTGTCACGCTGTACCGGTGAGAGAAAGCGCAAAGTAAAAGACGTTAGTAGCACTCGTTCGTATGCCAATAAAAAAACCGAAGATAATCCAACTTGTGATGGTAAGCACACTGACGCTTGTGGGTTGCATGTCGATGGATAAAAAAATTTTTGAACAGGGCTGCGCCGAACCGCGCCACAAAGAAAGCGAAATCGAAGTGAGTTATTCTGTACCAACACGCAAACATCGCTATCTCGGCGAAATTACGTTACAGTACGGTTCGGGGTACGAACGCTCTGAAATGCTGCGCCGTCTGCGCATCGAGGCCGCCGATTGCGGTGCCGACGGTTTGCTCTTAGGTTCGTTCTCGCGCGTCGACAGCAAATGGAAGTGGGCGGACAAAGCGGCGAACGACTCGTTCGACACGTCTGGGTTTCGCCTGATTGTAACGATGTATCGTCTGGAGGAATAAATGAACTTAGCCGTATCCGATCGACTCAAACTCATCTTGAAACAAATTGAGGATTTCGTAACGCATGAAATTCTGCCTTTAGAGAGCGAGTTTGCGCAGAAACCGTTCAAAGAGCTTTTACCGACCTTGGCTGAAAAACGCGCGAAAGTCAAAGCGCTAGGTTTCTGGGGGCCGCAGATTCCGCAAGAGTTGGGCGGCATGGGGCTGGCACTCGTCGAGCATGCGTACGTTTCTGAAGCGCTCGGGCGCTCGCCGCTCGGCCATTATGTGTTCGGTTGCCAAGCGCCCGATGCGGGCAACATCGAAGTCTTACACCAATTCGGCACCAAGGCGCAGCAAGAAGAGTGGTTAATCCCCCTGGCGCGTGGCGATATGCGTAGTTGTTTTGCCATGACCGAGGTCGACACCGCCGGTTCGAACCCAACGCTGCTCAGAGCGAGTGCGGTCAAAGACGGCGAGCATTATATTTTGAACGGGCGCAAATGGTACACGACCGGCGCCGACGGGTCGCGCTTTGCGATTGCGATGATGGTGACGAATAGCGAGGCGCACCCGGCGATGCGCGCGAGCATGTTTATTGTGCCGACCGACACGCCGGGGTTTCGCATTCTGCGCAACATTTCGATTATGGGCGACGCGGGTTCGGATTATGCGAGCCATGCCGAGGTCGTGTTCGAGAATTGCCGCATACCAAAAGAAAATCTCATCGGCCGCGAAGGGCAGGGTTTCAAAATCGCGCAGGAGCGTTTAGGGCCGGGGCGTATTCACCACTGCATGCGTTGGCTCGGCATCAGCGCACGCGCATTCGAGATGCTCTGCCAGCGCGCGAATAAGCGGCAAATTCACGGCGACGGCGCGACCCTCGCCGATAGCGAAATCACACAACTCTACACCGCCGAGCTTGCCGCCGAACTACACGGCGCGCGTCTCATGACGCTCTCGGCGGCGTGGGCGATCGAACATCTCGGGATGTCGAAAGCGCGCGACGAAGTCGCGATGATTAAATTTGTCGTGGCAAACACGATGAACCGCATTATCGACCGCGCGCTGCAAATCCATGGCGGTTTGGGAATGTCGGACGATACGATTTTATCGTCGTGGTTTCGCCACGAACGCGCCGCGCGCATCTACGACGGCGCCGATGAGGTACACAAGCTGAGTTTGGGGAAGAGGATTTTGAGAGACTATCGCCGCTAGCTCACCCCGCGAGCTGCGACTGGTAGCGCGTTCGGGTCGGCACATACGCCGCGTGAAACGGCACTTCGACGCGCGCGACGGTTTCTTTTGCCGCGTGCGTCGCGAGCGACAACAGCCGTGGGTCGAGACCAGCCGAGCGCATTGCGGTTACGCAGAGCGCAAGCCCCGCACCAGCGCCTTCGGTCTCATCCATGTGCTCGAGCAAAAACTCACCCATGTCTGCGCACTCATAGCCACGTTTGAGCTTCTCGCGTACGCGCGCCTCTTCGATCGCAGTCATCGGCGAATTGTTGCGCACTTCGACGACGATGCGGTCTTGATTAAAATCGAACGATGCTTCGACAGTGAGCTTGGCGTCGCGCGCTTTTAATCCGTATGTGGTGAAAATATTTTCGTCGATGACGTCGCGAAAACGCTGCATGCCGTCGCGGTAATCGTCGTGATTATTGGCGTCGATATTGTTCTCTGTAAAAAAAATACGTTTGAAATTCGCTTTTGCCGCATTCATCATGAGTTCTTTCACGACGATCTCGAGCACCGGCGCCAAATCGGCACGCGCAAATTTCTCTGTAACTTTGCGCACAAAGTTTCGTAAAAAATCTTCAGTCGAATGGATAACGCCGTACGCACGCACCACGAGCTTTTGGTCGGTTTCTAAAATATGATCGGCGGCATCGCGGATGTCTTTCGGCATAGATGATGAACTCGTAGGCATGATTGCTCTCTAATATATATGAAATACGAGCGTTTACGAAGGCCAAAAAATGACAGATTTGCTAGTAACCCATTTATGTGCGCAAAGTGCGACACGAGCCAGTTAATACTTAATTAGCAGACCAAGCCACGCGGAGAGGCACATAGTCATCGTGCAGCGGTATCTCCACCTTGGCTGTGGTATAATTTTCTTGATCGGTGGCAATCGTAAAGAGCCGGGGGTTTACGCCGATTGCGCGCAGTGCGGTGATGCAGAGCATGAGACCCAAGCCCGCACCTTCGGACTCGTCGATATTTTCTAAAATAAAACTACCCACGTCGGTGCAGCCCATCGCCATTTTAAGTTTTTCGCGCACACGTTTCTCTTCGGCACTCGACATCGGTACGTTATTTTTGATACGAATGATGATACGGTCGGCGTTATAGTCGAAGGTTGTCGCGACTTCGAGCCGCGCTGCCTTGGCTTTATGCCCATATTCGCGAAACATGCGCGCTGAAAAAAGCTCGCGAAAAAGTGCCACGCCGGTACGGTATTGGTCTGGGTTTTCAAGCTCTAAGGCGCGCTCGGCAAAAAATAGTTTCTTAAAATTTGCCTTGGCGGCGTTCGTGGTGAGCTCTTTTAAGATAATTTCGAGACTCGGAGCGAGGTCGGCGCGGGCGTATTTACCCGTAATAAGACGGATTGCAGCACGCAAGAAATCTTCGGTAGTGTGCCCTACATCGTACGATTTCAGAGTCAGTTTTGACTCTTCTTCTAAAATTTCACCATCGACCGTGGCGTTGAGCTGGCCTGCTAAAGACATATTCCCTACTTATAGCACTGCCGGAGACCAAGACATGGTGTACAGCAAGCACAGGCACGTTTGTTTATTTGGAGCGCCTACATATAAATGGTATGTTGTAGGCTATCAAAGGCCAAAAAAAAGAGCCCCATAGGGCTCTTTAAATAGCAAAAGCTAAAAAGTGAATTACTTCGCTTTTTTTGCCGCTTTTTTTGCGTCGCGTTTTGCTTTTTTTTCTGCTTTGATGCAGTCTTTTTTTGCTTTGCCTTTCAACGCTTTGCAATCTTGTGCAGGTGCGGTGCCAGGCTGTGAATCTTGCGCGAAAGCCGGTGCGAAACCAACGAGCGCAACGAGAGAGATAATAGATACAAGTTTCTTCATGTATATTCTCCAAATTAAATTTTGACTCTTGCGAATCGGTATTAAGACGCACGCCGAATATAAGTCGGCCACTTTTTTTAACGAAATTATTGACCCACTATGTATGCTGCTCGGTACGTTAGGGGGATTTTTTGAGGCATGGTAAAGGTCACCCAAAGCGCGCAAGTTCACCAAATTCTGAACACCATACTAGGTAAAAAACCGTGCTCGATTCTTGTCGGCGAAGAAGAATTCCCAGCAGGATTTATTTCATACAACCTGCTCTCGACCGGGCCTGAGATCAGAATACGCACGCAGCAGCTCGATTCGCCGAGCGAACGCCGAGTACTTGTGCGCCATAACCACAAGCATATCGTCGCAATCTGCCGATTCGTCGCACGCAACGGCCCAACCGAAATTCTCTATCCGCAGGTTTTGGAAATTACCGACGAAGCAAGAAAAGACGACGCACCGTCGAACGATTCGGCGCAATTTCTCATAACAAATCTTACGTCGGCAAAAGATATCGCTTTCGTCATTGAAAACAATAAAAAGAAAATCAATTCACAAGTAATCAATTTTTTCGACGGCGAGTTGCGCCAAATGGTACCGTATTATAAAATCTTCTTTGCGAGCGGCGATGCGACCGATGCGCGCCTCAAAGCGCTCGTCAAAAACCCGCGCATCATCTACTATTCGCCCGAACCGCCTTCAAACTTCAACCCGCGCCAGTATTTTCCTCAAGACACATATTTAGAAGAATTACAAAAGAGCGATTTGAAAGTGCCGGTAAACCTCAAGGCAGAATTCACAATCCCCATTTTATACAAAACCCATCTGCCGATCGGTTACATACAGGTAAATATGCCGCGCTTCGTCGACGACGCCGTTATGCAAACGGTAAAAAAAATCGGTATTGCGTTAGAAGCGCAATTACGAAAAATCGGACTCGCATTCGAAGAAACACGCGCACTGCCGCTCACGCATGTTAATATGAAACAAGCCACATTAGAAATCGCCGACCGCATGCTGCTGCGGCATTTTCAACCGGGGTTTGTCGTACTTTTTCGTATTCAGAAAGGCCAAGACAGCCTTGGGCTATTTTTGGCAACCGTGAACGCAAGTTCGAACTTGGGCGGCGGGCGAACGAGAGTCACACTTGAATTTCAAGATCTCGAAGCGATGTCAGAGCTCAACCTCGAAGAATCGCTGAAATTAACGCAAGGTTAAGCGCTGCTGCGCTTTGAGCGAGAGCCCGTGCTGCGCCCAATCGCTCAGCCTAAAATCGGCGACGATTGCATCGAGACGCGCGGTAATTTGCGCCGCGCGAACTTTGTCGGCATCGACAAGGCCGTCGATTGTCGTGCGAATTTCGTTCGTGATCGCCGTCAAACACATCGCCGCAGTCTGTAAAAATTTTCTGTCGGCGTCGTCGCGTCCCGTCTCGCCCCATTTCTGTAACTCGGCGACATAGTGCGATAAGAAAGCGGTCATGCGCATCGGCGGCTTATACACAAACCGTTCGAGATCCGCCAGTTGAAATTTTATCTCGCTCCATTCGCGTCGCCCCTGAAAGACATAGCGCAATTCGTTTTCGATTTCGGGAAAAAGATTCGAGATGGCGCCGACGATTCGGCGGCATTCGAGCGTCGCGAGCGGATGAAAAAACACGTCGGGGTAATGCGCGATGAGCGCATCGTTGGCGTCCATTATTTCGCGCATGCGCGCGTCGGCTTCTTCTTGGCGTTTACGCTTCGTTTCTTCTTCGACGGCTTTTGTTTCCATCGTCTTATAAAATTGCATCTCATCGACGACGAAGCGCTGAAAATCAGAACGAGTCGCACGTTGAAAATTGATGCGCTCTTCGAGCTTTGCCTTGTCGAAAAAACGCGCACCATAGCGCTCGTACGCGCGCGCATATTTCTCGCGCAGCTTCACCAGCACGATGCCGGGGCTATCGCTATGAAAATTATCTTTCTTCTTCGCCTTGAAGAACATACTAAGAGCGCGTCTCAAAACCTTCGTCTCGCGACAAGCCGCGTTCGGTGTGGCAAAGGCGATTGGCAACAATCGCCTATGATCGCGAGCCAAGCGAGGGCGGTTTTGAGACGCGCTCCTATTATCGGAAATATCAGCTATCTTCTAACTCTTTCTCTAGCCGCGCCGCACCGATGCGCCGTTGCATAATCAGCCATCCGGGGACTCCAAGCAGCGCGGTCACCGTGAGAAAACCCGCCTGAAAGAACGACACGATCAAAAACGCTTTGTCTTTGCCGACGCCGAAAACCGGTAATAGCAAAACGGCGACGGCTTGGTAGACGCCGACATAGCCCGGCGTCGACGGCACGCTGCTCGCAAAACCGAGCGCCGCAATAAATACCGCCGCTTCGGCGAGACTGATTTCAGCGCCAAACGCGCGGCAGATAAAAAACATGCCCGCCGCATCGACGAACCACACAACCACAGTAAGTAAGAGAAACACCGCGAGCAACCGACTATTGTAGAAAACACGAATGCCGTCGAACAGCCCCACAAGCAGGAGTTCGATTTTTGCATGGAGCTTTTCGCCGAACGGCAAAAGACGTACAAGGCGCAGCCAAAAATTTTGCATCAAGGGCGCGAGCATCACGAGCGCGAGAATGCCCAAAACGAGCGGCAGCAATATATACCAACTGCCTTGTATACTCGCGGGTAACGCTCTCGTAAAAAGCAACATCGCAAACGCGATGATAAGCAACATACCCGCGTCGATGATACGCTCGGTGAGCGCCGTCGCGAGCACGAGCGTCTTACGCAGATCGGCGCCGAGCGCGACAACGACCGAGCGCACGAGCTCGCCCGCGCGTGCGGGCAAAATATTATTCGCCAGGTAGCCGATCGCGGTCGCCCAAAAGGTCGTGCTCACGGGAAAATCGCGCGTGCGGCTTAACACTCGATGCCAGCGCAACGCGCGCAGCGCGAGCGCACCCACACTAATTGCTAGCGCGATCGCGGCATAGCGCCATTGCATATTCGCGATGTCGTGCGCGATGCGTGCGAATTCGATATTGCGCGCGGCGAAATAGAGACAGACCCCCGAGACGGCGAGGGTGAGAATGAATTTGAGGATCGTTTTTAATTTTGGCATAGATTGTTTTTATCCAGTTCTGCTTGACGCAAAGAGCCTGTTTGTAAATCTTTTGTCATGGGTGTCAAAGCCACCGTACACGATGTCGCCGAAAAATTGCCCGACGACGCCACGTACGAAGACGCAATGTACGCGCTATATGTGCGAATGAAATTCGAACAGGGAAAACGCGATATTGACGAAGGCCGTTTTTTGACTACCGATGAAGCGAAGAAAAAGCTGTTGCGATGGCGCGTGTAATTTGGTCCGATACCGCGCTTGCCGATATTTTTGAGATTGGCGAACACATCGCGCGCGATTCGGTAATTATGGCCGATATAGTGACAGCCGCCATCTTGAACGCCGGTGATGCGCTCAAGAATTTTCCCTTGCGGGGCCGAAAGATTCCCGAATTGCAGCGCGAAGAGGCTCGCGAGATTTTTTACAAGTCGTACCGAATCATGTACGAAATTGATAGAGAACAAATTGAAATTCTTGCCGTGATTCATGGTGCGCGCGATTTCAAGGGGCTATAATTGCAATCGAGTAGAGACGCAGCGACTTGCGGTGAGCTTGTCGAACCATGCTGCGTCTCTACGATAAAAATTTTCACCGAAACTCGTAATCCCCCAGATTGAAGACCCGCGACCTGAGCCACATCTCGAAGCCCGACGAGGGGCGGTAGAACGGCGCATCGCCGTGGCGGTCGAAGTAATAACTATTCGAGCGCGAACAGTCTTGGTTGTAGAATACCGTATTCTGTTGCCGCTGTTGAATATCGGCGAAATAGGCGTCGTGCGCGCTTTGCGCGACCTCGACTGTCTCGGCGTGTTTGCGGCGCGCTTCTTTGAGGCAGCGCAGCGCGTGGTGCACGTTCGCCTCGATCATCGAAAACCACGACGACCCCGACGCGCTATACGGCCCCCAGATCAAAAAGAAATTCGGGAAATTCGGCACGCTCGCGCCTTCGTACGCTTGGTAGCGGTTTTTATCCCACCACTCGCCGAGCTCGATATTGCCGCGCCCGAAAACTTCAAAAGGCGGTGTGTTGCCTTTTTCATAAACCTTGAACCCAGTACTTAAAAGCAGAGTATCGACCTCGTGTATGACACCGTCACTAGTCTCAATCCCTTGCGGATGAATTTCTTTGATGCCTTCGGTCACGAGTGAAACGTTGTCACGATTAAACGTGCGCAAATATTCGCTCGAAGTGCTCGGCCGTTTGCAGCCGAAGCCGTACGTCGGCGTGAGCTTCGCGCGCACCGCCGGGTCTTTGACTTGGTTTTCGAGGTGATTCAAGCATAGCGCCTCGAGTGCGCGAATGAGCTGCGGCGTTTGCTTGTTATAAATAATGCCGAGCATCATGACGAGTTCGGTAAAAAACGTCGTCACTTGCCGCACCGCGTTTTGCGTGCCGGGTACGTTGGCGAAAATCCACTGCGCCCATTCGGGAATCGGGTAATCGGGCTTGGGTATAATCCAAATCGGCGTACGCTGGTACACGTCGAGGTGTTTCACAAGCGGCGCAATCGACGGCACGACCTGCACCGCCGTCGCCCCGGTGCCGACGATTGCGACGCGCTTACCCGCGAGCGAGTAACTATGATCCCAGCGCGCGGTGTGCATCATTTTACCCGCGAACGAATTAATCCCCTTAATGTCGGGTATCTTGGGCTGGGTTAACCCCCCGGTTGCCGCAATGAGATATTTTGACTTGAGCACCTGCCCCGCTTTGGTGTGGATCGCCCACGTTGCGCTGCCTGCGTCGAACACGGCTTTTTCGACTTCGATGCCGAAACGAAAGGCGCGGCGAATGCCATATTTGTCGACACAGTGGTTCGCGTATTCTTGCAACTCGTTACCGGGCGCGAAGAGGCGCGACCAGTTGGGATTTTGCTCGAACGAGAACGAATACGTAAACGAGGTGATGTCGACCGCGATGCCGGGGTACGTGTTATCGCGCCAGGTGCCGCCGATGTCGGCCGCTTTTTCGAGAACGAGAAACGAGAAGCCGGCTTCTTTGAGTTTGATAGCGGCGCCAATTCCCGAAAACCCGGCGCCGATGACGATAACTTCGGCGTCGAGCCCGTGGGGAGATTTAGCCTGTGCGCCCGCGACGAGAACTTTATTGTCGAGCATGGTTTGTTATGCTCGCGCGGTGAAACGCCCGGTCAAGCTAACTGCTTGCCTAATTGCTCGTACTCGACATCGAGTTGAATGCCCGCGTCTTCGGGGTACTTGGCTTTTGAGATAAATTTATCGGACGTATAAAGAAGATGCACAAAATCTACTTTTGCCGGGCGCTGGTTTTTCGCATCGCGCAATACCCAAACGACAGGGCGCATCGGTTTGCCCTTGCTTGCTTGCACGACCATTCCCGTTGCGCCGTCGGAAAGTTCGACGAGCGACCCTAAAGGATAAATCGCGTGCGAGTCGAGAAACGTTTTCAAAAAAACGGGATCGTAACGATAAATACCCAACGTCAACAATTCTTTCATCGCATCGTATGGTAAGCGGTTCTTGCGATATGGCTTGCGCGAGGTAATTGCAACAAACGAATCGATAATCGCCGCGACGCGCGTGTACTCGGCCATTTCGGCGCCGCGAATTTTGCGCGGATACCCCGAGCCGTCGAAGTGCTCGTGGTGTTGCAGGGCAACCGAAGCGATTGTGTTTTTGATCTTACCGATTTGCGTGAGCATCTGGTAGCCATGCACGGGATGCGCATGAATCATTTGCAGTTCTGTTTCGTTGAGTTTTTCTGCTTTCTCAAGAATCGTCGCGGGCACTTTGAGCATGCCGACATCCATCATTAAAATGGCGAAAACAAGTTCGACGATTTTTGGGCGCGAAAAATCGAGCGCAAGCCCCAGACGAACGGCAAAAATCGCGCTCGCGATATCGTGCTTATAAATGTTCGTGTCGACCGCATACTCAGCCGCATAGATGACGACCAGCGGACAATCCATCACCAAATTTGTAATTTCTTCGGCTTTGCTGCGCACATCGTTCGGCTGCGGGTTATTATTCGCATTGATGCGCTCGTAAAAATTTTTAAGAATACCCTCGGTCGCGCTGGTAAGAGAGTTAAACGTCGGTTTGATGCGCAAAAGATTCTTGAGATCTTTTTTGAGATTCTCGATATCGAGTTTTTGCTGACCGTCGATAAATTCGGCTTCGTCTTTTTTCGAAGCATAGACCGGTTCGCCCGCAGATAAAACTTCTTCGATTTTCCATTTGTTGAGCCGATCAAGGTCGCTCTGCGTGACGATGACGTTCGCCGCCGCGAGCATGTTTGTCGGGTCGATAAAGACGGGCTTCGTGAACGAAACCCCTGGGCGTAATAATTTGACCTGAAAGCGGGTCATAGTTGATTTTCGGATTTTACGCTGGAAATTTCAAGCATAATTATCGGATCTCATTTTGGATTAAATATGCATAAATGCGCGCGACCGCGAGGTAGATTTCACGCGGTATTTCGGTATTGATTTTCACCGACTTGAGCGCGAGCAAGAGCGATTCGGCTTGATTTGCCTCGACGCGCACACCGTGGCGCTCGGCAACTTCAATCATGCGTTGGGCGGCGTCGCCCTCGGCGTACCAGCGCACAATCGGCGCTCCGTCTGCCGTGTATTCGAGCGCGCAAGCGCGCAAAATTTCGACGAGTTTTTCGGTCTCGAGCGGCAACCGTTAATTCACAAGGCTCTTCACAGCCTCGGGGCGCAACTTACTGAAAATATCGCGACTCTCGGAAAAATCTTTTACGATTTTCGAGTTATCGACAACGGGTTCGTCTGCATTTTCTGCCGGTGTGAATATGCCCGACGAGAGAATATTTTGAATCTGGATGTCTTTCTTGATGAGATTATTGCGCAAATTCGACACGACTTGCGCCGCTTCGGTCTTGAATTCGTCGAGGCTTTGCGTATCGCGCACTTCGAGTTGCATTGCGGGAAACTGCTCGTTCATGAAACGGCGCAACTCTTTCTGCCAAGACGTGCCTTCGTTCACTTGGTTCAGAAAACCCAACTGCACTTGGCGCATCGATATACCCGTCTGCAATTCGCGCACTTCTTGTTGCAAACTCAACACCTTGCTGCGCATCGCATCGACAGAAACTTGCGCTTTATTATTGGGGCGGATTTCAGAAGGCTTGTCGGCTATCTCAGCATCGCGGTTATCGCCGTTGCGTTGAGCACTTTGCGCCCACTGGAGCATGTCGCTGCGCTTCACTTCCATAGACTATGGTAGCGCAGCGTGCACACATTGTCAATCGCATTAATTAAACTTAATCTTATGCACTAACTTACCCTGGCGATAAAAATACGCTTCGAACGAACGCGCGCGAAAACCATAGACGGCTTCGATCACCGTTTTCTCCGCGCGATATTCGTGCGCCAGTTTTTTTACATGCTGCTGTTGCTCGAGAGAAAGTTCGCTCACCGGCATTCCTAATTCGATTTCGATTCCGCGCGCACGACTGAATTCGAGACTCAAGTGATTCTGCTGCCACGTCAGTTGCGTCTCAAAAGCCGATGTTTCGGATACGAGCGTTAACGTCGCATGGCTATTTTTCACAAGCTCGCCAAAAGTGTGCGCCAGTAAAAGAAATCCCGAAAACGCCATCGCGAAGTAGCCGATCTTTCGAAAAAGCGTTTCGCTGATGAACGCAAGCACACTCTTCAAACTGAGCGACGACACGATTGCCGCCAAAGCGATCGCAACGCCCATACCTACCGATTTTAGATTCACAAGCCCGAATAGCGAATAAAGAACGATCTTGATAAGATGCAACAACACTTCGTTAGCGGCGCGGGTTGCAATAATCTCTTCTTTATTCATTCCGCAGCGTAAATAGAATCTGTTGAATAAGAGACCGACGGCGCCCGTGATGCCAGAGACGAAGCCTGCGAGAAAACCGGTGATGACGAGTTTTGCTCCATGCGGTGCTTTCGATGCCATAACCTCGGAATCGTCTTTGAAAAGTAACGTCAAATTCCAGACAAGAAAAATACCGATCACAAACTCGAGTAAAAGAGGGTTCACGCTATCGATCAACCATGCGCCGAGCCACACCGCGCCGATTGCCGGCGGTATAAACCAACGCACGATATCGAAACGTATGTTGCGATAAAAAATCGCGATACGTGAAATCGAACTCGTCGCGCTACCGAGTGAAATCGCTGCGGGGACGTACTGCACGGGTAAAAAAAAGCCAAGCACGGGAATCATAATGAGTCCGGCCCCACCGCCGCATAACGCGCTGAGAAGATACGCAATATAAGAAGTAATAAAAACTACGATCTCGCCAGTCACTGTCGTTTCTGCACCGCCCTTTTGATAAGCAACAAGCGTGCCATGCGTCACGCCCCGTTGCCGACTTGAGACAGCGAGTAAATTAGCGTGCCGCGCTACGCAGGGTATTGAGACGCGCTCTTAGAGCATGCGACTAACCACCATGACGCTTAAACCGTGGATGTTACCGGCGGCACTTGCTGGCTGCATTGCCATTGCCTTACTCTCGGCTTTGCCGCAACTGCGCGGTCTTGCGGCAATTGCCGTCGCGCCGCCGATTTCTTCAATGTTTCGCACTTACGCGCAAATTATCTTATTTGCACCGATCTTGATCGCGATTACCTCGCGCGACATACGGCGCCTCGTGTGGGTTATTCCCGTTATTTTATTCGCCACACTTTACGCTTGGTTTCCCGCACCGTTCTTCGATTATATTTGGGATGTCTGTTTAATCGAAAGCGTTTTTCTCTTGTTGTGCGCCGAAGCTCTGTCGCCAACGCGCGGCATCTGGTTATTGCGCCTTTTACTCTTCAAACTCATGTTCTGTATGGGTGTCGTAAAGTTTCTGCATGGTATGCCCGAATGGCACGACGGCACTGCGATGAAATATTTTTGGCAAAACCAGCCGATGCCAGGATTTCTTTCGTGGCACTTTTCACAGTTGCCCGATATGCTACAACGTTTGCTGACCCTATTCGTGTTCATCGTCGAGGTGCCGGGGCCATTTTTGATCTTCATCGGTAGACGCTCGCGCCTCGTCTATTTTTTTATAAATCTTGCATTGCAAATCGGTATTTTTATTTCGGGCAACTATGGCTTTTTTAATATTCTAACAGTGGCAATCAGCTTCTCATTGTGGAGTTTCGTCCCTCATACAACAGATCGATCGAACCGTATTCAGTTTCCGCTTGTCTATCGGTACGCGCGCATACTGGTTCTATTTATTGTTTTCGGATGGTTTACGACAAGTCTATGGTACACCTATAAGACAGTTTTTCCGGGCAATCGCTATCTACACGAAACGAGTTGGATTTTTTTAAAGAATGCCGAGCAACGCGAAATGCTCGCGCCTATCCGCGGTACGCTCAAATTTTTTGCCGCCGCCAAAGTCTCGAACCCGTACGCGCTCTTTGGCATGATACCGAAGTACCGCATGGAGATCGGCATCGAAAGTTCGATCGACGGCAAAACTTGGCAAAAATATGATTTCAAAATTCGACCGAGCGCATTAGCACGAGCACCCATCTGGTATGCCCCGCACCATTGGCGATTAGACCACCAGATGTACTATGAATCGTTTCGTATTCGAGACCCACAAATGCACGAAAAATACAGCTTTTTTCTCGGCGTGCGGTGGATGCCCAATTTTATCGGCAAACTATTTACCGGCGACGCAAGCGTATGTGCACATTTGTTGCATTGCCCTTTGAGCGAAAATCCAAATTACCTACGGATGCGCTATTTATATTACACTTTTACAACGAGCGCAGAAAAAACACAAAGTGGCAACTACTGGAAAACCGAGTCACCACATCCCGGACAGTTCAACGAAGCAGTCATTACCCGCGAAAATTATCTTCAGTTGCCGTAGAATGCGGGTGGTAACTTGCGCTCGACGTACGCCTCAAAAACAGGGCTCACTCCCCCGCGAGCGCGAGCGTAACTGGACGCTGCCCGCTTGATTTCGTCTTCGGCGCGGCCAGCGAGACGATCGATGAGAATGAGCCACGCGCACACGACTTCGTCGCTGCGAATAAGCGCCGAATGTCCGGATAAAAAATTCAGTGCGCCGCGATAATCTGCCCGCACCAGATACGACGCGAGAGCGAGTGCAAGTCGATCGCGCGTCTCGCCACTGGCTGTATTACGCACAAGTATCGCCTTGAGTCGATAATCTATACCGAGTAGATATTCGACTGTCGCCAGCGTTGGCTTCGACGCCAAAATTTTTTCAAGAGCAACTAACGCGACGAAAGAGTTCGCCGCTACATCGGCAGCGTAAATTTGAGGACGCACAGCGAGAGCGGGAATCGCCCAGGGTTGGCGATCGGCACGCGCGTAGTCTTCTTCGATATACGAAAAATCGTCGGTGAGGATTGCATGCGTACTTGAGATTGCTTTTGTCAGAGTTGGTTCGATCAACAGTGCACGCAAATCTTCGACCGAAGCTAAATTGGTTTCGCGCGCAAATAAGGGGGTCTGCGACAGATTCGCTTTCACGAATAATGATCGCGATGTGCGAGAAATCCGACTGGCGCCCGAATAACCCACCATAATGAGATTCGACTCGGTACCCGCGTAAAGCTCGCTCTGTTCAAAAACTGTTTGAAAGGTTTGCCAAATTTTTTGTGCGCTGGCGTCGGTAACCGAGTGCGTCGGTAACCAGTACGTGAAAACTCCACCGACAGCGAGGTGCGAGAGAATCTCGCGATAAAACTCGGCGGTATAAAGATAGGCAATCGACGAGTTCGAAGGCGGCGGCGGTTCGCCTGTGATAATATCATATTTTTCGGCGTTGTGTTTCAGAAAATGTCGCGCTCCGCCTAAATGGTAATGCAGTCGCTCGTCGGCGAGAGGGTTTGGGGACTTTTCGTTTTCATAAATTGTTCTTGTGAGCGGTTCGATCGCGCGTGTCACGTCGCTCACATCGAGCCGTGTAAGATTTTTATTTTCGAGTAGCGCCTGCGCCGTAAGACCTGTGCCAAAACCGATATTGAGCGCAGTTTTCGCATTGTCGGTATAGAGATACCCCAGATACGCCATGAGTTTCATGTAGCGGCGGCTCGTAAAATGCGTCCCCGACATCGAGTGCGCGTTGTGCAACAGTCGATGGTATTGTGTTTCGCCATAAGCGCGCTTTTCTGTGAGCACCCAAAGATCTTGCGGCGTTTCGATGCTCGCGACGAAGTCTTCACCGGGAGCGAGACGCTCGGCGAGCGCTTTCAACTGCGTCATATACCATGGCGTGAATCGGTAAGGGAGCACTAACACGAAAAAAAGAACAACGGCGGCGACGGCAAATACCCAACGCAGGCGCCGATCTTTTTCGCGCCACGCATCGCAACCAAGAATCGTCAGCGAAAGCAAAGCAAAGCATAGCAAAAAAATGCCGAACGCGTATTCGATGTGCAGTTGTGGCACGACATAATAGCTCCAAAGGAGCGCACCCGCGAGACTACCGATGAGATTGAATAGTAAAACCGCCGTCGTTTGCCGCTCTGACGACGCAATCTCGCAAGCGCGATTAAAAAGATAGCTCGCGGTGGCAGAAGCTCCGACCAGCGTGAGCGCAACGAAAAGTTCGCGCGGTAGCCCGGTGAGCTTATGTAAGTTCTCTGCTGTCAAAGCAAACACTATCGGCCCACCGACAAGAAGCACGAAAGACGTTTGTATGCCCGTCGATCGCAACCGCGCAAAACGGTAACTGACGAGAGCGCCGATTAGCATACTGATCGCGGTGATCTCGGCCGTGACATCGGCGGTATCGCGCAAATAAATTCTGAGTAACCGATACGCTACAATCAGACCGGCAAACAAGACAAAGCCCGCAGCGCAGGCAAGACCATACGCCCAATACGGGGATTGATTTTGCAATCGCGCTTCATTCTTGACTTCTATTCTAAATGGTTGTTGGCGCGATAATGGCAAGAAGGCGATTGCTGCGAGCACAATTTGTAATGCCACCGCAGAAACGAGCAAAAAATTCAGCCCCCAAAAGCGGAAAAGAATTTTTTCAGCAAACAATAAGCCCGATGCAGAACCAATATAAATAAAAAAATTCAGTCTTGCGAGCGACGCACCTGCCTCGGCATAAAATGCCCGGTACAACGCCAGCGATTCGGCAGCCACCGCAGCAAAAAATAAAGCAGCGGCATAAGGCAAATGTTGCGGCAAAAAAACCAACAGCAGACTCGCTGGCGCTTTAAGAAAAAGGCTACTACGCAAGAGCCACGACGACGCCCATGTTTTCGGAAAAAACAGCGCGACACCGGTGGCAATCCCCATTGCGCCGAACTGCAAGACGATCACAAAAGCGTACGACGTCAGATCGACCGGCAAAATGAGACCGAGCTTACGCAGCGCAATTTGTGCGATGGCAAGATTGATTGCGCCAGTACCGAGCGCGATAATCGATAAGCGATGTAGCGAAGACATTTTCAAAAATAATGCGTCAACGCAAGGCCTTTTTTGACAGCCGCATTGTATCGCGCACTATTACCGTATTTTTTTGATAAAATCTCTCCGTATGCTATGAACTTCTGAAATTCGACGCGCAACGCATTAAACTCGACAAATTTGGAATGAATCGCTTCGCGGTGCTCCATATTGGCAATTTCAGGATACTCTTTTTCTAACGCTTTTTTACGTTTCACGAGATCTTCTAAGCGCGGTAAAGATTTCTCTACGATCAAAGCCGCGCCGTCGCCATCGACGCTTTTTTCAAGTTCGCCTTTCGTTTCTTGAAAATAAACGATACCGTCGGCGAAAAGCTTTCTCAGTTCTCTGTCACGCCGCGTCTTACAAGAAATCACGAGAAGCAGTAGAATTGCGACAAGACATTTCGTGCATCTCATATCGCGCCAACATCGGCAGCGGAAATTGTCGGTAAAGAAGTATAGTGCCAGTTGCATAAGCCTACTAAATCGACGCCAGTGAGTAAATTTTCGATTTAAAATTAGATTTTAGACCAACAATTTAACGGATTCGCGGCATCGAAGCGCCGATCTATTTTTGGCGCGATGAACACAGACACGAGATCGACATGGTCATTGACATGGTTAGTCGCCTACAGAATAGCAATACCGCGATAAATCTCTGTAAGCGGTAGCGCAACACCTAAGCGCTGCAAAAACAATTCGTCATCGAGAATATTGAACTCTAAACGATCAAAGAATGCAGTCTGAGTTCTAAAAAAATATTCCACTTTTACCGCAGTCGGCTCGATGAGCAAAATTTCATCAACAGACGGTATCTTCTGATATGCCAATAATTTTGCCGTTCTATCAAAATCGCGCGTCGTCGTTGAAAAGACTTCAATAACCAGATTGGGATTTTCGATAAAAACAGCATTCATATCGTTTTTCTGTTTGCCGCACCGCACCATCACATCGGGATAAAAATAAATGGACCCATGCTCGGCGCGCAACTTCATATCAGACCCGAGTACTATGCACTCTTTTGCCGCCTCTCTCAATTTTACCGATAACGCAGTGATGACATTACTCGTTACAATATTATGCCTTAATCGCACACCAGTCATCGCAAGCACTTCGCCAAACCAGTATTCGTTCTTTGTTGCGGCCTGGCTCTCGTAGTCGAGATATTGTTGTTCTGAAAAATATGCCGCCTGCCGCAACGCCATGGCGTCTAGTGATTAATGCACGAGCTCACCGGCAAGTAAAAAAATGCAACACCGCACAGTAGACACAATATCCGCATCGTTTTCAATAAAAGCTATTCGGTATGCGTGATATTAAGTATGTAAGCCACAAGGAAGTAATTTACGAAATATGACAAAATATATCCTATCTTTTTTAACGCGCCTTGAGGCTAGACCCCATTCGTTTGCCGGGCTACTCATAATCTGTACATTCACAGGAATCTGCCGAGCAATGGAAGAATATCTTTTTTTTGGCGAAAGGCTTACTCCGGCTATAGGCATTTCAATGACGATAGCATATTTTCATCTTGCGATCGCTTTAATTTGTATTCTTAAACTCACAACAAATATGGAATGGAAACGTATCCAAAACGCGGTATACTTAGGTATATTCCTTGGGGCTGTTCCACCGTTAATCGATGTTGGAATCAGCGGTTTCAATGCCCCTATAATTTACCGCTATTACGTCAAGACGAGTTTGGAGAGCTTTCCGTGGCATTTTTATGCACCCGACTTGGGCGCACCGAAAGGCGAAACAATCGTCGTGTGGATAAGCATTCTTTTCACCGGACTATATGCTTTTCTCAAGAGTAAATCTTGGTTGCGTTTTGTTGTGACATCTGTGATTACCTATGGGCTCATGCTAATCCACTTCGCTCTGGTTCCTATTATGACAATTCAACTTGCGGGTCGACCCATGTATCCCAACGGAATTAGTGGAGTACAGCGCGCTGTAATACCCGATTTAAGCCTTGCACTGCTGCCTTTCTGGTATATTTTCTTTTCGGTCTTACTTTTTCTGGCTCTCAGACCAGTATTGCGTAAGGTTATGGTAAGGCGCATGTTACATTTAATGCCCTATGCACTCGTCACTGTTTGCGGAGGACAACTGACGGGTGGCATTAATACTGCTGTGATATTAGCAGGCGTCTCGGTTTTTCTAATTGCGTTCGCAATGGGATTACAGAACGACTATTTCGATGCGCGCCATGGCGAGCATCGACGAATTATAGAGAAGAGTGACATGGATTTTTTTAATATCGCGGCCGGAGGTTTTATCCTTTGGATGATACTCTTAAACCAAGTGACCGCATTACCACTTTTGATTTTTTTTGGTCTCGGGATACTTTATAGCTACCCAATATTTCGTTTGAAGAAATTTTTTCCTGGTGCACTGAAGGTTGAAGGCCTTGCGGCAGTTATGGCCTTTGTGACAGGAGTAATGGTTTTCGCACGAGAATCATTCCGACCCCAAATTTTTGTCGTGGCATTGCTCATATTCGGCGGCTGGTCTGTGCTGGCTTCATGGAAAGATCTGAAGGATATTCGCCGAGATACACGACTTGGGTACAAAAATCTTTATACGTTCATCATGGGCTTTGGTGCCAGTCTTAGCCGGGCGCACCGAATTAACAGCATGCTTGGGCTGGTTTGCATCATGGTGCCTGTTGTGTACGCGACCATTACCGCTCAATATATGGCAGCTACTGTAATATTCTGTGCTGGATTTTTGCCACTATTGGGATTAACTTTCTTCCCCACTATAAAGACGTGGTTCAAATATGTACTTCTTAGTATTTCTGCAGTTCTCATCGAATGTACATTGTTATTGCGTATCGTTTGAATATGCCTACAACGAGACATTATGATTGCGGCACCACGGCCCGCGAGTAGTAATATCGCAAAAGACTTTCGGTGGCAATAACAGTCGAATATATTGTACTACCAATGAATACTTTTCCTGAAGTTTTGACCCGTTGCGATATGTCAAGATAAAAGAACGGTTCAGGAGGCCATCCCCCTGCGTTATTTCGTTTCGACAGCAAGAAATGCATGGCCTGGTCTAAGTCTTTTTTAATTGTTCGGGGCGAATTTCGCAAAATTTCCAGAGCAAAAGCCGTATCGAGTATGCACGATTTTTGATCTTGTCCCCATGTGCCATCGCTCAGTCGAGCGCCAATTACATAAGCCTCTGCAGCGCGCAGATTTCTTGCATACTGGAATCTATATTTCTCCTGCGACAGAAAACGGTGAACGCGATAAACTGCATACAAATCGTTACGATACCATACGGTCTTCCAACTACCGTCGCGCTGCTGAGTCCGACCCGCGTATTGCGCAGCGCTATCTATTGCGGCAGAAAATCCACTGAGTTTGCTGCTCAGCAGAGCGTGAAAGAAATAGGCCATTACTTCCGGATGGGCTTCAGCTATACGAAAATCAACGATCTTTAGCCCCAGTGTCTGAAAATCGCGCTCATCAATAAGCCAAGTACGTAACGCGCCGCCCTGTTCTTGAAAAGCAAGAACGGTTCTTGCGCAGGCTTCACTCATCTGTCCTTGAGCGGCATCACCACCTGCAAGAGAAGCGAATGCAGCCGTGGTGTCGTCCAAGTCGGCCGGTAGAAAAGGCTTGTACTTCCAAAGATTATTCGGCTCCGCGTGGCGAAAAAGAAAACTCCGACCACGCGATATTGTTTCTGTAAAACCCCCAGTGTAAGAATCAATTTCGACGAGAAGGCGCAGTGCATAGCCAGTCTGCGCAATCGCAGAATCTGCGGGATTTTGCACTGTGTCTACAATCGCTCCGTCCGAGCGCTGCAATGAAGAAAGAAAAACACCGGTCTTTCTGACATCTTCAAGTTCGACTCTGGTTAACCAAGTCGGTTGCTGGCTGATTTTTCCAGACTTATCTCTACACGCAGATGCACTTAAGAAGATAGAGCCACAGATAATTAAATTCAAGAAACTATATCCCATCGCTTTTCCAAGTTCAATTGTCCGATTATCGGTAAACCAAATATTGGTAACTATGCGGTACAAAAATTTCGGAACAGTGGTAGTCCTAATTTTAGTATTTTTGGAATTCTCATGCAAACCATCGCTGCGAGATTCCGAATGGAAACCACATGCAACTGAGCGAATGATCTCCTGGTTTCGTTCGTTGCAGTATAGCGGTTATAAGGGTACAAGACCCTATATTCTGGATTTTCCAGCTTGGTTCGTAAACACCAACATCGGAAAACCTGTCTTGACGCATGAGGCAGTAGAACTCGGCAGATTTCTATTTTATGACAAATCGCTCTCGAGCGATAGCAGCGTTGCTTGCGCCAACTGTCACCAACAAAAGCACGCATTCACCGATCCTCAACGCTTCAGTACCGGAGTGAAAGGGCGTGTCGGCCGACGTAATTCAATGCACCTCGTAAACTTATTGTCTGACCAGCGTTTTTTTTGGGATGGGCGCGCAGCTTCACTCGAAGAGCAAGTGTTGATGCCAATTCAAGATTATTTAGAGATGGATTTGCCGCTCGACGAGTTGCTTACACGACTGGCAAAGCATCCTATCTATCCTGCGCTATTTGAGCGCGCGTATAATTCGAAACAAATTACAAGAAAGCTTGTTGCCGACGCGCTCGCACAATTTTTGAAGAGTATTATTTCGCATTCTGCGCCCGCCGATTATCTGCGTGCCGTTGATGTCGGTAAACTAAAGTTGCACGAAATTCCTCCGCCGCTGCAAAAGCATTGGCCGGTCTATCAAAAAAGTCTCGGCATTCTTAACTGCGGCCCATGCCATACATTGGCTGATATTCATGGTCAGAATATGTTTGAAGACACGGGTCTCGAGGCTGTATCGAAAGATGCGGGTTATTATGTTGTTACTGGCAACGAAATGGATCGCGGAAAATTCAAGGTGCCCAGTGTCCGAAATTGGAGTGTAACCGCACCTTATATGCACGACGGACGATTCAGCACGATTGAGCTCGTCATCGACCACTACCGACGTGGCATGATCCGCAAACCAAATATCTCTCCGCTTTATACGCATGGCGGCAGCCAAATAATAACGGAAACTCTCACCGACGCGCAGGTCGCATCAATGATCGCCGTATTAGAGCTGTATACTGATGAAAAAATGCTGACCGATTCAAAGTATAGTAATCCATTCTGAAAAGGAATTTACAGGATTAACAAGCGCACCACTTGAGGTAATGTTGAAACTTCCGTATTCTGGATTTTACAGTTGTATCTTATTCTTGTCTCTATGCGTAGGCTGTAAGCCTACGGCCCGAGATGTTAACTGGCAACCGATAGCTAACGCTAAAATGCTTGAATGGTTCAATAAATTAAACTACCAAGGTTATAAGGGAACGACGCCCTACAACCTCGAATTTCCGAAATGGTTTATCGCACTCAAAGTGCCTGAAGCGAATTTGACTCTCGAAGCCGTAGAATTGGGCAGATTTTTGTTTTATGACAAGTCGCTGTCGAGTGATAGCTCCGTGAGTTGCGCTTCGTGCCACCGCCAAGAAGCAAGTTTTTCCGATACGCGGCGAATTAGCCTCGGCGTCAAAGGCCGCTTAGCAAAGCGTAATAGTATGCCGCTCGTTAATCTGGTACTTGATCGTCGCTTCTTTTGGGACGGTCGCGCGGCCTCGCTGGAAGCCCAGATCCGCGAACCGATTGCTGACCCGAATGAAATGGATTTGCCGTTGCCTGAACTAGTCGAGCGACTCAAAAAACATCCGCTTTATCCGGCTTTATTTGAACGCGCATATGGAGACATTAAAATTACAGAAGAACGACTGACAAATGCGCT
>JAFEGD010000079.1 GCA_018240245.1 Spirochaetota bacterium | reverse complement strand
TTCGAACGTGTTTTTCGCGAGGATATTCGTTCATGGGAGCTGATTCAAGATCTCGCACAACTCGAGCTTCTCGCTGACCTATTGCCAGCGCGCGTGGGTTCACCCCTCTCGATGGCATCGCTCACCGAAGATATTGCAACAACACCGAAATCGATTAAACTGTGGCTTGAAATTTTGAATCGCAATTATTTTGTCTTTAGTGTCGCGCCATACCACGCGCGATTGACGCGCGCGCTGAAAAAAGAAGCAAAATTTTATTTTTGGGATTATAGTATTCTCGAAGATTTAGGCGCGCGGTTCGAAAACATGGTCGCTGCGCACCTCTTGAAATTCTGCCACTATTATCGCGACGTGAACGGCATCGACGTCGATTTATGCTATGTACGCGACCGCGAAAAACGCGAGGTCGATTTTCTCATCGTTTTCAATAAGAAGCCATGGATGCTACTCGAAGCGAAAGTCGGCAAACCCGATAACTTTGGCCCGTTACGTTACTTCGGCGAGAAATTGGGCGTAAAAGAAAAATATATGGTCTGCCTCGAAGAACGCCACGATTATTTCGATCGCGCGTCGGGAGTCAGCGTTATACCCGCCGCTAAATTATTCGCCGCGCTCGTATAGCTATTGCCCGAGCGTCGCTTCGGTCACAAACGCGCCGCGTAATTCACCGAGCTTGTAGCCCGTCGCGCGATCGTGCGGGTATAATTTCGCAATTTCGACCGCCGCACTTTTATCGAGATGTTCGCTATCGCCATGACAGCCTAAGCACATCTCCATCGGAATTTTGATCGGGTGCAAAGTTATTAAACGCGCACCGTCTCGATAGAGAGTAGGCTTCGCACCATTGGCGCGCCATGCGGTCAGAATTTCTGCCTGCTTCATGTCGGGCGCGTTTTGCGGATTTCGATTGCGATCTGAAATTCGGCGAAAGCGGAAGACTTTGATGCCGAAATCCGCCTGCGCCTTTTTAGACCACTCCGCGTTTTTACCCCGACCATATTCGCCGGCAAACGTCGAACAAAATTTCACCGCATTCGCAAAGCCGTCTTTGTCGACGTGCTCTTTCAAAGTCTGCATCATCGGCGGTAGAATATCTTGCATCGCTTGTCCCGCAAACGTCAAATAATTCTTATCGTCGATTTGCTTGGGGCCACACGCGATAATAACGATACCGCCGAGCGCGCAAAGAGTACACCACAAAATTCGCATCATGCTGCGAAGTTTTCGGGGGTGGAGTATCCGCGTCAATTGGTTTGCAATTGCACGCCGCTGCCCGCCTGCAAGCGGCCTATTATCGCCGCTTCGGGGTAAACGCTGCGAATGCCCGGCAGCTCCGATGCGGCGGCGATGAGAATCAGCCCGGTACCCATATTAAACGTATGAAAAAGTTTTTCGCGCGGTACATATTTTTCGAGCAGCGGCGCAGCCTTCAAGCGAAAAGGTTCGGCGTTCTCGATCACCGCGCCGAGACCCGGTTTCAAAACGCGCGGCAAATTTTCGTGAATGCCGCCGCCCGTGATATGCGCGATACCTTTGATGTCGGCTTTGGCGATGAGTTGCGGCACTTCGCGGTAGATGCGCGTGGGATTTAGCCAGGCGGAGACAAATTCTTTTCGATCTGCAATTAACTTCTCGAATTCGCTGCGACTATTTTTTTCGATTTCGGCAAAAATTTTACGGACCAAAGAAAATCCGTTGGAATGCAAACCCGAAGATGCGACACCGATCACAAAATCGTTTTCTTTCTGCGCGTCGAATTGCGGTAGCTTACGCTCTTTCGGTATGAAGCCCACCGCAAAACCGGCAAGATCGAAATCGTCGTCGGGCATGACGCCCGGGTGTTCGGCGGTTTCTCCGCCCATGAGCGCCATCGGCGTCGCTGCACACGCATCGGCGATGCTCGCGAGCACGCGGTTATACCATTTTTCGTCGAGCTTGCCGCACGCAATATAGTCGAGAAAAAAAGCCGGCGTCGCGCCCGAGCAGTAGAGATCGTTCACGCACATCGCGACAAGATCTTGCCCGATACCTTCGAGATAATCGAACCGGCGCAGAAGTTGCGTTTTGGTACCGACGCCGTCGGTTGTCGCGACAACGTCGAAACCGGGAATTTGCATCGCAATAAAACGACCCGCAAAACCGCCGTAAGCGCCGCCAATTTCGCCCACACCAGGTACTTTATGTGTTGCGGTAATCTTTGTTTTTAGGTTTTGAATCAGCGTCTGCGCGTACGCGGTGTCGACACCGGCGGATTTATAATCCATAGTGAGATAATCGCTATTTTCGACAGGGTGAAAAGGCTTAATTGCAGTTGCAGGTGCGCGTTGTGACAGTTACTCGTCGGCAATCGCATCGCGTGCGACTGTCGCCGCAGCAATGCAAATTTCATAATCGTGCAGCGCGCGCGCCGTCGCCAGCGCCATACCCATGCGTTCGACGCGCACTTGATAGCCCGGGCGTTTTTTTTCGATCACGATTTGGTATTCGCCGTCGCCCTTTTGCGCCAACGCAAGTGCGCGCTTGCGCCGACGATTTACCGTAACAAGGCAACTCTCTGCAACGCTCTCGTCGCGCATCCCGACAAACGTTACCTCGATCGGCGCCTTACCGGCAGCCGACGCTCCGGCCTTATCGGGGTGTGCTGGCGCTGCGCAAATGGTAAGAAAGATCGAAAATTTTAAGAGAGCCGACGGCATCGTCTTTCTCGTAATACCGATCATAGATGATAATAACTTCGGTCGAGTTGCCGGGGTCAATGATGAAATAATATTCTCCCGAAAGTTGGCGAATCAAATCGAGTCCACGCCCGCGGTCGAGCAGATCTTGCGAAATATCTTCTCCCGTTTCTGCGGCCTTGAGGATCATTTTTTGTTGGTCGACCGCCTGCCTGAGCGCGGCGATAATCATCTCGGGCGTTAACGATCCCATAAAGTCGCGCACCGCGATACCAAACGCATGCTCGCTCGCGCCGTATGTCACTTCGACGATATAGGGGTCGGGCAGTTCAATCGAGACACGCTGTTTTTTTTCTTCGGTATAGCCGTGCGCGTGATAAACTGCGTTAATGAGGATTTCTTGCCAAACTAAATCCATCTCCGTTTCGTGGCTGAAATTGAAACCCCATGCGTGCATCTCGCTCAGCATCGTCTTAATGCACGTGCGCACTTGCGTCGAGCGTTTGATTTTCACCTTACGCAACTTGCGCAAATCGGGAATATAATTATGGATACCGAACCAGACGCGCGAATCGACCGTGAGCAAGTTTTCTAAAACACGTGCGAGCTCTGCGCCTTTGATCGGCTTGGGCAGCACAATCGTCACGTTTTTGCTGCCGAGCGCGGGCATATAGTCGTCGACATTTTCTTCGGTCGTTAAAATAATCGGCGCATTGCTCAGCACCTTGAGATCGCTCAATAGGCGAAAATCGTGCGGGCGCGCCGCCGCGACGTCGAGAAGTAAGACATCGGGGCGCACCTCGTCGGCGACAACCTTGCATTCGGCCGACGAATCGACAAAATATGGCGCATAGCCGTTCTTGAGAAGAATATTTTCAATAATAGTGCGGTAAATACCGTCGGGCTCGAAGACGACTATTTTTGCGGACATGGTATTTTCGGTCTCAAACGTCGAGAATTACAAACGTCACGTCGTCGAGAAAATTTTCACCTTCGGAAAATGCGCGCATTTCTGCGAGCAAGCGTTCTTTGAGTTCGGCGATCGACGCCGAGCGCATTTCTTCTAAAATTGCAATAAGGCGTTCTTCTTCAAAGAACTCGCCTTTGCGGTTCATGAGTTCGATCACACCGTCGGTAAAAAGCGTTAAGCGCGTTTTAGGTTGCAAATGCAGCATCTCTACTGTCACGGCAGCCTCTTTTCTTACGCCCAAGACCCCCCCCGGTGGTTGAATTTTTTTGACGGCCTTTGCATTCGCCTCTTGCAGTAAAAGCGGTAAATGCCCTGCGTTCGCGTGCAATAAGCGTTTGTTTTTGAAATCCACCAGCGTGTATGCGCAACTAATAAACGTACGCTCGCTGCGATCAATCATGAGATCGTTAAGTTCTTTCAGCAGCCTCTCGGGAAAGCGCGCCTGAGCGCGTAAATTATGAAATGCAATTTTGAGCATCGATGCATAGAGCGCCGCAGGAATACCGTGCCCGGCAACGTCCGCGATGATCACCGCAATCGAAGTCTCGTCTTCGATAAAATCGTAGAAGTCGCCGCCGATGCTGCGCGCAGGCAGACACACGGCTTCGATTTTATAGAGATCGTTTTTCGGTTGCACGATCGGCAATATCGATTCGTGAATACTGCGCGCGATTTCGAGTTCGCGATTTAGCGCGCGATAATTTTCGCGCGCCAAACTCGCTTCACGCTGGAGCAGCACATTTTTGACGCGCGCCAACACTTCAACTTTTTCGAACGGGCGGCGGATAATATCGTTCACCCCCGCAGAAAAAGCACTCGCCGTAATGCCGATCTGGTTATTATCGATGATTAAAATGATCGGTAAAATTCCGATGTCGTAATGCGCGCGAATATTGATCGCTAGTTCGACTCCCGATATATCGGGCAATAGCACGTCGGCGATAATGAGCGCGATGTCGTCGTGTTTTTCGAGTGCGATAAGAGTTTCTGCCGCGTTCTTAGCGATGAGCGCGGCACGATCGAGCGAAACAAGCTGTTCTTGCAAAAGCTTAATTTGGCTCGCGTGTTCGCTGACTATTAAGATTCGTGTACCCGCGCCGCGTGCAAAATCGGTCGTCTTTGTCGCAAAGGCAAAAGTCGACTTCTCGCCCGTCGCGCGGTATTCGGTATGTTGTCTACCACGTCGCAAAATCTCATCGACCAATTCTGGGTGGTTGTACGGCAATGCAATGCCGAGCGTATGCTGCGACTCCGAATGCTTGTGGTAATAATAGTGCCCGCCCATCAATTTTGCGAGTTTGCGCGTTACGACCATCGCCGCCGCATCGTCGTCGCCTAACCAAGTCGAAGTATGACGGTGGTCGGGTTCGGCGCCGTGGTATAGCACACCGAGCGTCAAAAAGCCGCCGTTCGAGCCGACACGAACGTTAATCGTCGGCGAATGCGCATACCGTATCGCGGTGCTAATCAGACTTAAAATAATTTGCTGCAAACGATCGGGATCGACGTGCACATCGTCGAGACCGTCGGGAACTTCATCGATTATGACAATATCGTTCTTCTCTGACAAGCCGAGCGAGAGTTTAAGAACCGGTGCCACGACTTTCTTGAGCGATACGTTCGCAAAATTAAGTTGCAAAGTATTTTGTCGAATATGAACCGAATCGGTTAAGTCGTCGATGAGATAGAGCAAGCGCCTACCGTTCTCTTCGATGACGCCTAAACCTTTCTGCACCTGTTCGCTCACCGCCCCGCTTGCACCCCGGCGCAAATTTTCGAGAGTCTGCACCATTGCCTGCACGGGTGTTCTGAGCTCGTTCGAGCCTTGCGTCAAAAACTCGTCGCGCTGCTTCTCAGCGCGGATTAACCGCTGTGAAAGATTGGCGTTCTCGCGGGAAATTAAAACCGATTTCTTAGAAGTCAATACCGCTTGCATAAAAGTAAAACCTAAAATCCCAAACGGATATATCGGCGGCGTCTGGATAATCTCCGCTGTTCTTAATGTATCGTTCACGAACGCCGCAAAAATTACAAAAAGACCGACAAGAATAATACGCGAGCCAAAGACACCGCGCACCGCAAGGCGCGCAAAAAAATAGAAACCAACCGGAGAAATAAGTAATGTGAAAATTCTAAAATACTTGTGGAGATTTATCCATAAAGTCCCGGGCAAGACAATCACAGCAGCGGCAAACAGCCCGGAAACCGCAGCGACGAATAGCATGATACGCCCCAAACTCCGATCGCCGAAGAAGCTCCGCAAGTAAAGTACGAAAAAACACGTATGTAAAAAATCGGCGACGAGTGCAATATGCTGCCCCATCGACCACGATAGCGACGGCAAGATGTCGCCACCGATCATTTCGCCGGCAAAAAGGCGCCCAATGGCGACGGCAAAACACACAAGCGCGTAATAGATCGAAGAGGCTTCGGGCAGCCGCATCGAAAAAAGGAGCAGATGGTAAACGCCGAACGTCAAAAGCCCGACAATGACAAATACATCGAGGATAACCGCGATGAAGCGAAAACTATCGATCGACTGCGCGCTACCGAGACTAATGGGTAGCCAGATACCGCCATTGGGCGCAATTACATTGTTCGTTTGGATAACGATCTCTGTTTTGCCCGCCAACGGCAGGTGCAAATAGCGCATCGGTGTGCGCTCGCGCACCTCGCTCAGATTTTCAGAAACAACCCCATTCGTCAGCTCGCGATTGCCGTTGATGAAGACCGCCGATGCGGTCGCCGGGGGGGGTATGCGAAACGTATAGGGCAGCACCCGCGCCGGCAAAACCAGAGTGAGTCGGTATGTGGCGCTCGCGGCGGCAGGGAGCGCCAGCTGTGGATTTCCATAGCGGTTAAAGCTGCCCGGAACATGAACAAATTTTTTTTTATCAGTATAACGCTGCATCTCTTCGGGATTGATAATCTGCCCTGGATAGTACTCCCAATCGCCGTTCAATTCTAAAACCGCCTGCGTCAAATCGACGCCCGACAAGTCGGCATGCCCGTTGACGATATTGAGCGGGACAGATCGCCGCGCACAACCGGTAAATACGATAAATACAAAACTGATCGAAACGAGCGCGCGCCGGGTCACTGTAGTTTATCCTTCAAGTGGCGCGTGACGCGGTCGTCGACGTTGTTCTTGGCGAGACGATTTACCAAATTTGTCGCGCGCGTGCGATTTCCCGCTTTCAAAGCAATCGCCGCTAGAATCTGCGTCGCACGCACGTCGTTCGGAAAGCGTTCGAGTTGTAGTTTTGCATGCTTCTCGGCGATGGCAAATTCGCCGAGCTGATAATAGATGCGCGCCGAAAGCAACGGCAACGCGGGAAAGCTCGGGTAAAGACGCCAAAGCTCTTCGAGTAGATGCGACGATTCGGAGACCATGCGCGATTTCATTTTTTGTACAGTCTCGTTAAATAGTTCGATAAATTTTTTATACTGCGGGTGTACCGTGAGAACAAGCATAGAAATATCGTCGCGAATTTTTGCCTGTCCTCTAAAGCGCATGAGTACGTCAAAAATTTTGTCGGCCAAATCTTGCGCGGATAAATCGCGAAATTCTAGCAATAATTCATGCAAGCGCGTGTGTCCGAACTCCTCACCGGCATCGTTAATCTGTTCGGTAATACCGTCGGTGAAAAGCACAAGCGCATCGCCGTATTGCAAGCTCGCTGTTTTTTCTTCGTACGATGTCGTCGCATCGCTCATCGCGCCGATAAATAATCCGCCCGTGTCGTACGCTTCGATAGTGTTGCGGCTGCGCCGATAGTGGAGAGCCTTCTGGTGCGACGCATTGGCGTACGTGATGCGCAATTTTTCGTCGATGCGCACAAGAAACGCCGTGAGGTAATCTTGCGTCTTAATTTGCTCGCTGAGTTGCGTGTTAACCGTTCTGAAAATTTCGGCGGGCGCATCGGCATTGCGAATCGCCGTCGCAAACGCCTCGTTTGCAGCCATCGTGATGAGCGCCGCCGGCACGCCGTGGCCCGATACGTCGGCGAGTAACACGAAGAGTTCTTTTCCTTTACGATAAATATTTAGAAAATCGCCCGAAACCTTGTGCATCGGTTGATAGACAATACCAAACTCGATCGCATGCCACGGCGCATGCTTCAGCGGAATCATTTCTTTCTGAATCTCTGCAGCAAAGTCGAGTTCGGTTTGAATTTCGTGGTCCTTTTGCTTCAACTCTTCGTTCGCGGCGCTCAAGTGTTTCGTCGCCTCGCGAATTTGCTGTTCGAGATCGCGGCGATAATTGAGCACTTTTTGCGCGGCCTGAAAAAAGCCGCTCGATAACGTCGCAAGTTCGCGATCCGAAGTGCGCGAATAAAAATCGGGATCGTAACCGTGCTGCAAACTTTCTGCCGCAAGCTGTAACTCTTTAATCGACATAAAAATCGTCGAAAAATAGAGTATCGTCAACAGCATCAAGAGCGCAAGCGAAAACAAGGAAAATCCCACGATATACCAATAGCCCGACGCGGTCTGCGCCATATCGGAACGAAAGAGCGAGACCAAAATATAATCGCTGAGCGCCGTCACAAACATGATGCTTAAAAATTTGAACTTGAGCGAAACCGCATATTGGTTGGGCGGCTCGTAGCCGAAGAAAAAAAGCTGGCGCTTAACGAGGGAGCGATATTTGCCCATGTGAAGATCGCCCGTGACGTAGAGAAACTGCATGTGAATCGGCAACGCAATCGCTGCCGCTTGTAAGTAAGTCCAAAACTCGCCGGTGCGCATATACCAGTAGTCGTAAAGAGCAACGATGCACAATACAATCGCAATGTGCAACGGCCCCATATACATGCGACGGCGACCAAAGACAGTGAGATACTGTAAGAGCCGCTTATAATGCCCGATCGAGCGATCAAAGCGCAGCTTACCGTCAACAAACATGCTGTTGATAAAACGCACACGCGGACGAAACGAACGAATACGCAAGCGATAGAATCCATCGCACAAATATAGCTCTATAAGCGAAACGATTACGAGCGCGGCGACTAGCGCGTCGATGAGTTTCGGATGCAAGTGCGATAGTCGCCCGCGCGTATAGCCATACGCAAAACCGGCCGTCATGATTACGCTCGTCAAAAAAATATGCAACAGCGGCCCCGCGTAAAAACCAACGAGCGCCGTCCATAAGCGCGTTAGGCGAGCGTAGAACGATGTGACTGCGCGCGTCATCGTTGTCGCAAGATTCCTAAGAGCTCGTTGATGCGCGCCTCGATGTCTGCGGCTTTGAGCATGCGGTATTTTTCGGGCACCATATTTTGGTGCGTACATTCGCGCACCGCCGCGAGCGTCTGCAATTCGATCGCAAGCGGATATTCGGGGCTGCGAAAATTCGCGATTGTCTCGCGCATGATTTCTGCGGAAAGTGCCGCGCCATGCCGCACTTCGGCTGCAAGCGCGGCGCGCGTGAGCATCGCCTCGATGTCGGCGCCCGAATATGCGCGACCTTTGTCGAGAAGCGGCGAAAGTTCGGCAACCGGCGGCGCAATTTTCAATTTTTTACACACGCTCTGGTAAAGCGCTTCGAGTTCAACCGTGTCTTGCGGATGAAAAAGCGCAAGATGCTCTTCGGCGCGACCCTGACGTTTCATATCGACAGGCAAGAGGTCGGGGCGGGATGTCATAAGAAACCAAATTATCTTTCCGCGATATTGAGTGTCGCTCATGAGAGCGGCAAGCGACGCGAAGACACGCATCGAGACGCCGCTGTCGCCCTGTGCGTCGCGGTTTCCCAGAAATGCATCCGCCTCGTCGATCATCACCGCAACCGGATAAATCGACTTCAATATATTGAAAATTTTTTCGAGATTCGCTTCGGTCTCGCCTTGCCACTGCGAGCGAAAGTTTAAAAATTTTACCACAGGTAAGGCCGCATCGTGCGCAAAGCATTCGGTAATAAAAGTCTTACCCGTACCCACCGGGCCGCAAATGAGAAAACCCATCGGTAAGAAATTTGTTTTCCCTTGTTTAATCGCTTCGGCGGTGAGCGACAGAATATCTTTAACCTTTTCATGCCCGGCGACCGCCGCGAGCGCGTGGCGCGGCTCGACAATTTCTAAGAGGCCACGGCACTCGTTACCAATCAATTCTTTTTTCAGCGCACGTAGCGCCACCGCATCGGTTTGGCCCTGTGCGATGATTTCAAGAATTTGTCGATTCGTAAGGCCAGCCGTCAGCTCTGCCATGGCACCGTTACCGCAAGCGACCGTACGTTCTTCTAAGTCGGGTCGTTGAATTGCAACATGTTCGATGAACGCATTCTTGCCGATGAAGCTGTCGAGGCGCGCAATTTCGGGCGCGACCAACACGAAGCGAATCTTATTACGCCGAAACTCGGGATTTTGCGCCCATTTGTCGAGCGCGATAATCAGAAAGCGCAATTCGGGATTATTCGCGAGGCCCGTCGGCACAATCTGGTCGAGATAGTGAATGATAACCGCAAAGGATTTTTTATCGAGTAAACTTAGTCGCGCCAAATTATCGAGAATTGAAAACGCAGCGACCGGGTCTTTCGGAGGATTCTGAGCAAAATTGGTTTTATGGTACGCATCGTAACCCGAAAGCGAGCGAAAATAACTTTCGCGCATCTTTGCGTCGGCAAATTGAATACCGCCTTGCGGGTCATATTCGGCTACTGCGTCGTATGTCGAAAAGATTTCACTACGCAAGAGTTCGCTGAGCGTTTTGAAATCTCGCTGCGCACCGGCTGCATAAACATCGCGCACATTGCCTGTGAAGAGTATAACCGAACTTTCGCTCGATTCGATATGCGCGCGTGCCGCATCCAGAAACATTACACCACAGTTGTGGATTCACCACAGCGGAAAAGCCCGTTTTAAGCAGTGCTTTTCAAAGGGGGTGCGGGCCCGTAGCCTTCTCAAACTTCAAATAGACTATACTGTTGAATCTTCTTGTCGAGCGTCACGCGGTTCATTCCCAGCGCTTCGGCGGTCTTGCGCTTGTTGAACTGGTTTTGGTTTAGCATAATACGAATTAGCTCTTTTTCGACGCCGCCCATCACGCCGTCGAGAACGGTGCCTGTCGGCGTCTTCGCGATAGCGTCTTTGAGATAAGCTTTGAGCTCGAATGCCACATTCGTTGCCGGGTGGATTACCCCCTGCGGCAATGGCATCGGCGCGTCGCCCAGTTGAAGATCCCCCGCGTCGACTTCGGTTTTCGCATTGAGAACAACCGCACGTTCTAAAATATTTTCGAGTTCGCGAATATTGCCGGGAAACGAGTACATCTGCAATTTGCCGAACGCCGCCGGGGTCAGACTCGCTTTTTTCTTGCCGTTACGCTCGCAGACACGCTCGAGCAAATGCCGAATAAGAATCGGTAAATCGGAAAGCCGTTCGCGCAGCGGCGGCACAACCAGGCGTATGACATTTAAGCGATAAAAAAGATCTTCACGAAACGTTTTTTCTTTAACCGCATTTTCGAGATTTGTATTCGTCGCAGCGATAATGCGCACGTCGACTTTGATAACCTTGTTACTCCCCAACGGGGAAAATTCTTTTTCTTGCAATACGCGCAAGAGCTTCGCCTGCAATTTCAAATCGAGTTCGCCGATTTCGTCGAGAAATAACGTACCTTTGTGCGCCGATAAGACCTTACCTTTGTAATCGTCGATGGCGCCGGTGAATGCGCCGCGCGCATAGCCGAAGAGTTCGCTCTCTAAAAGATCGGCCGGTATCGCGGCACAATTAATTTTCACAAGCGCATTCGCCGACCGCAGACTATTCTGGTGGAGAGCACTCGCAATGAGTTCTTTTCCCGTACCCGATTCGCCGGTGATTAAGACCGAGCTCGCCGAATCGGCGGCCATCTTCATGCGCGCGAAAAGCTCGGTCATACGCGGATGCGTGCCGATGATATTCTCGAATTCGAACGTGCTTTCTAATTGGCGGCGCAGAATAATATTTTCTTCTTGAACTTCGTGCGATGTTTGCCGCACGAGTTTTTCGATCTGTAACGCCTGCCCAAAAAGCGACGATAAAATTTGCGTTAAGAATGCGTAGTCTTCGAATTTGCTCTGCGATTGAAAACGTATCTCCATCGTGAAGACGCCGCCGGTGCTCGCGTCAGAGGCTGCACCTGCGTCGCCGCCCTCGAAAAAAGGTGCCGTAAAAAAACTCGTACTCTCTTCGTCTTCGCGCTGGTGCCCTGTCTTATTCAAGAATTGGTCGTCGTGCGCAACGTTGGCGATTGCAATCGCCTTGCGTTGCTTGAAGGTTTTGCCCGTAACCCCTTCGCCGATCGCATAGCGCCCCCGCTCGATTTCTTCGCTGCTGTAGTTGAGCGCCGCAGCGACCGAGAGTTCTTCGGTAACCGCGTCGTAGAGATAAATTGCCGCACGCTTCACCCCGAGCTTTTCGGCGAGAATGCGCATCACTTCTTCAAAGAAGAGTTTCACATCGGCGTATTTGCCGAGCACACCGCTTATTTGCAGCAGTATCTCTTGCAAGTGCGTGCGGTGGCTCAAGGACTCGACCGAAGTCGTCGTTGTAAATATCTGCCCCGCATATTCTGCGAGCATCTGTAAATATTCTTCGTGATCGTCGTTGAACGCATCGAGCCGTTTTGAATCGACAGAAATTACGCCGAAGTTTTTATTCCCTACTTTGAGCGGTACCGCAAGCTCCGAACGGATATCTTGCCGCACCGCGATGTAATATTTGTCCTGCGAGGTGTCTCCCACATTGCGCAATTTACCCGTGACGATGCAGCGCCCAGTGACACCCTCGCCAATTTTAAGACGCACGGTCTTTGGCAAGTCTTGCGCAAACCCTCGCTGCGCCTTGATTTCGAGAAATTTATGCGAATTGTCGAGAATAGAAATCGTACCCGAATCGGCGCCGGTGAACTCGACAGCTCGGTCGAGGAGTGCGTCTAAAAGTTTAGCGCTCGATTCTTGTGTCAGAAGCGACAGCGTCACTTCGTGTAAAGCAACGAGCGGATTAGTAAACGCATTCTGCATTATGCTTATTTACTTTCACGAGACAGGGTGAAAAGTAAAGTCGTCAGGTGGTTTTCTCGGTGGCAGCAGGCGATTCCCGTTCGCAAGTCAAGAGAAACCCACAAAACGCACCCGCACCTTTCGCCCATCGACTTTAATACTGTACGCAGTAAATAGGGGAGATTGCTACGAATGTCACAAGTACGCTGCAAATTCCCGTGCCGTTAGCACTCCATTGCGCATTGGTCGCACTGGCGCTGCCGGTTGTCGCGTTATTGAGCGCCGAACCGTCGGTCCAATCGCTGCAATTAGGGCCCGATAGCACGCCGTTTGCGGTGCCTGTAAACGGTGTGGCAAGGCTCGCACTCGCGCCGGTTTCGTTAAAGCCAACCGCAGCGGCGAGAGTATTCGAAAGCAAAGATTGTAAGCTCGTGGCAACCGTTATTGCCGCTGTGTTAACATATGGCCCCATCGCAGCCAAATTCGGAGCAACGGGTAATCCGCAATTTGCCGAAAGTTTACCCGCAACCCCAAGTACGCGACACACCGCATCGTCGGTCGAGGTCGAAAGGTACGCGCGCCATTGCCCGCCGAGCGAAGCCGAACTGGCACGCGCAGCACACTGCGAATCGGCACCGGCAACACCACCCAAATTGCCGGTATAAAGCGAACTTGTGATGAAAATTTTCTTTGCTGCTATCGGTGCTCCCGACGCTTGCGCCGATGGCGTACCCAAGTTACCGCCGCTCACACCCGCAACAATGTAGTAATACGTCGTACCGTTTGTGAGACCCGTGTGCGTATACGGAGCGCTCACGCTGGCGATTAAAGTTCCCGTACCGGTAGTCACTCCAGCGGTTGTACTAAAATAAAGATTGTACGACGCCGCACCGGGAGTCGGCGGCCAGATCAACATATTTTGCGCATTTGCGGTATACACTTGTAGCGGCGTCGGCGCATTGATGAGCGCTGCCACACCCGACGCTGTCGTGTAATCGGTGGCGAGCAAATTACCAACGGCACCCACGACGGCCGTCGTCACCTTAACGCGATAGACGCCGCCCGGCGCTAACGGCGTCGACGGCGTCAGCGTCAATTGTGTGTTACCGCCCGCCCACCCCGGAGTGTTGAGCGAGATGCACGTCGAAAAATTATCTTGAGAAATTTGCACCGAACCTGTGCATGCGCCGGCAGTCGAATTGTGAGTTACTGTGGAGATATTGACTGCGTAATTAAAAGTAAGAAGAAATGACGTCGATGTCACCACCGCCGTCGCCCCATCGGCTGGCGTCGTTAAAGCAACCGTGAGCGGCGGCGGCGGGGCCGAAGTAAATCCCATCGAAGTATAGGTGGCGCTCAGCGTCTCGGCGCTCGCGCCGACGAGAGCGGTCGTGATGCGCACTTGGTAGTGCGTGTTGTAACTCAGCGGCACGCTCGGATTTATCGTGAGCGTCGTATTGCCGCCCGTCCAAGCTGGCGTGGCCAAAGCGAGGCACGTTGCGAAGCCATCGGCACTGAATTGAAAACTGCCGGTGCATGCGCCGCTGCTGCTATTATAGGAAAGCGTGCCCGTATTTACAGCGTATGTAAAATTCACCACGAGACCCGTTGAGATCGAGACGCCAGTTGCGCCCTCAACCGGCGCACTCATCGAGGGCACGAGAACTCCTGGGGCGGCGGTCGTGAACCCTGTCGGTGTCGTAAAATTCGTGGCGAGCGTTCGACCGCTTGCCGCAGCGAGCGTTGGCGTCACGCGAATTTGATACGCCGTCGAATTGGCGAGTGCCACCGCTGGCGTCATCGTCAACTGCGTCTTCGCCGCATTCCATGTCGGCGTCGTCAACGCAATGCAATTCGAAAAACTATCGACGCTGACTTGCAAATTATTCGTCGCACACGGCCCGTTCGCGGCATTGTAAGTTAAGCCCGCAAAGCTGACGGGCTCTGAAAAATCGACAACGATGAGTGTGTTGGTTGCGACGCCGGCCGCAGCATCGGCGGGGCTCGTCGCGGTAATCGAAAATAGTGTGGGATTGATCGCAGCCACCCTATCTTTAGCCGCAACAGGCCAATCAAAACCGCGACAATGCAGCAATACAGCGAACGAAATGGCAATAACAAGACGAATAGCAATTTCGCTCCGCACCGTTACTTCCTCTATAAGTAATTATACGAAGTAAAGGGGAAATTAACGACAAAAGCAACAGGCGCAAAGGTAGCGAGATATTCTTGTGACTGACTTTTCCATCGATAAATGTGAGCCCCATAAGAATTACCGCGTAGAACCGCGCCATTATCGCGTCAACCGGTACTGTAGCTATACCCACCGCAAAAGAAAATCTCGGTACCACGACCGTGAACGATTTTCTTCGAGCGCCTGCTTCAGCGTTGCAATAAAATCGGCGATATCGACTTCTTTCAAATCGCCCGTCGAACGAAATATGAATGGGATTGCCGTTTGCACCGAATCTTGCTGCCAAAATAATTCTTCTTTTAATTTTTCGCCGGGGCGAATTCCCGTAAATTCGATGGCGATTTCTTTGTACGGTTTTTTTCCCGCCAGCAAAATAAGGCGCTCGGCGAGTTCGACGATGCGCACCGGGCGTCCCATATCGAGCGCCAAAATTGCGCCTGCCTCGCCGCCCTGTGCCGCCGCTTGCAGAACCAAACGCACCGCTTCGGGTATGGTCATGAAAAAACGCTCCATGTCGGGGTGCGTCACGGTGAGCGGCCCACCCCGCTGAATTTGCTCCCAAAAGAGCGGCACGACCGAACCCGACGAACCCAAGACATTACCGAAACGCACGCTCGTCGTTTTGAGGCGGCCCATGCTTGCGCGTGCGGCGTTGAACATGAGTAGCTCGGCGATGCGCTTCGTGATGCCCATGATATTTTCAGGGGCGACGGCCTTGTCGGTCGAAATATTCACAATGCGAATCGCTGCGTTTTCGGGAAGAGTCTTACTGTAATTCAGCGCCGCACCGATGAGATGCCACGTACCGAAAATATTCGTGTCGATCGCTTGCAGGTGGTTCGTTTCCATAAGCGGCACGTGTTTGTATGCGGCCGCGTGAAAAATTAGCTGCGGTTTTTCTGCGGCAATAATATCGAGCAAGCGGCGCTCGTTGCGAATATCGGCGATCGCGCAAAAAATATTTTCACCGATAAATTCTTGTTCGAGTTGATAGACGCCGTGCTCCCACTGGTCGATGAGCGTGAGGCGCGCGGGTTGCAACGCCGCGATTTGCCGCGAGAGTTCGCGCCCGATCGAACCCGCCGCGCCGGTTACAAGAATTCGCTTGCCCTGCAAAATTTTGGCAACAGGTTTTTCATCGAGTCGAATTTCAGGCCGGCGTATCAAATCTTCGATGCGCAAGTTGCGAATGTCGGGTGCAAACTCGTGCAATTTGCGCGGCACAACTTTAAATTCGATTGCAAGATCGTGTACGGCATCCATGACTTGCTTTAAGAAATCGGGCGTCGTCGGCATCGTGAACCAAATCTCGCGAATGCGGTGCCGCTCGGCGAGCGCGCGTAAATCGCTCCCCGCGTGTACTCGATACGGCCCCAAGTGGCCGCCGACTTTTTCGGTGTCGTTATCGACGATTGCCGCAATCTGGTATTTGCCCAAGAGGTCTTCGGTCGATAAATCTTGCAGCAGGTGGTAGCCGACAGTACCGGCACCATAGATCAAGACCGGGGTTAATCCCTGCTTTTTTAAGCGCGCTTCGGGGTTTAAGCGAAAGTACCAAACTAATCTGTGTAGCAAAACGAACACATTCTGCACGAAGTATAGCATACCAGCATACAGTAGGATTGTCTGCGTTAATGTTTCTTTCACCGTGAGCGCCGCAACGACGGCGAGCGATACGCCGAGTAAAATTTTTAGCGAGTAGAGACTGAGATATTTTAAATTGGCGCGATAGAGACGCAGCGACGCCAAAGCGGCGATATGCACTGTCGCCGTCGGCAACGCCCACCACCACGCATGCGCGTTGACCACGAACCACGCCACATACGTTGCGGCGATGATTACAAAATCGCCTGCCAGAGTCAGCGCGTAGGGTTTGAGTCTCCCAAGCATCGGGTCATTTTTTATGTGGCACGCACGGTGCCACATAAAAAATGGCTTATGAAGACACCACCATGCAGCGACGATGCCATCGCCGACCTCGTTGCCCTTGCACGCGACTTACGCGATCCTCATGGCGGCTGCCCGTGGGACATCGAACAGACGCATAGCAGTCTAACAAAAAATCGGATCGAAGAGGCACACGAGCTCGTCGAAGTTATTGAAAATAAAGAAAACACGCGCGCGCTCAAAGAAGAATTGGGCGACGTACTTTTTCAAGTCGTGATTCACGCGCAACTGGCAGCCGAAGACGGGCGTTTTAATTTTTACGATGTCGCGCGCTATGTGACCGACAAACTCGTTTCGCGCCACCCACACGTGTACGGCACGGGCACCGCAACGAACTCCGAACAAGTGTTACAGAGTTGGGAAGCCATCAAAGCGCGCGAACGATCGGCCCAGCCAACGACCGACGCGCGCCGCCCCTCGCGCCTCGACGGCGTACCGAAAGCGCTACCGGCATTGCAGCGCGCCGAACGCTTAGGCGACAAAGCCTCGCGCGTGGGGTTTGATTGGCCAAGAGACACGGGAATCCGCGCGAAAATCGCCGAAGAACTTGCCGAACTCGAAGAGGCGCTCGGCGAATCGCCCGCGCGCGCCGAAGAAGAATTCGGCGACCTCATGTTCGTACTCGCACAATACGCACGCCACGCAAAAATCGACGCCGAGGGAGCGCTGCGCAAAGCGTGCAATAAATTCGAGCGCCGCTTTCGTGCGATGGAGTTAACCGCAGCGCCGCGTATCGACGCCGGCGAAATAATCGCTCTCGACGACTGGGAGTTGCTGTGGCAGAAGGTGAAGGCGAGTGAGGCATAGCTTTGCAACAAATCGAATCGATTCGGTGCAAATTACTAAAACACTTGCCGTGCCATGATTTGCCCCCGCTCACGTCGAGCGCGTGCGCAAAGTTTTATTTCTGTTTTTTTTGATCTCACCGCTCTTTGCGATCGAATACCCATCGCCGCCGCAAGAGCCAACGGTACGCGAGCCCATTTCCGAGAACAGCGAAAAATCCACCCGGGGCAAGAAAACAAAAAACACAACGGCAAAGGTGCCATTGACGGCAATGCGGCTCAGAATTCATCTCGGCGACAAATCGGTGCTCGTCGCCGAAGCGGCGATACCGGCAACGTATTCGTTCACGCATAAGAAGGGACAAATTCAATATAACCAGACGGTGCGCGCCGAAGACATTCGCGAGATAGCGATAGAAAGTTATCGCGCGCATCGCGTCGCCTCGGCGAAAGACGGCGACGTTTACGAATTCGAGCCGGCGACGGTGCGCATCGAGCTCAAAGACGGTCAGGTTTTCAAGCTGCAATATCTCTTCAAAGAGTTGAAAAAAATCAAAGCAAAAAATGCGGACGGCTCTTTCACCGTCTTCGCTTTTTTTGCCGATACTTGGCGCGGCAAACGCGGCTGGCAAGAGCGCGAGGGCGAGCCGTTTGTCAAACAGACGCGGCGCGCGCACCCGGCGGCTTTCAATCGTCTCGAATATTTCGAGCCAGTCGACAAAGGCAGCGCGGCGGGCGATAACGCGGGCAAAGAGGGCGAGACCAAGCCGTGATTGCGCATCTCATGACTTCTGTCTCACGCGGTGGGCTCGAACTCTATGTGCGCGAGCTAATTCTGAAGCTACACAGCGCGGGGCTCAAGCAAGTCGTCATCTGCGACCAAAATTCTTTTATGGTCGCCGACCTGAGAGCACAGGGCATTGCGGTGGAGCACTTGCAGACTGGGTCGCGCTACAGTTTTCTCCGCATGCAGCGTCTGCGAGCGCTCGATAAAAAATATGCGGTAGCAATCTGGCACAGCCATCAGCGCGACGATATGATCGTTGTGGCGTTGGCATTTCTTTTTCGCACGCGCTTTCGCCATATTTTTAGCCTTTACATGGGCTTTGCGCGCAAGCAAGATTTGTTGCACCGCCTGGTCTATCGCCGCATCGAGCACCTTGTTACGACGTCGCAGCTCATGAACGCGCTTGCGCTCGAACGTTTGCCCGTTACTATCGAACAACTTAAGTGCATTCGCTACGGTCGCGAAGAGGCGCCGTTCAAGCGCGTTGCCGCAGAAATTCAAGCGGCGCAAAAAACTGTCGGATTAAGAAAAGGCGAAAAACTCGTGTTGTCGCTGGGCAGGCTCGACCCCATGAAAGGTGTTGTCGAGTTTGCGGCGGCAACCGAACACCTCGATACGAAGCTAAAGAAAAAGTTGGTTTTTGCGCAGATTGGCGAGCGCACGATTATTCGCTACGATGCGCAGAACAATCCCGTATACGCTCCCGAGTCTGAAGCCGCGTTCGCCGCATTACAAGCGCGCGCCAAGGGCAAGGGAAGTTACGCACGGTTTGTATTACTGCCTTTTCAAGAAAAATATATCCCGTTTCTTTTAACCGCCGATTATTTCGTGCTCGCGAGCTACGACGAAATGTATTCGCTGTCTCTAATCGACGCAATGCTGGCGGGTTGCCTGATTATCGGCACCGACAACGGCGGCACCGTCGAACAACTCGACAGAGGCGAGCAATTGCTCGCCGACAAATTTCCACGGAGAGGCGAGCAATTGCTCGCCGATAAAATTCCACGGAGAGGCGAGCGCGGGCTGTTGATACCTGCGCAGAGCGCGGCGATGATTGCAACCGCGCTCGAGTTTGCCGAAGACAATCCTACGCTCTGCAAAAAAATGCAAAAAGCGGCGACAGCCTGGGCTCGCCACGAACACACGTGGGAGCAAGTGCTGCCGCAATGGCTCGAACTCTATAGCGCGCCGTTCGTCAAAGCGTGAATTTTGAGTAGGTACGCCAAGCGCAACTGCGCTTCGATCTGTAGCCCGCGCGTGTGGTAATACGTCGCGATGGTGTCGCGCACGTCTCGCAAATTGCCCTCGAAAGTGCGGTAGCGCTGTTTCGCAGTGATCAGTCCCGCGCGCGCGGTTTTGAGTTCGGTTTTGAGCCGTTCGATATTATCGCGCGTCGTTTGAATACCCTGTTCGAGCTGCAAATTCGTTTCGTGAATGCGCATCGCAATCGCTTCGAGTTCTTTTTTAAGGCGTGCGACTTTCGCTTCGGCCTCTTTCACTTGTCCCTGCACGCGAAAGCCTTGAAAGAGCGGCAGCGTCGCGGCGAAACCAACCGCCCAATTCGACATATCGACAAGGCGCGTGCCCTGCATGTAACCGGCGGTTCCGAACGCGACCAAATTGGGTAAGTGATCGGCTTTTGCGCGGGCGACGCCATATTCGGCGGATGCCTTTTCAGAGCGCAGCCTCTGCACGTAGGGACTATTCGCCTCGTCGACGGCATAACCTGCGCTCTCGGGTTGAATTTTCTCGATCGCAACGAGCTGCAACGTCGCGGCATCGGCCATCAAAAAATTGCCGATGACTTTTTTACCCGATTGGTATTGATCGGCGAACTCGAACGACTCGCGCTCGACGTCTTCGACTTGCGAACGAATAATGTGGCGATCGACGATCGATTTTTGTCCGGTGCGCACAAAGCGATTGATTTCGCGCTCGATATTTTGTAGTTCTTTCTGTTCTTCGCTCCACAGCTTTTGCAATTCGCGAAATTTGACCGCGTTGTAAAAAATATTGAGACCACGTTGTACGACTTCGATGCGCTCGATCTTTGCCATAATCTCGGCGGTAAGGCGGTCTTGCTCGGCCGCTTTAACGCTGTTGCTCGTGCGACCGAAATCGTAGAGCGTAAAATCGGTTGCAAAGCCCGCAGCAAAGCCGACATGAAACGGCGATTGCATCAGGCCGTGAATTCCACTCTGGCTGTGCCCGTTGCTACCGGGGTAAGAACCAGGCACCGGTTCGAGCATTTGCAATTCGAGTGTCGGGTAATAGCGCGACTGCGCCTGTGTCTTGCGCGCGTCGGCTTCGTTCGCGAGAAATTTGGTCGCCGCGATCTTGGGGTCGATTGCGCTCAGGCGTGCGATAATGTCTTGATCGCCGACGATTTCGTCGTCGGCATTGATCGCAAACGGCACCAATGCCACGAGTAGGAGCGCCAACGTGGCGCAGATTTTTTTAGTGTTCATGAGTACTCTCCTCTTTTCTGATGAAGCGATTGTAAACGAGACGAAAAATCGTCGGTAAAACAAACAACGTAAGAATCGTCGAAAATAGCTGCCCGCCGATGACTGCGCGCCCGAGCGGTATATTCGCCTCGGAGCCTTTGCCGAAGCCGATTGCCATCGGCGTTAGACCCAACATCGAGGCGAGCGCCGTCATCATAATCGGTCGCAAGCGATCGCGCGCACCGGCGAGAATCCCTGCGTCGAGTGGCATCTTGTCGTGTTCGATTTTATGCAACAAGAACTCGACCAAGAGCACCCCGTTCGCGACCGAAATACCGATAAGAAAAATCGTGCCGATACCCGCTTGCAAACTATAATACGTGTGCGTCAGACTCAGCATAATGACAACGCCGACCAGACCCAACGGCACCGTGACCATCATGATACTGGGCAATATAAACGAGCGAAATTGTACGACGAGTACGAGATAGACGAGCACAACCGAGAGCAAGAAACCACCGCCCATTTGGCCGACCGCGTCGCGCATTGTTTCGATCTCGCCGCGAATTTCAGCCTTGTAGCCTTCGGGAAATTGTGTCTTCTTTATGATCGAGTTTTCGATTTCTTGCGAAAGCGAACCCACGTCGCGCTCCTCGGCGTCGAGATAGATATTCACGACGCGCTTCATGTTGACGCGGCTAATCTCGGTAATGCTCTTCATGTCTTTAATCGTCGCGAGGCTATATAAAGGCACCGACCGCATCTGCATGTGCCCGCTAATCGGCATATTCGCGAACGACTGCCGCGTTGCAATATCGCGTTCGGGAAAACGCACGCCCATAAAATAGTCGAGACCGGTTTTAGGGTCGATCCAAATATTGGGTTTGTAGGTGATCGAACCCGTCGACGAACTGACGATATTCTGCACGACCTCTTCGGCGTAGATGCCGCGCTCGTCGGCTTTGACGCGATTGATCGTGACATCCAGCCCCGGCGCGTCGAAGCGCTCTTGAATACGCACGTCGGTTGCACCGCGTATCGCTTTAATTTTGGGGAGCATCTCTTGCGCGATGCGGTTCGACTCGTAGAAGTCTTTGCCCTGAACTTGTATCGCAATCGGCGCTTTAGCGCCGCCGTTTAAGGCCGACGTCAAAAGCCCGCCTAATTGAATTCCCAAGTCCATTTTCGGAAAAACTTTCGGTAATTCGCGGCGCAAAATCTTGGCGTAATATTGCGACGTCTCTTTGCGGTGTTCGGCGAGTTCGAGCGTCAACGTCGCGTCGTGCGTACCCGCGTTCTCGGAGAACGCCGCCGGGTAGCCGTTGTAGACGCCGATATTCGCGAGCACCATTTTCAAATCGTGCGGAGGTATCAATTCGCGAATTTTATTTTCGAGTTGTAGCGTGCGCTTACGAGTCTCTTCGATGCGCAACCCCGATTCGAAGCGCGCTTCGACGACGAGATTACCCGCATCGGCGCGCGGGAAAAGTTCGGTGCCGATAAAGCGCACGAGCACGATCCCCGCGAGCAAAACGAACCCGACAACGGCAAGCACCGTCTTCGGTTTACGCATCATTTTATCGAGCGCCCGCACATATTTTTCAGAGAGCGATTTAATGAAGCGTTGAATCGCTTGCATAAACTTCGGCGGCGCTTTGAGCGCGCCCGATAAAAAGTAGCTCGCAAAAAGCGGTAAAATCGACGTTTCTGAAATCAGCGAACCCGAAATCGCGAGAATCACTGTCATCGCAATTGCTCCGAATAAGACGTTGATAACGCCCGATGTCAAGAGGAGCGGCAGCAGCACGATCATGTTACAGAGCGTGATCGCGATGATCGGCCCCGTGACCTCTTGCACCGCGTTCACAATCACCTGCACGCGATTCGGGTTGTCGTCTTCGTGCAAATGCCGCATGATATTTTCCATTGCGACAATCGAGTTATCGACGAGTAGTCCGATCGAGAGCGCAAGCCCGCCCAAAGTCATGAGGTTGATCGTTTGCCCGAATGCATTCAGACCCATCGAAACAAAGAGCGTCGACAGCGGCATCGAAAGCATAATCGCAATCGCCGCTCGCGGCAATCCCAAAAAGAGAAAAACCATGAGCGCCGCGAGACCTCCCCCCACCATCGCTTCTTCGCCGACGGCAGAAATCGCATGACGAATAAATACCGTTTGGTCGGCGACAAGATCGAGCTTCAAGCCCAAGTCTTTCGCCAACGACTGCATGCGATCGCGCACGTGTTCGACGACCGCGAGCGAGTTCGCGCCCTGCTGGCGAAAGACCGGCACATAGACCTGCTCTTTACCGTCGATGGTGACGACGTTCGTTTGCACGATATTCGAGTCGGTCGCCTTGCCGACATCGCGCAGATAAACGTGTACGCCTTCTTGCGTGCGCAGCGGAAACGAGTTGAGGCTGTCGATCGTATCGGCGATACCGTTGGTGTAGACTTGCATGTCGTGCTCGCCGATTTTGACGTCGCCGCCGGGAATAAACGTATTGAGCCGAGAGATTTTATCCATGACCTCGGCGGCAGACATGTTGTAGTTACGCAACTTCGCCGGGTCGAGGTTGAGGATTACCTGCTTTTCTGCGCCGCCGATTTGCGTCGGCGCGACCGCGCCCGGGCTCGATTGAATATCGCGGCGCACATAGTACTGCGCGAAGTCGTAAATCTTGCTCGGCGGATAATCGCCGCCGACGGCAACGAGCGTCAGCGGTACCGCGCCCATCGGGTCGAACGGCAACACAATCGGCGGCTGCGCGCCCGGTGGTAAGCGGCGCAAGACCGACATGATGAGCGCGGTCGTCGACGCCATCGCCGAATTCTGATCGGTCGCCTTTTCGTTAAAAAAATTTTTAACGACGCTCACTCCGGGAAACGAGCGCGATTCTTGCCGCGTGATGCCGATCGCTTGCCCGGTGTAGCGTTCAAATTTGTATGTCAAATTCTGTTCGATATTCGGCGTCGCCATGCCGGGGTAGAGCGTCAAAATTTCGACCGCCGGTTGCTTCGAGGGCGGTAGTAAATCTTTGGGCATCTTGCTGATCGCGAGCGTGCCCAAGATGCCGATCATGATGCAAATTACGAGCATGAGATGCAAATTCGTGACGGCAAAACCGGCGATGCTATCGGGTTTTACCGTCGATATCCAGCGTCGTAGTCGCGTTTTTTTTGATTCCGATTTTTTCTCCAGCGCGTTCGCACCATCGCCGGGTTGAATATTCTCGTGTGCGAGCTTTTCGCTCGCATCGTTTTGTTTACGTGCCATACGTCACCTCACAAAAATTATTTTTTGAAAAAACCATTTTCTATGCGAGCGCAGGCATTGCCGTGCTCGCATTGTTAAAAAAATGGTTAAGCGGTACGGGGCGGTGCGCGCGAGGAGATATCGGCTAAATAGATTTTTAGAGAAGAAGAATAACTATTTTGTCGAACAAAGCGTCGCTTGTCGAGGCGGTACGAAAAAGCTAACGCGCCGGTATTTTGAATACCGGCGTCTTTATCTGCTTGAGCTTCGCTCGCTTCGACGACGAGCGTCTGGTCGGGCTTTGTACACTTGAGGCGCTTTACGTGGCGTGTCGTGCGCACAATCAGCGACGGTTTGTGGTGCGAGAGTAGCGAGCGCGCTTCGCCGACCAGAAAAACGGCCAAGAGAAAAAATATGGCGGAGCGCAGTCGCATTTTATAGGTGGGTCTTGATTCCGAGACCTACGAAATAATTTTTCGGTACGGTCACGTTATTGTCGTACTGATATCTGAAATATCCCGTAAAGGTAAAGTCTTTAGATAGGCTGTACTCCCCCCCCACCTGAAAAAACGGTTGATTGAGAGCGTAGGGGTTGAACACGTCGTACGAGCCATACGTCGCTTCGACGTAACCGCGCTGGCTCGGTATGTAGCGAAACGACGCCTTAAAAATCGGAAACCCCTCGTTGGTCCCGGCAAACGACGGCGCAAAACTTAGCCGATTATTCTGCGTTCCCGTGAAAACAAACCCACCGGCTAATAAGAACATGAATTTTGGGTTTAACCGCCATTTGGTTTCAATCGCCGATAGCGCATTGGTCTTGGTCGCCGAAGGCGTCGGGTGCTGTTCGACATCGTCCGAAAGGCGTGTAATCACGCGCGCGACCTCCCAGAACGATTTCGTTTGCAACTCGAGTTTGTAATGGTAGTAGGCGCCGAAGCCGCTCTCGCTTTGGCCGAACCGCAGACCCGGCTCGAACCGCAGCCAATTCGAGAGCCAAAAATTCGGTACGAGATTTTCGTCGATGCGAAAATTACCTTGTGCCGATACAATCGAGCGCGAATAGATCAAAAGTTTGATGCGCGCATTTTCGGCTTGAGCGGTAGGAGAGACCTCGGCGGCGAAAAGCCGTGCCGTTAACGATAATGCGATACTCAGAAATAGCCAACGCGACGTTTGCCGTAGTGTATTTCTTTGCATTAAGAGCGGCTATAGTTGTGAAATCGGGTGCTCCCTTAAATAAAATGTGGCGAAAGGCGAGTCGGCGACTACCCGGCCCGCGAAGTTTACCCAGAGGAAAAAATCGGTTTGCGAGCGTTGCATGAGCAATATTGGTAGCACCAAATTTTACCCTCCATTCAGGCTGAGAAGTTTTTCGAATATTACAAAGCAGAACGCGCCCGCACGAAAGGTATGATATCGCAAATTCGTTACCGATCTTATAATTGCGAAATCATGTGTTCCCAAAAACTTGCGGCGGCGAATCGAATATTCAAATCGTACGAGTCGGCGATAGTCTCGGCAATATCGGCGAGCGTCGATCGATTGCCCAAGCTCGCCTGACGGCGCGGACGAAACATGCGCGAGTAGACCAAGAGCGGCACGTATTCGCGCGTGTGGTTCGTACCCTCGAACGTTGGGTCGTTACCGTGGTCTGACGTGATGTAGAGCATGTCTTCGTTTTCCATCGCGCGCAGTAGACGCGGTAAATATTGATCGAGCGCTTCGAGCGCGTTGATGTAGCCCGGCGCATCGCGGTTGTGCCCAAACTGCGCGTCGAGTTCGGGCAATGTCGCAATAATAAACGACTGCTTTATCCGATTCGTTTCGCCCTCGCGCACAAGATCGGTCAGTTGATCGAGACACTCGGCGTTTGTCGTCGCCTCGCGCGTATCCTTAAGCGCAGCGCCTTCGATCATTTCGGCGACTTTACCGACCGCGAAAACAGGTATACCGGCGTCGTTCAAATATGTAGCGAGCGTCGGCGCATTGGGCGGCGAATGAAATTTTGCCACGGGCGCTTCGTTATCGAGCGCAAAGCTCGCGATATCGCCTTTGAAGTAATGCACATGCAAACGGCCTAAGCCATGTCGCGAAAGAACCTCCCACGCGCTTTGGCCGAGCAAAAAAAATTCGTCGGGTTGAAATTTATTTTGGTGTACATGAATATGAATTAACGAGTCGTCGGTGACGAGCAAAATTGGATTTCCCGTTTCAAGATGCGTCTCGCCGTATTTTGTCAAAAACCCCTGTTGAACGTCGTTCGTATTACCGAGAAAAATTTTTCCGGTCGCCTGGTTCAACTCTTGCATAATGTCGTCGCTGATGCCATGCGGAAACGTAAGATATTTTTCTTCTTGAAACATCCCCAAAATTTCGCGATGGCCGCCGATGCTATCGTTACCTTCGTTGCGTTGTGCTACCTTACCGTAAAAGCCGACCGATTCTTCTTCGCGCGGCCACCCCTTGGTGTAAGTCAAATTCGAAAGCCCCATGCGCGCGAAGTTAGGGACTTCAATGCGATTTTTGAGTTCGGCAATATGCGATAGCGTATTCGCGCCGCGCGGCCCGTAGAGATACGCATCGGGTTGTTCGCCGACGCCGAAGCCGTCGATAACAAGCACGATCGATTTCCCGATGCCGAGGTTCATGGTTGCAACCGAAAATTACGCACTGAACGCCCGTCGGGCAATAGCGATGTGCTGCAAATCTCAAAATCATTTACACCTAACGGGCATCTATAGATGAGCATTCTATGGCACAGGCAAAAACCGTACTCATCACCGGCGCAACACGCGGCATCGGTAAAGGCATTGCGATCGGCTTTGCCGATGCAGGGTGGATTGTCTACGGCACCGGTCGCGCTTCGACTACGCTCAGCGACGCAAACACTTTGTCTTGGGCTACGGATAGAAAAATAATCCTCAAGCAGGCGGACGTAACCGATCAAGCGGCGATGGCGGCAATCATGCAAGAGATAAAAGAAACGCACGGTCGCCTCGATTGCTTGATTAATAATGCGGGCATCGCCGCAAACACGCCCGCATCGTCGCTCGACGCTAATGAAACTTCGCGCATCATCGACACCAATTTTCGTGCCGTTTTCACGTGTTGCCAAAGTTATTATAAAATGCAGCGCAAGTCGGGTGGCTGTATCATCAACGTCGCAAGTGTCCTCGGTCTCGTCGGTACGTCGCTCGCGTCGGTTTATTCGGGCACAAAAGGCGCGGTCATTTCACTCACCAAGGCGCTTGCGATCGAGTGGGCTAATTCGGGTTTTCGTGTCAATGCGATTTGCCCGGGGTTTATCGACACCGATATGACCGACATGATAAAGAAGCGCGAATCGCTGATGCAAAAAATGCTCGAATTTATTCCCCTGAAGCGCCTCGGCACACCGGCAGACATCGCCGCCCCTGCGATAATGCTCGCCTCAGACGGCGCCAGTTACATCACGGGGCAAACACTCGTCGTCGACGGCGGATTAACCGCGCAATAGTAGTTAGCACTCGTTAAGAGCTTGTGTTATGAGCGAAGAGCGTGCGTTTAAATGCGCGAACCGTGCCCGAACGGCACGGCAGCGAACCGAAAGCAGGCCGTTTCGGCCGCTTTAGCAGGAAATCGCAAAGCGATTTTCGAGGTTTTCGGTTCGCTGGCGCGTTTTAACACACGCTCTAAGCAAACAAGCTCTGTTCGATATCTAAAAGTTTTTTCTTGCGCGGCAAGCCCCCGCCAAAGCCGGTGAGCTTGCCGTTCGCACCAATCACGCGATGGCATGGCACGATAATTGCGATCGGGTTTTTCCCGTTCGCGAGCCCCACCGCACGCGACGCTTGGGGATTGCCAACGCGACGCGCCAGTTCGCCGTATGAGATTGTAATCCCATAAGGAATTTTTACCAGCTCGCGCCAGACTTTATTTTGAAATTCGGTGCCAGCAAGAGCGAGCGGCAAATCGAACCGCCGTAGTTGTTTCGCAAAGTACGATTGCAACTGTTCCGCCGCCTGCTGCAACACAGCGATATCTTTTTTTTCAATCCATGCGGGATCTATTGCTGCAGCATATTTCTGCTGATCCATCGATACACGTATCAAATTTTTGCCATCGGAAACCAGCAACAACTCGCCAATCGGGCTTTCTATGTTTGTGAAATATGTCATAACCTCACCCCGACCTCCCTTCGACTACGCTCAGGGCAAGTCGGCCACCCCTCTCCTTGCTTAAGGAGAAGGGGCCCGCCCATAAATGCATCACCGCATACGACCGCCATGGTCGCCACGCCTCGGCTTGCTGCAAGATTTTCGTAGGGCTTCTTTCGCCGAGTGCTTTCATGATTCCCAAATCGGTGTGCAGAAATATATCGGGCCAGTTCAAACACCGCATCGCAATATATTCTGCCGTCCAGCGACCGATTCCGGGTAATGCAACGAGCTTGTCAATTTGCGCGGCGACATCGACGCATGGTTCGAGGCTGATTTGACCATCGGCAACGGCGCGCGCCAGAGCGCGAATCGCTTCGGCGCGTTTTGCGATAATCCCCATGCTCGTCATCGCGGCAATTTTCGTATCGGCGACGCGATTTGCGGTGGGTGTGGTATGAGTCAGGCCTTCGCTTTCCGTTGCGATCGGCTCGCCGAGTGTTTTTGAAAACCGACCGGCGAGCGTCGTTGCGGCTTTAACCGTGATTTGTTGACCTAAGATCGCGCGCACTGCAATTTCAAACGCATCGAAGGCGCCGGGAACTCTTAGCCCCGGATTATGTTCTGCGAGCGAACCCAGTTGTCGGGAAATCAAAACGGGATCGGCGGCAAGATCAAAGAGTCTTTTGAGGCGCGATAAAACAGGTACGAAAACGGGTAAGAGTGAATGCGTCAGTTCGACGCGCAGCAAATTTTTTTGAAGATCGTTCGCGACTGCAACGACACCGCGCGCCGAACCCATCGCGACGGTTCGACGGTACGCGCCATTTTCTATGCGTTCGACCCCGACGACCGCGCGCGCTTGCAAGAACTGCAAAATATTCAACCACGCAAAAGGCGGGCGATAGCCCAGAGAGCACACCAAGACATCCGCATTTTGATATTTATTTTTATTCTTACGAAAGTTCGCCGGTTGCAAGCGATAGCGCTCTTTGAATAAAGCGTTGAAACGCCGCACGCTCCCGAAACCACTCGCGAAGGCAATATCGGTAACCGCCAGTCGCGTATCGGTCAGCAGGCTTTTGCACAAGTGGAGGCGCCGCGTTTGCGCAAGACTAATCGGCGACACGCCAAATTGACTCTCTAAAACGCGGCGTAGGTGGCGATCAGTTATGCCGAACTCATCGGCGAGATCGGCAATAGACCCCTCGGCGAGCGCGCCGGCGTCGATGCGCTCGATGGCTAAAAGCGCGAGTCTTTTTGTCGCATCTATCGTTGAGTTACCGGGAGCAAGTTCGGGGCGGCATTTGAGACACGGACGATAGCCTGCTTCTTCGGCGGCGGCGGCAGTTGTGTAGAACGAACAATTTTTTTGCAGCGGCGTTTTAACGCGGCAGATTGTACGGCAATAAATTTTCGTGCTGGCAACGGCGATAAAGAAGACGCCGTCGAAACGTGCATCGCGCGACTGCGCGGCGCGGTAGCAGGTGTCGGAGTTCAGATTCTCCGCTTGATTATGCGCCAAAGGTTTAGGCTCGCTATGCATCCCCCCGATAACCATGGCGGTAATATGGTAAAAATCAGCCATACCGGCTCGCCATTTTCGGACTTTATATTTTGTAGCGCGGGCCACTTTACCCGCATAAATTTAATACCGATATTTATCATGGATCTTATGCTACCGTTTCAACCCATAAAGCTTTATTGGCGACTCACCTTGCATAACCAAATCTTGACGACGGCTCTTTTCACGCCGTTTATCGGTTATTTTTTCTTGCTCATCGGCGGCCTTACCGAACCGCAGATGCTCGACTTTATGTTTTGTATCGCTTATGCGGCGACACAAGACTTTGTAATCCATGCGGGAGGCCGCAGGTTGCGTCTTTTACCTATCCTGCGCGGTATTTACGAAACGCAAGATAGCGAAAAATTACGCCCGCTCAAAATTAGGCTTTTACAGTATTCTTTCTCCGAAGGCTGGATTTCTATTATTCGCTGGTTCACCGCGATGCTGACACTCTATTTTATTTTTGTGACACGGCATAACGTATCGCAAGTTTTTATAGTAAATCTATTCTTATTGCCGACGATGGGTTCTGTAATTGCATGGTATGCCTCGACGACTTTGGCCGAATCGACTTTAGCGACTCTACAAAAAGATTCTAAATTGAGCTCTATTTTGCTGGCGCCCGACGAGTATCGTAGTTTGTCTTTTTCAGCGAGATTTTTACTCGGCTTGCTGGGGGTCGCGATACTGACGATCTATTTTTTTAGTTATATTTTACACGAGCCTATCGCTAATAAGATTTTCATGGCGCATCCTTTGCTGCATAGTTTAGGAAGCATTAGTGTGATGCTCGGTTTTGCTCTGTATACGACTTATATTTCGCACGCAGCGTTCAAGCCCGCATTACAAGAAAGCATCGATGCGATTACGACAATTACCCATGGTAACCTTTCGATTAATATTCCTCAATTTGGTGCGCACGATATTTCTAACATCGGCTATCTTATCAATCGGCAAGCCGAGCAGCTGCGCGAGATTGTCGGGCGTGTTCGTACAGAGGCACAAGCACTTTCGCAAGGGGCTACCGAACTCGAAACAGAAGCGCAGAGTCTTGCACAAGACGCAAGCGAACAGTCAAATTCGATTCAAGCGGTATCGACTCACGTTCGACAGATTGCGACGGCCTCGCACGACGCAAAAGACAGCATGATAGAAACCGTGCAGGCGATCGAAGTAGGCTTCGATGCGATTTCAACCGTCTCTGAACGTATGGTTGAAATTGATAAACAAACAAGTGAAATTGAAAACTCCGTCGGCGTGATCGACGGTATCTCGCGCCAAGTTACCTTACTCGCGTTGAATGCGACTATTGAAGCTGCGCGCGCGGGTACCGAAGGACGGAGTTTTTCGGTCGTCGCCGATGAAATTTCGAAATTATCCGAACAGACTAAAGAAAATTCCAAGCGTATTAGAGAATCTATTGTCGCGGCCACATTACGCTCTAGTAAAGGAAAAACTGCCGCGCACGCCGCCAGTGCCCAGTTTGAAAAAATCAGCGAGTATAGCGGTCTTAATGCTTCGCAAATCGAAAAAATTGTTGATGCTTCGGGCGGCGAACTAAGTCAAAATATGGCACGCATCACCGGAGTGACCGATAAAGTAGTCGCATCGAGCCGCAATGTCGCGATTCTCGCCAATAGCTTCAAAGAAAAATCGGTAACGCTCGAAGAAATCATCCGTTATTTTGCTTGAATAGTTCGTTGAATACTCTTAGACGGATTTCTTGACACTCTGTTGCCCGCAGTCGATAGTATATTGTGTTCCGTAGAATTGTCATAGCAATTTTCCTCTTTTCTCCTCTTTTTGCCGAGACGCCGGCAGATCTTACAAATACTTATAACGCAATGGTCGCAGCGACGCAGAAGCTCGACTTCGAGGCGATCATCGATGCGACGTACCCAAAACTCTTAGAGCTTGCGGGTCGCGAAGCGCTTGTCGCCGAAATGAAGAAAGCCTTTTTCGATCCGACGGTAAACGTCAGCTTTGTAAAGCACGACGCAAAACCCGAATTCGGCGCGATTCGCCAGTTGAAATCGCGCCGCTTCTGCGTCGTCACGCGCGAAACAATTTTACGCCTCGCCTTCAAAGAACCCATGAGTATCGATCAGGCAGAAACGATTCGCGACAGTATTGCGCGACTATCACCCGCACGCAAAGTACGTTTCGACGCCAAAGCGCAGGCGTTCTATTCGACGGGCCCCGATATTACGCTCGCAATTGCCGACACGCTCACCGACGGCAAATGGCGCTTTCTCACGCACGACGCCGCGCTCAAGACGCATTACGAAACCTGGTTCGGCAAAGACGGTCTCGCGGCGATCGAGGCGTTACTCAAAAAATAGTTCACCGCAAAGTGTTATCCGTTCGACTCTCACTCCTCACCGCGCTCGCGACCGCCGCCGATTTCATGGCGCGCCTGACGCCTTACCGCGAACGTCTTTTTCGCCTCGCGCTGGCGCAACTCAAGAACACGACCGACGCCGAAGACGCGGTGCAAGAGGCGCTCATTAAGGCGGGCAAAAATTCGAGCGAGTTTCGTAGCGAAGCGAGCGAATACACATGGGTTGTGCGCATTCTTATAAATCACTGCCACGATTTGCAACGCAAGAGCGCGCGACGGCTGAAACGTGAAATTTCCGGTGAAGCGAGTGCGCAACAGGCGAGCCAAATTGCCGATCCGCGCGCGCAGGGCTCCGAAAATATCGAACTTTCAGAGCTTTCGGAGCATCTAATCAGTGCAGTGAATGAACTCGGCGCTAATTACAAACCGCTTATTCTCATGCGTTATTTTGAAGAGTTGAGCTATGAAGACATTGCTCACGCAATGCGGATTAACCTCGGTACTGTGAAGTCGCGCATGAATCAAGCTAAGGCTTTACTCAAAACAAAACTCGAAGCGCGCGGCATCGGGGGCGACTACCTTGGCTAACAAAAAAAATACGCCGCGCAATGGCACGCAGGATAACGCCGATCAACAATTTGAAGATTTCTTGCGGCGACAATTTACGGCGCTTAAGAGAGAACTCGACGCACATGCGGCCACGACACGAAAAGGCGGCAAGAAACTTGCTCTCCCCGGCGGCGCAGTTGAGCAACCGCATGGCGGCAATAGCCGTGTCTTAAAATTTTTCGATAGTTATAAATATGGTATCGCCGCCGCCGTGCTCGTCGCCGTTGCAGTACCGATGGTCATCCAACTGAATCGGCAAAAATTTGAAGAGCGGCAAATTGCCGAAGTGCGACTTGCGAACGCTGCGCACGCATCAGAGAACGCCAAAGTACTATCGAACGACAGCGATGCGGCGCCAGAAATAGCTTCGCCGTCGGCAAGGCGTCCCCCCCAGACGAAAAACGACGTAATAGCGCAGAGTTCCGCACCACAAGCAAAGAATATACCCCGGCCGCAAAGAGATACAAACCTGCCCTCAAACAGCAAAACTCTCGCTCGCAAGAAATCGACAATTGCCGAGACCAAGCCTGCCAGCGAAGGCGATGCAGACAATGCACTTGCATTGAGAGCGGCAAAAGAAGAAGAGAAAGATTCTCCGTTAGCGGCAATCACTATGGCGCCAAAGGCCGCACCCGCTGCTGCACCTCAAGCAGACGATGCGCGCGCAGGCGCCGCAGCACCCCCGCAAAACACCGAGCGCGGAGCGATGGCAAGAGCCGAAAGTGCATCAACTCAACCCGACGCCACACCCCCGACTACCCCAACAACACGCTCGATACGCATTGAAAACAACAAGGCACGCATGAAGCGCCAAGAAATTGCCGAAGACGCCGAGAAACAAGAAATGGAAAAACTCTGGAAAGAGTTTGAAAAAAATCCGAAATCATTCGCCAAAGACCGAAAGCGCCGCACTCGACTCAAAGTCTTGCTTGTACGTTATAACCAGAAGTCGCGCTCGAATAAATTAGCAAACCTCGAACGCGATGCCCTCCCATAAAAAAGCCTGCTTACGCAGGCTTTTTTTGGGAGCTGTCGCTGAGTTTAGACGGCTTTACCCGACTTGATGCGCATTCCGTAGAATGAGCGCCAGACGAAGAACATGCTACCGACGAAGAATACTACAGCGAGTATCGTCCGTAACGCAGATTGGTTACCTTTCATTTCGACAGCCAACTCAACTGCGAGAAGACCGAAGAGCGTTGTGAACTTGATAACCGGGTTCATCGCAACCGACGAAGTATCTTTGAACGGGTCGCCTACGGTATCGCCGACGACAGTCGCGTCGTGCAGCGGCGTACCTTTTTGCTTGAGTTCAACTTCGACGAGTTTCTTCGCGTTATCCCACGCGCCACCGGCGTTCGCCATAAAGATCGCTTGGTAGAGACCGAAGATAGCGATCGAGATAAGGTAGCCGATGAAGAAGAATTCGTTCACGAAAGCGAATGCCAGCGTGCTGAAGAAGATACCGAAGAAGATGTTAACCATCCCCTTTTGCGCATACTGCGTACAGATTTCGACCACGCGCTTGCTATCAGCCATCGATGCTTTTGTAACACCGTCGAGTTTGATATTCGCTTTGATAAACTCAACCGCACGGTAAGCACCCGTTGAAACAGCCTGCGTCGATGCGCCGGTAAACCAGTAAATAACCGCGCCACCGGTGACGATTCCCAAAAGAAATGGAGCCGAAAGCAACGAAAGCTTCGCGCTGACTGCGTTTACAGCAGCCTCGCTCTTGATGTCGCCAATCAGCATCACGATGATCGAGAAAATCATGGCTGTAGCGCCCACAACCGCAGTACCGATAAGAACCGGTTTCGCGGTTGCCTTAAAGGTGTTACCCGCGCCGTCGTTAGCTTCGAGAAAATGTTTAGCCTTCTCGAAGTTGAGGTCGAAGCCGAAGTCTTTTTTTACTTCTGCTTTTACGTTCGGAACATCTTCGATAAGAGAGAGTTCATACACCGACTGTGCATTGTCGGTTACTGGACCATATGAATCGACAGCGATTGTTACCGGTCCCATACCCAAAAAGCCGAAGGCCACGAGGCCGAAGGCAAATACGGCGATTGCCATCGGATGCATCAGCGTACCGAGGCCGGTTAATGCAACGTAATACGATACGCCCATGAGGATTACGATTGTGATGCCCATCCAATAGGCAGAGAAGTTACCGGCGGTAAGACCCGAAAGAACGTTGAGCGATGCGCCCCCTTCTTTAGAAGCAGTGACGACTTCGTGCACATGCGACGACTCGGTCGACGTGAACACTTTCACGAGCTCGGGAATAATCGCACCTGCAAGAGTACCGCAAGTAATAATTGTAGAAAGCTTGTACCAGAGCGTACCATCACCCAAGGTTGGGATCAAGAGGTAAGACACTGCGTATGTCAGACCGACTGAAACAATCGATGTAATCCACACCAGCGAAGTCAGCGGATGTTCAAAGTTGAAGCTGTCGGCCTTTTTATATTTTGCAGCGGCAATCACGCTGTTCAGCCAATATGAACCGAGCGAGGCGAAAATCATCACAATGCGCATTGCGAAAATCCACACTAAAAGTTGTACTTGAAACTGGGGAAAAACCGCCAAGAGAATAAGAGAAATCAACGCCACACCGGTGACGCCATATGTCTCAAAACCATCCGCCGTGGGCCCGACAGAGTCGCCGGCGTTGTCGCCGGTGCAGTCTGCGATTACGCCCGGGTTACGCGCGTCGTCTTCTTTAATTTTGAAAACAATCTTCATGAGGTCAGAACCAATATCGGCGATTTTCGTAAAGATACCGCCGGCGATTCTGAGTGCCGATGCACCGAGCGACTCACCGATTGCAAAACCGATAAAGCACGGGCCCGCGAAATCGGCGGGAATAAAAAGAAGAATTGCGAGCATGAGAACAAGCTCGACCGAAATCAAGAGCATACCGATCGACATACCGGCACGCAGGGGGATTGCGTACGTGTTGTAGGGTTTGCCCGTAAGTGAAGCAAACGCCGTGCGCGAATTGGCAAAGGTGTTAATACGAATACCGAACCAGGCGACACCGTAGCTGCCAGCGATACCGACGACCGAACAGGCGAGAATCGCGATAACTTTCGCGACGCCATAACCGTGAACAGCGACGCCAGTCGCATCTTTCGCTTGGGCGAGAAAACCAAAATAATAGACCATGATTGCCGCGATAAAAATCCACAAAAAGCCGAGGAATTTACCTTGTGTGACCATGTAGGTTTTGCACGTTTCATAGATGAGTTCTGAAACATCGAGCATCACTTTGTGTACCGGCAAGTTCTTCAGACGCACATACTCAATCAGACCGAAAAGGAGCCCGAAGAAACAGGCACCGAGACCAATCATGAGAAGTGTACGCCCGTCGAAGCCTAAAAAGTGTTGGCTCGCGAGATCGGGGATTCTAAGGTCGGCTTCGCTCGCCATAAGAGGCGACGCAGAAACGACCAGCAGACCCATTAGTAGGCCCGCTACGTTGCGTAGTTTGGACATGAAATTCTCCTGAGATTTGTTCATTAGAAAGAGATAGCGGGTTACGCTTTGCGTAAAAAACGTGGGGTAAAGCAAAAAAGAAAGAAACTAAAGACCAGCGTCTTTCATCATCGACGCCAGACCTTTTTTCTGCAATGTACGCAGTGCCCGTGTCGAAACGTTCAGTGTAATAAAACGGCCCTCTTCGGGTAAGAAAATGCGCTTCTTATGCACGTTAGCCTTGAAAGTACGGCGCGTTTTGCGATGCGAGTGGCTCACATTGTTGCCGAAGGTAGTTCCTTTTCCGGTTAATTGACATTTTCTTGCCATGATATTCTCCAAAACGTGCGCATAAAGGCGCTCAAGCAGGCACAATTTACGAATCGAACAGGGCGTATATTCTTTTTAGCACCCGCGACCGATTGACGATAATCAAGAATGTCGCAGCTCTACCATGAAATACTCATCGTCAAACGCCCGGCTGTGGTTTTCGATTATGTCACACGCCCCGACCTCTGGCACGAGTGGCACCCCGCTTCGCGCTCGGCCGCATTACCGCGAACGCCGCTCAAAGTCGGCGACGAATTCGACGAAGTCATCTGCATCCACTATCCTTTTATAGATATTCAACGCGCCACGCACTACCGTGTCACACAGAGCGATCGCGCCGCACGCTGGGAAGCAAAAGGCACATCGTCGCTCTTCGATTTAACCATACATTACGACTTCGAAGTGCGCGGTGAAAGTACGCTCTTCATACGCACGCTCAATTACTCCATAAAAGGATTGATGGCGGTACTGAATCCTCTTATTGTGAGGCCACGGATGCACTACCAGTCGCTGGCGGCGTTACAAAATCTGAAGCACAAACTCGAATTATCTTGAGAGCGTATCACACTCTCAAGATAATTCGACATGTTTTAAGAAATCAATCTGGTCTTTCCATGCAGTGCGCGCGACTGGGTCGAGCGGCACGAACGCATGAAAAGCATGGTGCCGTTTGGGATAGATGCGCAGCGAAGTACGTGCCCCCCGGCGCTTGAGTGCTGCCGCTAAACGCAAACTATCATCGAGAATCGGGTCGGCGCCGCCGCAGAAAACGAATGTCGGCGGCAGCGCGCGGCGCAGCTCTTCGCTCGATTCTAATAGCGACAATGGGTTTGCCAACGGTCGCTGTGCGTTGTCGTCTGCCCCAAGATAGGTATTAGAGATATGTTCGAGCACAGGCATCACTACGTCGGGTACCTTGCCGCGAAAGCGATCCATCCGCCCGACCTCAAAAAGCCCACACCCTAACATCAAGGCTTCGATGTGGGGTCGAAGCGCATAGACTTCGTGCGCGAGCGCGTTATCGACTTCGTCGTGTAATGCCGCGAGCCCCACCGACAGCGCAAGATTTGCGCCCGCCGATTCGCCTGCGACGATGATGCGCTTTGCTTCGCCTTTATAGAGTCCCGCGTTGCGCACGACAAACTTGAGCGCGTGCAGCGAATCTTCGATCGCCGCCGGAAAAGGCGCCTCTTGTGCGAGCGTGTAGTTGATGTTGAAAACGACATAGCCCGCGGGGGCGAAGATGAGCGCCATAATCCAATGCGACTCTTTCGAGAGCATCGTGAAACCGCCGCCGTGAATGTAGAGCACTGCCGGTGCGTGGCGCTTCATCTGCGCGGGGCGATAGATGTCGAGCGTGTGAAAGCTCGAACCGGTGGGTAGGTACGGGATATTCTGGAGTACCTGCACGCCCTGCGCGAGCGGCGTCCACAAGGGATGCAAACGCCCGAGTTGGCTGAAGCGTAGATAGAACTGTTCGACCGCCCACGACGAGGTGCTGCGCATGAAGGTTGCAAACGGCGTGGAGTCAACAGTCGTTTCAGAAGCCACAAGGTTATAATAGGCTATTGCGACAGAGCGGAAACTTCAAAACAAAGTAATCGAAGCAAATAAAAAGATACTTGTAAACACACGAGCCGAGATAACTGCTGTAGTGCCTATGTTAAGCAAAAGTTCTATACTTCGCGAAAAAGACCCGATTGAAGAGTTGTTTCAGAAAGATATTGAGAAAGAGACTATTCAGAGCGAGCGTTTTAGATTGCTCTTGGTGAGCGTTTCTTTTGCGTTGCTCGGGTTAATCTTCACGCTCGGGTCGTTCTTTGCCCGCGAACACATCGAACGAGTTATCGGGCCGCGTATCGATCGCTTTGCAATACTTTCGGCTGCTTTGTTTTTCGGGTACGCACTCTACTGTGCCGGAGTGCGATTTGTTTTCGGTTGGGTGAGTCGCCGCGAGCGCCACGTACCGTTGGTTACCCGTTACATGAACGCATTTATCGAAACGAGCGCTCCAACCGCTGTCATGCTACTCTTCACGCATTTTATCGAGCCGCGCAGCCGCGCTCTCTACACGCCGGCGCCGTTCGCGTACGCACTTTTTATCGTGCTTTCGACGTTGCGGCTCGACCCAAAATTAAGTCTATTTACCGGCTTTGTCGCCGCTGTCGAATTTGCCCTTTTCGGTTTGTACTGTTTCGCACAGAGCAACGGCAACCTTGGTATCGTCAATAATCCCATGCTGCATTCGGGTAAGATATTCTTCTTACTCGGCACCGGCGTCGCCGCAGCATTTGTGACGGCACAAATTCGCAAACGGCAATTGCATTCGTTTCGTCTCTTGCAAGAGCGCAACAAAGTGACGAGTATTTTCGGGCAGCATGTTTCGCCTGCGGTGGTCGAAGCGCTTTTGAACCAAAAAGATCAAAGCGAGAGTCGCAATGTTTGCGTCATGTTTTTCGATATTCGCAACTTTACGACATTTTCAGAAAAGCGCTCGGCGCAAGAAGTCGTCGAATTCTTAAACACGATTTTTGCGTTTTGCATCGAAATCATCAACAAGCATAACGGTATAATAAACAAGTTTCTCGGCGATGGATTTATGGCCGTCTTCGGAGCACCTCTGAGTAACGGGCAAGATATTCGTAGCGCGGTCAACGCAGCGAACGAGATTATTGCGCGCGTTGCCGAAGAAATCGCCGCAGGGCGCCTACCCGATGTTACGGTCGGCATCGGCTTACATTCGGGCGACGCAGTCACCGGCAATGTCGGGTCGACCTCGCGCAAAGAATATACGGTCATCGGCGATGTCGTCAACCTTGCTTCGCGCATCGAGCAACTCAACAAGCAATTCAGTTCTCGGCTCTTGATGTCAGAAGACGTAATGCGCGTGTGCGAAGATTTGGCTCCCGAGTTCGTTTCTGAAACGCAGGTAAAAGGCCGAGAACGGCCGGTAAAAATCTATCGGTTAGCGTGAGTAGAATGACTGGGCGGAAATTTGTGCGGTTTAGCCTCGGTAACTGCGGCAAAAAATCACGCCAGCGAGTTCCCACCTAGTCACTATAGTACAAACTGCGCGAGTTCTACACTATTTGCATGCGATATACTAATCGTTAATTAACGCATAATTTTATTGACAGGCAATGAAATGTAAATGTGCTCGGCATTCTCGTAAATTTTTCGATTCAGGAGAAAACAATGAAGAAAATTTTTCAATTCTTACTGGTTGCCGTAACGGTAGCTGGCTTTACAGTAGTGTCTGCGCATAACAATAAGCAGAATCACCACTGCAAAATGGCCGACGGCTCGATGGACATGGCAAAATCTAAAAAAGAATGCCATAAAGCCAAAGGCAAATGGGTAAAGGACGCTGGCGAGAAAAAAGAAAAAGCTCCAGCAGCTAAATAATTCGTCGATCGATTCAAAAATGCCTCGTGCCAATTTTGACTACGAGGCGTTTTACTGCCTTTTAATTTAATATAAAATTTCATGCACCAAGTGCTGCAATATATTCGCGACGAGCCGACGATCTTAGCGATTCCTTTTTATCTCGTCACGATGGCCGTCGAAAATTTTCTGCTGTGGCGGCGCGGCAGAGCGTACGGTGTCGCCGATACGGCGGCGAGTCTCTCGGGCGGCGTCGGTAGCCTCGTCGTGCGCTTCTTCTGGAATATATTTTTCGTTTTTTTACTCGAGTTCTTTTACGAGCACGGACTCAAACTCGTAGGCCATGGTTGGTATGCGTGGGTGCTCCTACTTTTTTTAGACGACTTTGCTTTTTATTGGATGCACCGCTTCAGCCACGAGGTTCGTTTTCTTTGGGGCACGCACGTCGTGCACCATTCGAGCGAGCGTTACCATCTCGCAACGGCGCTGCGCCAATCGTGGACAGCGCCACTCGTCGAGACGCCGTTTTGGCTGCCGATTGCGTTTATCGGATTTCCCGCGTACATGATTCTGATGCAAATGTCGGTGAGTCTCATCTATCAATATTGGATTCATACCGAAACGATTCGTACGTTGGGGCCGCTGGAATACTTCATGAATACGCCGTCGCACCACCGCGTACACCACGGCTCGAACGCCGAATATCTCGACACCAACTACGGCGGCATTTTTATTTTTTGGGATCGCCTCTTCGGCACGTTCGTACCCGAGACGGCGCCGGTTCGCTATGGGCTCACGAAAAACCTCGCGACGCATAATTGGTTTACGATTCAGTTTCACGAATTTGTAACAATGTTCCGCGACGCGCGCGTGGCAAAAAATTTCAGAGAGAAACTCCGCCAGTTGTTCGCGAGCCCCGCGTCTTTATCGCAAGCACAATCGCTTCAAAAGTAAAGACTGTGGTAAACGAAACAGTAAGCCATACGATTGCCGATTCGAGCGGTAGGTTGAACCAAGGTTTAATGAAAATACCCATCATCACTTCGCGGTGGTATCCCCACCAACCATAGGGAATCCCCATCGTGACTTCCCAGATGACTGAAATAAGCAAAACAGAAAATAAGGTGAACGAGAGCGCCTGCCAATTCACGCGCCGATACACGATAGGATAGAGAAATATACACGGGCCTATGCCTAAGAGTATTAAGAACAGATAATACTCGGGTACGACAGACTCGCCGGGTGTTTTGAAGAGTGCTTTTGCGAGAAAACCGAGAACGACGAGAACTAAGACAACGAAGCTGGCCGCGAGAGGACGCCACTTGCCGCGCGGCACCGCGTCGCATGGCGGCGTATAGCGACTGAGCCAAATATCGCGACCGAATAAATACACAGCAAGCGTATACAAAAACCCGGTGATGTAAAAAATAAATTCTTCGATCGGTATCGGAGCATCGAACGCAAGGGTGCGAAAATTGAAACCGGGAATAGATAAGCCCCATACGGATTTCGTATTCGGGAATGTAAAAAATCGATCGGCGAAAAATATATCGAGAATAAACCCCGTGAACGGCAAAACAAATAGCGTCAACTGCAGCGCGCGCCGCTCGGAGGGGCGTATTTTTATGGCAAAATAAAGCAAGACAATGCCGAGCGCAGGAATAAGCCACTGCAAGTTGCTGATCGAGTAACCCAGCGGCGAATCGGGGGCCTTAAGCGGCATTACCGGCGTACGAATGGTCGTCATCGTGAGCGCAAACATGCCGCAAAAAAGCACGACAATCGCCGCAACGACTACCGACCCAAAGCTTTTGCTCAATATAAAATTATCTTCTCTCATATT
>JAFEGD010000078.1 GCA_018240245.1 Spirochaetota bacterium | reverse complement strand
GCCGAAGGCAACTTCAAAGTGTCGTCGAGCATGTATAAAAGGGTCGATTTTAATCCCGGTTTTGTACCGCTCGCAATCATGCAACAGGCCCCCGTCGTACCGGCGGCGATTATCGGCGCCGAAGAAAGCACGATCAACCTCGCTAAACTCGATTGGTTCAAAGATACGATTGGCGCGAGTATTCCCGTGCCTTTGAATATTATTCCTTTTCCGGCAAGGTGGAAAATCAAGTTTTTGCCGGCGATCGATTTCGCAAAGTATAATAAGAAAGACATCAAAGACGCACGCTTCGTCAAAGAGATTAACCAGAATATTCGTTACCGTATTCAACACGAACTCAATCGCGAACTCGATAACCGCAATATCGCATTTCGATGAGAGTATTTTATTGAAAGGATAATCCTAATGCAAGAAACGATGGAAATCAAAACGCTAAATGCCTTGCACCAAAGGCTATCGAAAATTCGAAATACGCGCGTCGGCGACATTATGAAGCGCGACGTGATTACGCTCGACGCTTCAGACCTCTTAGCGACCGCAGCGCGTACGCTTATTGAAAATAAAATTCACGGCATCATCGTCATGAAGGATCAAAAGCCGTGGTCGGTCTTGAGCGCCTTCGATCTCTTGCACAAAAGCTATATCGAAAGTTTTTCCGATAAGATGGACTATCTACGTTCGACGCTCGCAACGCTCATCGAACACCCGGTATTGCATTCGCTCAAGCCCACCGACTCGCTCGATTCGGCGGTACGCCTATTTGTGTCTTATGGCTTACGCACGATTCCCGTCATCGACGGCGATACTTTAGTGGGCGTCATATCGATCACCGATCTTGTGCGCACGTACGGCAAAATGGTCGGCGAATCGATGATTTAGAATGTACGAACCAATACCGCCGCTCATCACGCGCGTCGATCTCGAAAAGCGCATTCTTGAAATAGGGCGACAAATCACCGCCGACTATGCGGGCAAAGGCCATATAAAGATTATCGGTGCGCTGCGCGGCTGTTTTGTTTTCATGGCAGATCTCATGCGCGCGATCGATATGCCCGTCAAAGTCGACTTCATGGAAATTTCTAGTTACGGCGCCGCGACAACGTCGTCGGGCAATATAAAGATTCTCAAAGACTTGAGCGACGATCCGCACGGCGAACACGTCCTCATCGCCGAAGATATTATCGATACGGGACTGACGCTACAATGTATGATCGATCTTCTGAAAGGTCGCGGTGTCGCATCGATCGAAATTGCGACGCTGCTCATTAAACCCAAAAATGTCGCCGCGCAGGGTAAGCTGCACTACCCTGTCAAATACCAAGCCTTCACCGTCAGCGACGAATTCGTCGTCGGCGCAGGAATGGACTACAAGGGCTTCATGCGCAACCTACCCTATATCGCGCAAATCACCGATAACAGCCAACTTTCCCTCTTCGACTCTCTTTGACGCGCATGTCCGATCGCCTGCTCTGCATCGACTACGGCAAAAAATTTACCGGTTTCGCCGTTGCCGATTTTCCCGGCTTCACCGCGCGCGCGCTTAACACGCAGCCGACCGACCGCGGCGACATCTTTGCTACCGTGCGCGCACTTGTGCAGAACGAGAGTATTACCCGGTTTATCGTAGGCTTTCCTTTTTCCGATGTCGAAGGCGCGATACACCACGCGATTCGTCAATTTACCGCCGAATTAGCGCAGCGATTTCCCGAAATACCCTACGAATTTTTCGACGAAGCGTATAGCAGCCAAGAGGCGGATGCACTCATGCAAGAAACCGGCATCGGTAAGCGAAAAAAAAACCGAGCGCAAGATAGCGAAGCGGCCAAAATCGTTTTGTTGCGATATCTACGTGCAAATGAGAAGTGATTTACGCTATAACGACACGCCCCGCTGCAGAAACAATGCCGATTCCTATTCGTAACCTTGCGCGTTACGCGACTGACCACCATAACGGACGCCGCTTTCGCAATATTTGGGGCGCGCACGCCGATTCCGACGCGAGCAAATACGACCCGACCACGGGCGACCTGCGCCATAAGGCCATCGATGTCGCCGGTTGGCTCATTCGCAAAGGCATGAGCGGTGGCGAGCGCGGCAGACCCGCCACCGTGCGTATTCTGCAACGCGAAGTTTTCGAGGTCTCGCAAAAAGAAGCGCGCGTCACATGGCTCGGGCATGCCGCGTGTCTTGTGCAATGCGACGGCCTCAATATCATTACCGACCCCGTTTTCGGCGACCGCGTTTCGCCGGTCAAATTTGCCGGGCCACGGCGGCTTTGCCCGCTCGCAATTGCCGTTCAGGAGTTGCCGCATATCGACGCGATAATTCTCTCGCATAACCACTACGACCACGCCGAAAGCGAGACGCTGAAATTTCTTGCCGCAAGAGATAATCCGCCTATATACGTACCGCTGCGTGTCGCCCCACTCATGCGCGCGTTTGGCTTCTCACAAATCTACGAACTCGATTGGTGGCAACAAGTCGAACATGCAAAACTTACCGTCACTTGCCTGCCCGCAAAACATTTTTCGGGGCGCAGCGCGACCGACCGCAACGAGACGCTGTGGGCGTCTTTTATGATCGAATTTCCGGCCGTTGGTAAGCGCGTCTACTTCGCCGGAGACACCGCCTACTCGCCGCATTTTAGCGAAATTGCGGCCGAGTTTCCCGATATCGATACTACATTTATGCCGATTGGCGCATATTTGCCGCGCTGGTTTATGCGCGAGGTGCACGTTTCACCCGACGAGTCGATTCGCGCGTTTCAAGACTTGCGCGCCACAACCATGCTCGGCATCCACTGGGGCACGTACGACCTCGCCGACGAAGACTGGGATGAACCGCAGCGCGAAGCGATTCGCTTTGCGGCCAAAGCGGCGATTGAACCACAGCGTGTGAAAATTATCGCCGTCGGCGAACACTACGCCCTTTAGTGCGATCTTGCACCGAGAATAGTTACTCTCTCGCCACGGCGGATTTCTCGCTCAAAACGCGCCTGAGAGAGTTCGATGCGGCGCACGCCTTCGCTCATTGACGCATTATCGAGACAGCCAATCGCGAGTAGCTCGTCGGCGGGGCTTAAGAGATAAAAAGAAATATTTTCACAAACCGGCATGGGAAAGTATGTATATTTTCGATAGCGCTCGCGTTCGCGTAAAAACTGGATTTCGGTAGTTGCAAAGCGGCGTTTGAGCATCCCCGCAAGCGGTTCTTGCGGGTGCCCGACTTTATTCGCTACAATAAGACGGTAAGTATACGCCACATCGCGCTCGGCGAACACGCGCGGCATTAACAACACGAGAAATGTAATAACTATGACACCTGCCGTGCGCCGCACCGAGATCAATCCGTAATAGTTATTACATCGCTGCTCGAGTACGCAAATGTCTCGCCATAATACATAAGCCCACCCTGCGCGGGCATTGCTTGGTATTTGCCGGGAAAAACCGCGCGGTAGAACGCACGCGGCGTAAACACGTCTTCGCCGAGATATGTCTTCGCGAGCGCGACACGGTCGTCGAGTCGCGTCACAGCCGAGGGGCTATTCATATAGTTATCCCAGCGAATATCGCCGAGGTTCGCGAGTTCTTGCTGCGACAGCGGCTCGAACCCAGCCGGAATCATATCTTCGACGAGCAGGTATTCGCTGCCCCGGTGCGCTTTGAGCGAAATTTCGGTCATGAGCAGCTCGCCCGCTTTGAAAGCATAGCGCGCGGGGCCTTTTGTATAGCGATTGCCGTTTTTGTTCAGCGAGAAATATTTGCGTGCGACGCTAAAATCGCCCGCACGCGGCGTTATTAAGGGTTTATTCAAATAGTGTTTCCACTCGGCGCGCGCTAAGAAGAAGCCGCTGCCGCTGCGGTCTACTTTAATTTGAGACTCGCGGCGCGTCGTCTTAAAAGCCAAATGCAAATCTTTTGCCGTGAATTTTTTCGGATCGAAAACCGTATCGCGCCGTTCGCCGTCGACCTCTGCCGAGACGCGAATACGTTCGAGTTTTTCACCGCTCGACCGCGCATAATGCGTAAACGCACGCACGATGAGCGCGCTCACTTTTGTGCTGCGCCAGCGCTTTTGCGCCTTGCGGGAAACCAGAAAACTCACCATCTCGCGCGTCGGTAGTTTACTCGTATCTTTCTTTAAACCCAACGCCGCATCGAGCACCAGCGCCGTCGTTTCTTCGCGATCGTTAAACCAGTAATAACGGTTATCCGTATTGTTTTCAAAGTATACACCCTGCGCGTCTTGCTTTTGCAGCGCTGCGAGCGCTGTTAAAATTTTCGTTTTGAGCGAGGTCGAATGACCGCTCGCGCGCAACATCAGCGCGAGTGCCGCCGGTTCGGCAAAATTATTCTCTAGCAGATTTGCCCATTCACTATGGATTTTCTCGACAAGCTGCGGTGCGCTTTTCTTGATAAGCTCGAGCGCCACGCTCTGCGCAAAGATAATCCGATGCGCCGCGTAGCGATCTTTCGCGTCGATCGCCGCTTGTAGTGTTAGCTGCTCGATTAAAAATTTTGTCCCCTTCGCGACGATTGCCTGATCGACTTTGATTCCAGCGGTGCTCGCTTCTGTTAATCCCCAGAGCGTATACGCGGTCATATAGAGATCGGTGGGGTCGTCGCTCCACCAGCCCCACCCGCCGTCGTTGTGTTGGTAGCCGTAGAGCTTTTTGAGACCCGCATCGGTTATTTCTTTCGCTTCGCTCTCTTTAACGGGCAACGCGAGCTTCAGCGATTTTGCCGCGCGCGTCGCCCAGATTGCCGGCAAAAATGTCGAGAGCGTTTGCTCGACACAACCATAGGGGTATTGCATGAGATACGGCAGCGTCTCGACCACCGAGGGGATTATCCCCGGTAAAAAGCTAATGCTCATCTCGGCAAGTTCGCTGCGCGCATCGCCGTCGAGTTTGAGGTGCGTCGACCACGCATCTTCGTCGTCGCCGAAAACCTTCTGCGCAGCGACAAAATTTTCGACACCGTACGGCAAAATCGGCAATTGCATTTCGAGGCCGTCGCTGTCTTTTTCGGCGCGCGCGACGAACTGCAGCGAAGCCTTGCCGTTCGCGGGATAAAACGGCGCTGTGACTGTGAAGTCGATATACTTCTCTTCGTTCGGTCCGATCTCGAGCGTCGCCGGAAAAGATTTTGCGAGTTTCAGTTGCGAAAGCGTCGTCGTTAATTTCGCCGTTTGCTTTTCTTTGAGTTGATTCGATACGAGCAGCCTCAGCGTCGCCTCGTCGCGTTCGCGCAAGAAGCGCGGCTGCGCCAAGCGCAGCGCGAAATCTTTGGCCGCGACGATGCGCGTGCGCTCGCTTCCCGAAAGACCGCCGGTCGTATGCGCATGCGTCGTGATGCGCCACTCGGTTAAATTATCGGGCAACGGCACTTTGACGGTGCCGATGCCGTCGGTGCCCGTCGTGCCCGCCACAACGAAGAGTGCGGTGTCTTTGAAATTCTTGCGAATCTTTACCTTCGCCTCGTCGCCTTTTCTGAGCGCGGCGCTCTCGGTCATCTGCTCGCGGTAGAGCGCATAGAGACTTTTTTCGGCGCCGTACCCGTAAAAACTGAATGCCAGCGAATTGCCGGTAACGACGCTCAGCGGCAATTTAGGGTTGAGCGTCAGCGATAGCGATTTCAGCGAATCTTCACGCAATGCATAGATCGCCTCGTCGACCACACCGAGCGAAAATTCGGCGCTCACCGGGCGATGCTGGTCGTCGAAAGTTTTGACGACAATATTCGCCTGTTCGCCCGGGCGGTAACGCGCACGATCGGCGATAACTTCGAGACTGAGCATTCGATGCTGCGGGGGGATTATGACGGTACTTGAACCCGAGTAGAGGCGCGGTATCTTATCGAAATCGAGCGCGGTGACGCTGAGTTCGAAATTTGGGCTTAAATTTGCCGTTAAGATTTCTTTATACACAAAATTCGCGTCGGTATTCTGTATAAAAGAAAACTTACGGATGCGGTCGTTCT
>JAFEGD010000077.1 GCA_018240245.1 Spirochaetota bacterium | reverse complement strand
GAAATCAAGAATTCTCGCCGATGCTCTTTGATTCCCCAGAAATCTGCCCAATGCTCGGCGACGCGAGAGAAGAAACCTGCCACCATATGGGGTAGTTTGACTCGGCATCGACGGGCGTCGATGAAAATTTAGATTTTCAATTCTACTCGCCGCCCTGTGTTTTCTTGAGAGACTACCCCGATATGGCAACGCTAGAAAAAGTTATGCTCCCCCCCGAACTCGAAGCGCAATTTCAAGAACTGGCGCGCGGTGTCGAAGAGGTGCTGCCACGCGACGAATTTCGCCAGAAGCTTCTCGAAGCGCACAATAAGAAAATTCCGCTGCGCGTCAAAGCGGGTTTCGACCCGACTGCGCCCGATTTGCATTTAGGGCACACCGTTCTGATTCAGAAACTGCGGCAATTTCAACAATTTGGACATCGTGTGCTGTTTTTGATCGGCGACTACACCGCGATGATCGGCGACCCGACGGGAAAATCTGAAACGCGCAAAGTGTTGTCGCGCGAAGAAGTCGAAAAAAATGCCAAAACCTATAAAGAACAAGTCTTCAAAATTTTAGATCCGACAAAAACAGAAATTGTTTTTAACTCGACGTGGCTCAATACGCTGAAGCTCGAAGATATGTTGCAGTTAACGGGAAAATACACCGTCGCGCGCATGCTCGAACGCGACGATTTTGCGAAGCGCTATGCGGCGGGGCAGCCGATTTCGCTCGTTGAGTTCATGTACCCACTCATGCAGGGTTACGATTCGGTGGCATTGCAGAGCGACATCGAACTCGGCGGTACCGATCAAAAATTTAATCTCTTAGTCGGGCGCGATTTGCAGGCGGCGTACGGGCATCGCCAACAGTGCGTGATGATGACGCCGCTACTCGTCGGTCTCGACGGTGTCAAGAAAATGTCGAAGTCGCTCTTAAATTATATCGGTATTCAAGAAGCACCCGGCGATATCTACGGCAAGCTCATGAGCATCTCCGACGAATTGATGCGGCTCTATTATACCCTGCTTTCCGATAAGCCGGTGGCGGATTTAGAGCAGCTCTGGAATTCCATAGCTAAGGGTCGCGTGCATCCGAAACAAGCGAAGGCAGATTTGGCGTTCGAGATAACGGCGCGTTTCACCTCTGCGGCGATTGCTACACAGACGGCAGAAGAATGGAACAAAATACACAATCCCAAAGAGCGCGGTTTACCGCAAGATATACCCGAATACCGTTATATCTCGGGCGCTCAGCTTGTGGCAATCGTAAAAGACGCGGGGCTCGCGGCGTCGAATTCCGAAGCGCGGCGCATGATCGAGCAAAAGTCGATATATCGCGTAGACACCGACGGCAGCGAAACGGCTATGGACGACTATAAGGTGACGGTGACTGAAAGTTTCATTTTGCGCGCGGGCAAGAGAAAATTTATACGGTTAGTCGCGACGTAAGTTCATTATTTCTGGTCTTCGGCAAAGCTCAATCGCCGCAGTTTCGGCAGCGTCAACGCCACGATGACGACAACCAGTACCGTCATTGATCCCCCAAAAATTACCGAAGGCACGAGCCCCATGAATTTTGCCGCCAAGCCGCTTTCGAAGGCGCCAATCTCGTTCGACGAGGCGATAAAAATCGAGTTCACCGCCGCGACGCGCCCGCGCATCGCATCGGGGGTGTGCGTCTGCAAGATCGTCGAGCGCATGACGACGCTGATGTTATCGACCGCGCCCGAAAGCGCGAGAATTAAAATTGCCGCAGAAAAATCTTTGTTGATGCCGAAGGCGATCATGACGATACCGAAGCTCGCGACAGCGCCGAGCAGTACGCGGCCTGCGTGGCGGCGAATCGGCACAAAGACGAGCAACAGCCCCATGATCGCCGCACCGATCGCGGGCGCGCCGCGCAACACACCCAATCCCGAAGCCCCGGTCAAATAAATCTGATCGCAGAACGCGGGCAAGAGCGCAATCGCTCCACCAAAAAGCACCGCGAACATATCGAGACTCATCGCGCCAAGAATTACCTGCGTACGAAAAACAAATTTCAACCCCTCGCCGACTGCCACCGAAAGCTTCTCGCGTTTTTTATTCGGCCGCCCCGGAGCACGAATAAAAAATAGAAAACCGAGCGATAAGAGCGCGAGTACGAATGCGATGCGGTAACAGACAAGCGGCGATGTGGCTTCATAGAGTAAGCCCGCCATCGCTGGGCCCGTGATAAGCGCGATATGCCAACCGATCGAATTAAAGACCGCCGCGCGCGCGTACAAATCGGGTGCGACAATTTCACCCAAGAGCGCGGTGCTTGCAGGCCCCAAAAGTCCGCGCGCGACGCCGGTGATCGCGACGGCGATATAGAGCGGCAAAATCGAGTTGAGTTCGTGCGCCACCGCAAAGAGGAGCAGAACAGTTACGCTGAGCGTTGCAATGAGCGAGCCGCAAATCGCGATGAGGCGGCGGTTAAAACTATCCGACCAATAACCGCCGATGAGGCTGAGCGAAATCGCCGGTATGACTTCGCAGAGCGCAAGGTAACCGATATAAATCGAGTCGTGCGTCGCCGCGTAAATTTGCCATTGCGCAATTGTCGCGACGACTTGAAAGCCGAGCACCATCGAAACGCGAAAGGCTAAAAAAAATAAATAATTGCGATTGCGCAAAATCGCGGCATTTGCGCTCATGTATGCCGCTCAAAAACTGCCATCGAGCGCGTCGGTATCAGGGGGGATTATTTGTATAATTTCTCCGCTTAAGATGTAGAACGAGCTTCTGGCGAGCGACTTGCGCAAATATTTCGCCGGGTTGCGTAGATAGTCGCCGACATTGAGTTCGAGCGACGGTGCGCTGTCGTAGGCGTTTTCGACGACCAGCGTCGGCGTCGCACGATTGCGCAAGAGCTCGGTTTCCGACGGGCTTTTGAGTTCGGTAAAGAGTCGCGCGTGCGCGCCTACTTTCAGCTTTTGCGCGTCGCGTGCGGTGAGGCTGACATAAAACGTTTGCCCGTTCTGCTTCATGAGCACGCGCCAGACTATGCCCTCGCCGCTATTCGTGCGCAATGCCGCCGCAAGATTTTTTTTCAGCGCATCGTTCACAACCTGCGGCGCGGCAGAAGAGATCACTTTATTTTTCGAGAGTGTCTCGTAGAGTTTTACCAAGTGGTCGGGCGCCGTCTCTTGCCGATATTTTTCGGGGATATTGACGCCGTCTGCGAATTGCGTGGGTTCGGCGTCGCGTGTTTCATAGAGGCGCATGCTGCGGCGAAAGATATACCATTCTTGGCCGTTATTTAAGCCCAACTTCACGCGCTGCGCCGACGGTAAAAATGTGGCGTTCTCGGCGAGTTCGCGCGCCATCGTGCTCCAGAATTTCCACGCGACGGTATCGACCGTGCTTGCGGGTACGAGCGTCAGGCGACCCAAGCGCGCTAAGTTGCGAAGCTGCGCGCGCACGCTAATCTGCGCGCGCGCCGCGCGCGGCGCATCGGAAACCAAAAGTAAGATTTCGGCGCGGCGACCTTCGGCGCGCGAGACTTTTGCGGCGTCTTTGGCGCAAGCGAGCATCGCCTCGGCGTCGCTATAGCTGCCCATGCCCTCGAAGCGCAGGCGGTCGATAAAATCTTTCTGCGCGGCGCGTTCGGCCTTGAGCTTCAATACTTGCAATTGGCCGCGCGCATCGACGAGGCAGTACGCGGCTTTGACCGCATCGACGCTGAGCAGCAGATTTTTCTGCGCCTGCCAGTCGGCATAACTACCGCCAAAGGTATCGCCTGCGACAACGAGATCGGCAGAATTTTCTTTAGCCGTCGCAGGCTTCTTACCAAAGCGCTCGCTGAGACTTTTTCCCAAAGTGGGTAAGAGACTATCGCCGGTCGCAACCATCGTGTCGGTGAGTTCTGCCGACTCGCGAAAATATACCTTACTGGTGATTTCTAATTGGCCGTTCTTGCGGCGAATGCGCGTGAGCAGCATGCGTTCGGCGAGGCAGTTTTTGGCGACATCGCGCAGCGCTTCGGGGCGGATTTTCTGCGTCATCGCAAGTCCGGCGTTTTTAAGACAGGTTTCGCCTTCGGCTACCGCAACAATTTCGCTGACGCGGCTGATCTTTAGATAGAGTGCCATTGCGCGCGCCAAGTCGCCCGCATCGGCGCTTTCGTTTTGTAATTCGAGGCGCGGCGGCAAAATAAGCCAGCGGTCGGCAAAGAGTTGTGGCGCAAGAAAAAAAATAGTCCCCACGATTGCCCATTTGCGTACCGCGAGTAATCCTACAGATGTGTGAGATTTTTGCATGTCAAAGCCCTTGTGCTATATATCGGGCAATTTTGGTTTCGGCCGCAGTCGAAGATTCGGTTGTCTTGAGGGGCAGCGGGGGCGTGGCAAGAAACTCGATGAGCGCGTCGGCAGCGCGCGTTACCGGAAAAGGCCGCTCGTCGTAAATTGTCGCGGCAATCGTGCGCCGAATCGCATCGGCGTTCGCGCGTTGGTGGTCGGCGGCGGCGTGCGGGTATGGTATGAGAAACGCCGGCTTTTGCGCCCACGCGATTTCAAACAGCGTACCGCTACCTGCGCGCGCGACGATAAAATCAGCCGCACGGTACGCGGCGCTCATATCTTCGATAAAGGGTAACACCACATCGCCTTTGCGCGCGTGCGGCTTCAGTGCGGCATAACCGTTCTTACCCGCTGCGACGGTGGCGCGGTAGCGCTTGGCTTCGGGGCGCGCGCTAAATTCGCGGTAGAGGTTATTCAAATCGGTCGCGCCTTGGCTGCCGCCAATAAACAATATATTGTGGTGCGATTTTTTTGCGATTTTCGTTTGCGAGTTTTTGCGAGCGTGCGTGAACATCGCGCGAATGGGATTACCCGCCGTGACGTATTTGTCTTTTAAGGGGCGATGGGGCGCGAACGCGAGAAACACGGCTTGGGCGCGAAAGCGAAAAAGCCTTGTCACGATTCCCCAGCGCGCGTTTTGCTCGCAGAGATAAAGCGGCTTACTTTTTAAGAGCGCGTAGGCAACTGCCGGAAACGAACTATAGCCGCCCATGCCGACGACCGCCGCGACGTTCTCAGTCGCCGATGCCTCTTTAATGAGACGTAGCGCAGCGCGAAAACGCTTCACGAACGCAAACCATTTGAGCGGGTTCTTTTCGAGTCGCGGCGCATCGTACGCAACGATCGTAGTCTCGCTGTTGCGCGCTAAACGCACGATGTCGGGATAATCGAAGTTACGTTGCAGCGTCGCGAAAATAATTTTGCCGCCAGCGCGAAGCCACGCCTCGGCGATGCTGATGCCCGGTGTGATGTGGCCGCCGGTGCCGCCCGCTGCAATCAGAAGAGTTTTGCCGTTCGCAAAATTTTCAGCGGTGGGCGGCCTCTGGTGTGTATTCGTTACTTTTTTCACGATTGCGCCGTTACTCCAAGTCGTGTGGCGGCGAGGTGGGCGAGCGCATCGGCGCTATTTTCTGCGCGACCCGCCTTCACTTCTTCGAAAAGAAATTTGAGCATATCGCCCATCGCTTTTGAGGGGGGCATCCCCATCTCCATAAGTGCGTGCCCGTCGATCGCCAAATCTTTGATTTTGAATTCTTTTTCTTTCGCGATAATCTCGTCGATGTGG
>JAFEGD010000076.1 GCA_018240245.1 Spirochaetota bacterium | reverse complement strand
AGCTTAACGACAAAAGATTATGATATTATCGCAAAAACTATTATGAAAAGATCGACGGACACCCCATGAAAAAAATACTCGTCATTCGCCTCAGCGCTATGGGGGATGTGCTTCTTACCACACCGGTGCTTGCGCGGCTAAGAAAACTCTACCCTGAAGCTCAAATAACTTTTCTCGTGAAAGAACAATATCGCGAATTTATCGCCGCATGCCCCGAAGTCGATGATATCACGACATGGCAGAAAGATGACTCGGTGATGCAGATAAGGCAAAAATTTTCTGCTTTGCGCTTCGATCTGCTGATCGATTTACAAAGCAATTTCAAAACACGAATGCTTTCTATACTCATCGGGGCCGATAAAAAAGTTTACTACCGCAAACCATACCTCAAGCGCCTATTATTAGTCTATTTCAAGAAAAATCGTTATACCGAAAAAAAGAAAACTAGCGAACGCTATCTCGACGCCATTAGCGAACTCGATGCAACCCCGCTCACAGAAAAAGTGTCTCTGAAGCGAGAAAAATTACCGCGTTCTCTGGCGCGTTTTGCAGAACAAGGGGCAATCCTCATTGCGCCGGGCGCACGCTGGGCGACGAAACGCTGGCCGGCTGAGTATTTCGTTTCACTCGCCTCAAAGATACTCGAAAAGCATCTCGATAAAAAAATTATCTGGGTCGGCGGCCCCGATGAAAAAGAGCTTTTTACATTTTTTGCCAATCATCCTTACCTGCGGCGGCACACAAAGCGAATGCTTTTTCTGGCGAACGAACTTCCGACGGGGCAACTCGCGGCATTGGCCGATACAGCGGAGGTTATTGTTTCGAACGACAGCGGCCTGATGCATCTGCTTTCGGCCTCGGCACGCCCGCTCGTCGCACTTTTTTTGAGTACAGTAGAAGAGTTCGGTTTTTTTCCGTTGAGCAAGGGTGCCGAAGTACTCTCGGCGCGCAACATCTCATGCCGACCGTGTAGCCATACGGGGTTGCCCGAATGCCCTAAAAAGCACTTTCGCTGCGGCCGCGAGCTGACGGCCGACGAAGTTTACACTACGGTAGCAGCACACTTCACAAAACTACATCCATCTGATTGAGGTGCTTACGCAAGACGGCGTAGAGATCAGCTTGGTTTATCGGTTTTGTAATAATATCATTCATACCGACGGTAAGAACTTTTTTGCGCGTTTCGTTCAAAACATCGGCGGTGAGCGCGACTATCGGTATCATTGCCTTTTCTTTGTCGCTGAAAAGGCGAATATTTTCACACGCCTCGAAACCGTCCATGAATGGCATTTGTAAATCCATCAAGATAAGATCGTAAGACCCTCGCTGAACGGCGCCAATCGCCTTTAGTCCATTCTCGACAATTTCGATCTCGCCGTTCCAGCTTTCGAGTAACGTGCGTACGAGAAGTTGATTGACTTCATTATCTTCGGCGACGAGTATTCGCGCGCGCTTTAAGTCGCGCATGACTTTGCTGGGCAGAGCGACTTCTTCTTTTGCTTTTTCGAGCCAAAAATCGACCATAAAAAGCGAGCCCCGCCCGGGGGTGCTCATCACAGAAATTTTACCGTTCAAAATTTCAACCAGTTGCTTTGTGATGGCAAGCCCGAGTCCGGTGCCGCCGTAGCGCACGGCGGTCTCACGCGAAATCGACGAAAAACTTTCAAACAGATACGGCAATTTTTCGCCGGGTATGCCGATTCCAGTATCTTCGATCTCGAAAGAAATATGCAAGCGCGCGTCGTCTTGTTCCATGAGGAGCGCCCGCAGAGTCACTGTTCCTTGATGAGTGAACTTCATCGCGTTACTGAGTAAATTAACGAGTATCTGAGTTACGCGCGTGTCGTCGCCGTATACTTTGCGCGGAAAATCGGGGGCAAAAAATAATTCGGTTTCGATGGCGCCGTTATGCCGGCCATGAAACTCGGCAGTGCGCAAAGCTTCTTCGCATAGCGCGACAAGATCAAAATCGCGCTTGTGGAGCGTAATGCGCTTTTGTTCGATGCGCGCAAAATCGAGAATGTCGCCGATGATTGCAGTGAGACTCGCCGCCGAAACTGCGATTTGGTTCAAATGCGACTGAAACCGTTCGCGTTGCTTTGTGTCGGCGATGCTGTTACTATTTTCGATAAGAATGTCGGCGAAGCCTTTGATCGCGTTGACGGGTGTGCGCAATTCGTGCGAAACATTAGACAACAGAAACGATTTGGCATCGGCGAGCTCTTTTTCTTTCGCGGCGGCAAAAGATAATACCTTTTCACTCCGCCGATTTTCGTATACCAAGTAAAACGCAATCAGAATGAATACGATTGGGCTACGAATCGCGTTACCGCGCATGAATCGATGCGTCAATGCGGGAGTCATCTCGGAGAAAATCGGCGGCATGTCCATACTCGATACGATTGCCGCGCTAATTACACCGGTGAGCAGCACCGAAAAGACGAGATGATTGCGTAACGACAGCGCAGGAAACAACACAAACACCGCTTGCGGTGCGGCGAGCCACAGCAACCAAAAACCCGACGTAAAACCGAAATAGAAATGGTGATGACCGACAGCGCCCAGGACAATCAAGAGAAATAATATGCGCGCAAAAAAGGATCCACCAAATGCGCTGATCGTTATTGATGTTATATAGAGTAAGCCTGCCGCAAAACTGATAATCGCCGGATACGTTAAACCTACGTGAAAGAACGATATTGCTTGAATCCATGTGACAAGAACCGCAACGAGGCTGATACGATTTTGCATGCGCACAGATTTTTTGCGTGCTTCTTCGGGAACATAACGCACCCCCAAGTCGCTGAGGAATTCCCAGAGGCGAGTTGGTCGAAGCATTGCCTTTTAGAAGATCAGCGCGCCGGGGTTCATAATCCCTTTCGGGTCGAGAGTTTTTTTCACCGCGCGCCACGCGGCAAGCGTCGCCGGCGAATGCTGCTTCGGTAACGAGTGCGCGGCGAGGCGCCCGATGCCGTGGTGGTGCGACAGCGTGCCGCCATGCTTCACGAACGTCTCGACGATGCCGCGATGAAATTTCTCAAAACGGCCGAGTTCGTCTTTGCCCAACATCGGCGAGGCAAAAATAAAATAGAGATTTGCGCCGGTTTCGTACGTGTGTGAAATATGCGTAAGGCAGAGCGTCTGTCCGTCGCGCTTGATATATTCGCGCACAGCGTTCCACAGTTCGGTGAGGCGCGAATAATGCACCGCCGTTTCAAGCGTATCGATGCGAATACCCGCATCCATCATCGGGTCGCGCATATAGGCGGATGAATATCTCTGCTCGAGCCACTTGCGCGTCGCGTACGAGCCTAACGAAAGCCCGCCATTCTTACGCGCCAGCCGATTCAGTGCTGACGCTCCTACTTTGGTCTGCCGTGGGTCGCCCTCAAAAATCGCATACATGAGCGAGCGCCCGCCTTTCTTAAAGCCAAGCTTATTTAAGAACCAACCCGCGATGCCTTTGTCTTTGCCTTTCATGCCAAGACCGATTTCAGTTTCTTCGGGGTCTGAGATGCGAAAAAAATGCGGCGGATAGACCTCGGTCTGCATCATCTGCCGCATCGTAGTCACTGCCGATTCGAACGATTTGAACATATACGATTGCATCACCGAGTTGGCGGCGTTATATTTACGAATGCGCAACGTCACTTGCGTGATGACGCCGAGCGTACCCTCGCTACCCATGATAAGATGGCGAATGTCGCCGCCGACCGACGCTGCGGGGTAGTTACCGCATGCGATTTTACCGGTGGGAGTGATCGCGGTGAAGCCGACCGTCAAATCTTCGATGCGGCCATAACCCGTCGAAGCTTGGCCGGCGCCGCGTGCCGCGAGCCAACCGCCGACGGTCGCAAACTCGAACGACTGCGGAAAGTGCCCGCAGGTATAGCCGCGATCGTTCAAATATTTTTCGAGATCGGGGCCCAAGATGCCCGCTTCGACGGTGACGGTCGAATCGATTTCGTTCAACGAAATTACATCGCGGTAATTGCGCGTAAGATCGAGTGCGATGCCGCCTTTTTCGGCTTCGAGCGCGCGCGTGACAGAGGTGCCTCCCCCCCAAGGGACAATCGCAATGCGCTTGAGATTGCAGTACGCAACGATTTTCATAATTTCGTTTTCGGTACCGGGGTAAACCACCGCGTCGGGCGGGTGCGCAATTTTGCCCAACCGCATGCGTACAATGTCGCCGTAATATTTGCCGAACGAGTGCTTCGCGCGGCTGAAGTCGTCGACCTGCACGTTCTCGCTGCCGACGATGCGCATGAAATCGCGCAACGCGACACGGTTCAAGCGGCTACGTTTCGCGAGCTTTACCTCGTCGTGTGCGTTGGCGTTGAGGGGTAGATCGCGCATCGTGCCCTCGATGCCCAAGAGGTGCTTGAAGTGTTCGATGTGGTGCGCAATCGTTTTATCGATTTTTTTTTCGGTATCGCCCCAATTGTAGACGTTTCGCCAAGTGTGCCGCATAGCCCGTTGAGGTACTCACCGATACCGAGACAAGTACAAAGCGGTCGTGCGAAAATGACAATACGTAAACTTGCTTTCACATAGTCACAGTTCGACGAAATGGGTCGAAGTGACTATCTGGGAAGTCGCTTTTGAATATGGCTTGCGCGAGTTCCCGCCTAGTCACGAAGATATTTCCCATTTTGGGAAAAATAGATTGACGTGCAGACATCTTCCCTCTATTCAAGCTCTTGCGGGTTATTTCCAGAAAGGTGTTACACGACTTTTGGCTGAAGGCTGGGCGGCATGATTCAGAGCAAGCTTTGAAAGCTTGGCTTTATGAGGCAAAAGCTGCCAAATGGAAAAATTCGGCAGAAATTAAGGTGAAGTATCGAACCGCAAGTATCATAAACATCAAAAGGGTAGTGTTCAACATATGCGGTAACAAGTATCGGCTAATTGTAGCGATAAATTATCAAATTGGCATAGTGTTCATTCGGTTCATCGGTACGCATACTGAGTACGATAGAGTAAATCCAGAGGAGGTATGATGATAACCCCGATTAGAAATGAAAGAGATTACAAGCGAACAGTCAAGCGTATTAAGGAAATCTGGGATACGAAGGACAAGAAATTGCGGGATGAATTAGATGTGCTTTCGACTCTAGTTGATCTTTATGAAGAAACCCATTACAATATCTTGCCTCCTGATCCAATTGAAGCAATAAAATTCAGAATAGAACAGATGGGCTTAAAAAAAACCGATATTGCATCTTTGTTAGGTGGAAACAATCGGGTTTCTGAGATTTTATCCAGAAAAAGAGCTCTGACGGTGGAAATGATAAGAAATTTGAATAAGAAGCTGAAAATACCAGCCGAGTCTTTGATATCTTAACAGTCGACCCACTGCGTACAACAAGAGTGCGGCGATACATCCGAACGCCGTCCCTCTGGAGCAAAACTTTGCTGCCAAATTTGCAGGGTAAATCCAAGCGAGTTGCGGACAAGAATCTTGAGATTGCAAAGGCGAGCATATTACGGTAAATACGCTTGCAATACCACCGGCAAGGGTGGGTCTTACCCATGCTAATAAAACTCATTGTAACGTTTCTCGTGTTCTGCGCATTGCTCTACGTGTTAAAGAAAGCGCTCAAAGATTTTGAAATTGAGATGGGCGCTATTCCCGTTGTGGCGCTGATTCTCGTCGGCGTCAACATCGTCGTCGGCTTTCTGCTCGGTGGCACCGCGACAGTACTCAATATTCTGACATTAGGCATCGTTAAGGCCATTTTGAATTTTATCACAATAGGTTTATTTGGCGTGCTCATCGGTTTTATCTTTAATGTGATTATCTTTTTTGCGGCCGATAAACTCACCGATCGCTTGACGATCCGCAGTTTTCAAACGCTGCTCGTTAGCGCCGCGGCGTTGCAGCTTGCGAACTATATCTTACACAAAATATTTTGAGGTGAACATGATAAAAAAAATTATTATTGCGCTTGTTTTTGCATTAAGCCTCGCTGCCGAGGCGTGTGCGCGAACCGACGCTGCGGCGTCTTCGTATAACTTTACTTGCACGAAGGGTAATTTAGACGACGACAATTCGGCCGATACGCCGGTGATTGCCTACTCGCGTTGCGCGAATTCAGAAGTCGTTTGTTATATTTTATCGAATGCGGTAAGCTGCGTGCGTAAGTGAAGAAATCGAGGGGGATTGATAGCGGATATTAAAGCGGCCACCGAGTCCGACGCCGCGACTCTGCTCAAGCTCGATCGAGAAATTTTTGGCGACGCGGCTTATTCGACAGGCGAGTGGCAGGGCGAACTTACCGCCGCTGGCAGCGAAGTTTTCTGCGCGTACACGACAGAAGACAAAACTATAGTTGGTTTTTTGACGATTTTACGCACTCTCGATACCATCGAAATCAAGAAAATCGGCATCTTACCAACCGTTCGGCGGCAGGGCATTGCAAGCCAGTTAATCCGCCAGCTTGTCGAGAACCAAGAATTAGCGCGGCAGCCGACACGGCTATTACTCGAGGTCTCGACGACAAACACAGCCGCGCAGGTGTTTTACGCGCAGCTCGGTTTTCGCGAAATCGCGCGGCGTCATAGTTATTACACCGACGGCTCCGCTGCGGTTGTGATGGAATTTATGTCGCCGGTTTGAAAGCGGCGGGTGCAGAACGGCGGCGGTCGAAGAGCGGGCTCTCGCCGCTTTTCAGAAGTTTGGTAAAAAGCGCAATACCTTCGGCGACGGGGTCGGCTCCCTTCGGGTGGCGTATCATACCGTTGAGGTCGAGCACGATGAGGCCGTACATCCACGACCACATCGTGCGCGCGATTGCGGGATAGTTTTTGCGCGTGTAGGGAATCGCACCCGAGCTGATACCGCGGCGAATGGTTTCGAGAAAAACTCGGTAAGATGTCGGCAATGTCGGAAAAGATTTGCGGTAGAGTTTACCCCCCGACGCGCTGAACATGAGTCGGTGTAGTTGGCGATTCTTCGAGGCGAAGTTCCAGTAGCCGTGCGCGATGGCGTCGAGCTGCTCGTAGACATTTGCCGAACTCGCCTGCGCTTGGCGCAAGTCGGTGGTTAAGCGCGTTTCGCCGTTCATCACCAGAATGCGCATAATTTCTTTTTGATTTTCAAAATGCGCGTAAGGGCTCGCGACCGAGCAGCCGAGTCGTTCGGCCACACGCCGCATGCTCATGGCTTCGACGCCCTGTTCGTTGACAACTGCAGTCGCCGCTTCGATAATCTCTTCGCGGCTTAACGAACCCCGAGCGCGGCGCTGGTGTTTTGCAGCGCCTTTTATACGAAGCGCGCGTTCGGTGGGAGTAAGCGCCACAGGGCTTAATCCCACTTCTGGAATCACGTGCAAAGGATAAATCAGGCCGCCGCAGTTTCGGTAGAGACCGGTGGTCGAGTCGTAGTTTTCGCCGCTTTCGGCTCTCCCAATTTTTTGAACCGGATAATGTGCAGCAGGTTAAAGACGCGCATGATTTGATACGTTGTATCGAGCTCGAACCAGCGTTTGGCGAAATTAGGCTGCGTACCAAAAGCGTGGTGATTGTTCTGGTAAAGTTCGCCGCCAACCAAAAAATCGATGGGGAGCGTATTTTTCGACTCGTCTTTGGTTTTCGTATAATTCACATAGCCGTATTTATGCCCGCCCCAATTGACGATCGCACCGTGGATAGGCCCCATGAGCCAATGCGCAGGCAAAAGCAAGTAGAGATACCACATGCCCGTTGGGACGAATGCCATATAAAAGAAAGCATAGAGCGAACCGGCACCGATGCGAAAAAACCACGATTTGCCGAGGTTGTCGACCAGCGGCCATGAAGGCGTATTTTCGCTGAAGGTCGTCGCTGCCACGACGCGGCCATAGGCGTAATCGTCGTAGGTGTGTTTTGTTTTTACCATCATGTCGAAAAAGTTTTTTGCATGGTGCGGGCTGTGCGGGTCTTTTTCGGTATCGGAAAATTGGTGGTGCATGCGGTGTAAAATCGCATAACCGCGCGGATTGAGATACGAGGGCCCTTGCGCAATAATCGTGAAGAGATGCCAAAAGCGTTCCCAGCCTCTATTCATCGTGAACATGCTATGCGACGCATAGCGGTGCAGAAAAAAAGTTTGAGAAAAAGCGGAAAGAAACCAGTGCACTCCGAAAAAAATCAAAATCGTTGCCATCAAACCTCCTGACTAACCCGATATTTATCAACGTTAGTTACTACGACCACATATCTAACAGTGTTTGTTATGTAAACTCAATTTTGCTTTGCTCATGTACGTTGGCTAACTGGGCATAGTCACCCTAGCTATGGAAATCCTGAGCCGATAAATACTTCGTCGATTAACCAAACGGTTAAACTAACGCCGTTAAATAGTTGTCATCCTATCTCGTTTCCCCGCCGTGCGCGATGCAAATTTCAGATTTCGTTGCGGTCAACAAAAAGAGCCTCAACAAGCGTTACTCTAAAAAGAAAGTTCCGATCATTCGCGTTGTCGAAGACTACATCGCAGGCGATATCGATCTCAAGGTGAATACCTTTGCCGAGCTCTTGAAGCATAAGCACGAGATTTTCGAATTCAAATTCGTCTCGTCGCATTACCGCTTTTTTCTTACCAAATTTTTACCGCAGGTTATCATCCACTCGAAAGCGCAAGACACGCGCATCGCACAAGACCATTACGACATCGGTAACGATTTCTTTAATTGGTTTTTGGGGCCTTACATGGTTTACACGAGCGGTATCTACAAGACCGGCAAAGAAACTCTCGAACAGGCGCAACAAAATAAGATCGACTTGGTTGCAGAAAAAATTAATCTCCAAAAGGGCGACAAGATGCTCGACATCGGTTGCGGCTGGGGCACGTTGCTTTATAACTCCGCCAAAAAATACGGCGCGACGGTGACGGGCGTCACGATCGCCGAGCAGGGCTACCAATATATCAGCGAGCAAATCAAGAAGCAAAAACTACAGGGCAAGGTGGATGTTCTCAAGATCGACTACCGCGACATTCCCAAGCAAAAATTCGACAAGATCACCTGCATTGAAATGGCCGAGCATGTCGGCGTGAAGAATTTTAACAAATTCATGAAGCAGGTCTACAACCTCTTAGACGACGACGGCATCTATTACCAGCAAGTCGCGGGCCTCAAGTCGGGACTGTGGAACATGGAAAGCCTCGTCTGGGGTCTCTTCATGAATAAATATATTTTTCCCGGCGCCGACGCGAGCATGCCGCTGAAATGGTATATCAAGAAACTCGAAAATGCGGGTTTTGAAGTGCGTAGTGTCGAGACGGTTGGCATTCATTACTCGAATACGCTGAACCAATGGCACCAAAACTGGTTGAAGAACAAGCAGCACGTGCTGAAGGCGTATAACCAATACTGGTTTCGCCTATGGGATGCCTTCTTGGCATGGTCGACGCAGATCGCCGCCGAAGGCCATGCGACCTGCTACCAGATCGTGGCGCATAAGAACACGGCAAAGTTTAACCGTAAGCAGTTTATCGGTAAGCCCGCGCTCGTGCACGAAAAAGAGAGCTGGAAAAAGAAGTCGGCGTAAGGCGCGGTTAGTAATGGATTTCCATAGCTACGCGCTGCGTAGCTATGGAAAAACATAGCCTGCGTCGGAACCCAAGAGTTGTCAGAAAAAATCCCAGAACTCAATTTAGAGGCAGTCTCGACAGAAGAAATATAACTTCGGTTGTGGCTTTTTCGACGAATTGTTTGGGGTGAACCGCTAAATCTAGTTTTCCTAAATCGTATTCCATTTTGCATTTCCCAAATAGAGGCGAGCGATACAAAACTGTTAGCGAGTTCACGCCTAGTCACTCTAAGCGTCTATTTTATTGTCAACGTTTGAATTTGATGATATTAATTTCTAATTTACCGTCGGTTACATTTCCCGTCGGCGCAAAAATTTGCCCCTCTTTTAGCAGCAAATCATCGCGCCAACCCAATCGCATTGCCCCACCTATGTTTTCTGAAATCACAATGGAGCCTTTTACCGGATCAAAAACATTCAGTTGTGTCGAGCTATAATTATCTTTTGTCCATATTTCATACAACAGAAAAACACGATTATTATCCAGAGAAATGGTTTTCACGCGAGACACATTTTGCTTATTCAAGTTTCTAAAATTTGTGAGCCATTTTATTCCTTTATTCTCTTGTTCTGAATAAGTACCCCCAAAAGTATAAAATCCGCCCTTTTCGGTAATTCCATGGGAAAGAATCGCATCGGGCTTAGTAAAATCTTTCTGAAGATAAATATAACTCAAATTGCGTGCATCATTCAGAACAGCCAATGCTTTTTCAGTTCTAAGAGATTTTCCGTAGGCATCGGGTTCGCCGGTAAAAAATACCAATACGCCGTCTTTGGTTTCGTTGACTCCACCAAGCTCGCTATAAGGTGTGTTATCGTTTGACCACTTGTAAAAAGTCTTATTGCCACGACTGATTTCTTCATACACAGGCGTTGTTTGTCCGTTAATGGTTCGCTCAGATTCGCCATGATGGACTTTGATAGTATAAAGCAGGCGACGTTTCATAGCTACTTCGTTAAACCGATAAAGAGAAACGCCTCTGGGGTAGTTGTCGCCTAAATCAATAGCCCAAAAATCGTTATCGCTTGCGGGAACTGTAACGTTACCCAGCGAGTGCCCGGAAGCTTGGCCGTGATTTTTCACAATCGAAAAATCTTTCGCATCAAAAACAACGATAATAGCTCCCTGATGATTTAGACCGTCGCCACTTTTGTGCATCGTCCGGCCTAAAGTCAAAGCTAAGAAACCATTCTTAAAAACTAACGAAGCCGACGAAAACTCTGTTTGGCCGGCCCCTGCGGCAAAATTAGCAATGTTAAAACCTTTTTGATCTGTATCGATCTTTTTTGAAAGAATTGAGTTACCATTCAAATCTGCCTTAAAAGATGAAGCTCGCATTGTATTAAAAGTATAATAATCTTTACTTCGCTCAATCAATATATAATAGACGTTGCCCTCGTCGTCGCTCGTGGCGGCGGCCAAAGCGAAACCCTCCAGAGATTTCATTTTCTTTGTTTCGATATTTTTTAGATCATCGGCGATAGTGGATAAAAAAATATCGTCGTTTTTCTGATCTTGCCAGACGACTGAAAAACCTTTCGATTGCTTTTGCAAGAAAAAAGATCTCGAACGTCCATACCTCGTTTCGCCACTCGTCATACTCGGATTGAAGTCATTTATAGTATCAAAGATAGCGCCAGGGACGTCAAAACGATAACGCTCGACTGTAAAATTTTTGCCTGCGAAAAGCTGTGCGGCAGATACATTGGGTGCAATCTGTTGATAGGCTGAAAAATTCGCTTCGCCGGGAATAAATACATATACCGAAGGCCGTGAGATATTATCGACATAGAAATTTTCAATCCTTTGAAAATCGTCTATGGCCATTTCTTTCGTTGTGCGATAGCTCTTGATGAGTTCATCGCCATTTAATTCAAACACCTCTGTCGCTTGCGAAGTACGATAGTATGCAATATGCTTCGATGATAGAAAATCGGTAGCCCTTTTTGAAGAGGGGTGTACGCGAACTGCCGGATAACTAACCTTGCCATCACGTGAAGTTGCTATCCCCGTTTCAACGCGATAGCTTAAGTTTGACCATCTTGGGTCGGTGTAACACGCATTTTGATTGAATATGGCAACAACAGCAAAATCTTGCGCTTGATCTTCTGGATTGATAAACCCTTGGCAATTATAGGCTGTTCCCTTTTCGGTTGAGTTACCGGGTAAGATCTTAGACGAGTTTGCTTTAAAACTAAATCGAAGAAGCGGTTTAAGGTCTTCTGCGTGAATACTACTACCGAGTAAAAATAGAACTGCAAGAGGAAAATACTGCAGGCGCATAAAGGCACAAAATTAATTTCGAGAGATAATATCAATCATTTAACTATTGTAATTGGGCGGAAACGCGCTGATATGCTGCTCATTGCAGCACCACACGTACTTATCGTGGAAAAAATCGCCTTTGTATACAGCTTGCGCGAGTTTCCGCCCAGTCACCTAGTCGATGCGTGCGCGCCGATAAAAAAATTGTCCGCTTGTGCGCAATATCGTATCTTACGCGCATGTTAAAAAACCCCTTTGAGATGAAATACCCATTCGGCGCGCCCGTCGCCGACGATGACGACGACGACGATGAGCCGCAAAAACCCAAAACCAAAGAAGACCGCCCCTCGCCGCTCGGCGACCGCATTGCCGAGCGTTTTCTCGAACGCCGCCAGATTTTTCTCTGGGGCGCTGTTACCGACCGCTCGGCCGAGTCGATTGTCGCGCGCATGCTCTTTCTCGAAGCCAGCGACCCCGGTAAGCCGATCTATTTCTTCATTAACTCCCCCGGCGGAGTGATTACTTCGGGCATGGCAATTTACGATGTGATGAAAATGATCTCATCGCCTGTGCATACTATTTGTATGGGCATGGCGGCATCGATGGGTGCGATTCTTTTAACCGTCGGCGAAAAAAATCATCGCTACGTTTTTGAACACGCAAAGGTGATGATCCACCAGCCGCTCATCAGCGGGCAGATTGTCGCGCCTGCGCTCGACATCAAGATTCACGCCGAAGAAATCAAAAAAACCCGCGCCGAACTCAACCGCATCATCGCCGAGACGAGCGGCCAGCCGCTCACGCGCGTTGAAAAAGACACCGATCGCGATTATTACCTCGACGGTAAAGGCGCGGTCGAATACGGCCTTGCCGACAAAGTGCTGACGAATTTTGCCGAGCTCGGTGTCGTTGCGAAGAAAGAACCGAAGTCTAAAAAAGGGAAATAGCAATTTAGACGAGAGCCGAGCCACTCGACTCAATTGCAGCACCCATGAAAATTAAAGGCAGCACTTTTCTCGTCACCGGCGGTAGTTCTGGGTTAGGCGCCGCGACCGTCGAGCGGCTCGTGGCTCTCGGCGGCAATGTCGTGATTGCCGATCTCGCGCCGCCTGCGCCCAGCGACGCCGCGAGCCGATCGCAGAGATCTGCGGTGAGCGCAGCCGATACGCCCGGTGAAATAGTATTTTTGAAAACCAGCGTCACCGCCCCCGATGAAATACAGGCGGTGGTCGATTTGGCGTTTGAAAAGTTCGGCGCGTTGCACGGAGTAATTAACTGCGCAGGCGTCGGCAACGTGGTGAAGACCGTCTCGAAAAAGAAGTTCGGCGCGCTCGAAGCGGCGCGACAAATTATTGAAATCAATCTCCTAGGCACGTACAACGTCGTCAGCATCGCCTCGACGCCGATGTCAAAGCAAGAGCCTAATACCGACGGCGAACGCGGCGTCTTCATCAACACCGCCTCGGTCGCGGCGTTCGACGGCAAGGTCGGGCAAGCGCCGTACTCGGCGTCGAAAGGCGGCGTCGCGAGCATGACGCTACCGCTCGCGCGCGAAATGGCGCAATATGGTTTTCGCGTCGTGGCAATCGCACCGGGTGCGTTCGAGACGCCGATGGTCGCTCGCCTTCCCGGTAAAGCGAGCGACGAATTAGTCGAGTCGATTCCGTTTCCGCCGCGCATGGGCAAACCGCCCGAGTTCGCGCAGCTCGTGCAGCACATTATCGAGAATACATATCTGAACGGCGAGGTGATTCGCCTCGATGCGGCGATTCGCATGACGTGAGGGGGCGGGGCGTATTCACGGCAGCTTGCCGATGAAGTTAGTTACGGCAAGTCTTGTGTCAGAGATATGCGTTGGCCTGTAGAGTGACTGGGATGGCACGGCAGGACTTACGGTTCGACAAGCTCACCGCACCGCCCGAGGCAGAAAATCTACCCGTGCAGCATTTGGCGGCGGCGTTCAATGACACGTCAGCTTCTTATAAATTTTTCTGGTTTCTGGCGATTTTGGAATTCGTAAAATCAGGCAAAAGCAATATCGCTCCGATTGATTTTCTGCTGTCCCACATGGCGGCTGGAGCGTGGTATCCCGTGAACTATTTTCGATTGTCTTTCGGAAAATCCGATGCTTTGTCCGAGGTGGTAAAAAGCTTCATCAGCGAGAAAAATATTCCAATAAGCGAGTCATACGCCAACGTTGCGAAAATAGCCGAGGCTGTCCTTCGAGATGACCCAAAATCTAAGGCGGCTAAATCTCTTTTTGAGCGGGGTCGATTTGTTCCTTTTCGGTTTTTGACGCCATGGTTTGCGAATGAGTTGAAGGGCATACGCGACCAAGAAAAACAGGAGAAAATAGTCGCATTAGCCAGCGCAAATTTTCAAAATCACCAGAATTTGTCTTTATATCGGTTTACCGCAGATAAAAAGCATATTGAGATTCAACCGCGTTGGTTTGGTTACATGGCGCGGCATTTGGAAATCCTCGAGAGTTTTTGTCACTGGCATCTAATTCAGTTTGTACAAAAATTTAACCCAAATGTGCCCGGTATTTCGCAAAAACTATTCGCACCATTACAGAGGCATCTCGCCACTGCCAAGAAATTTTGGGAACTAGCCGGGCCGCTGAATTGTATTTATTCTGGCAAAAGAATCACCGACAAGAGCGCATCGATTGATCATTTTTTGCCATGGAGCTTTGTGACTCATGATTTGCTCTGGAATCTCATCCCAACATCGAAAGAGGTTAATTCTTCTAAAAGTGACTCCCTGCCGAGTTTGGAACGATATTTTCAACCGTTCGCAGTTGCCCAGTATCAAGCTTTCCATGTAGTTTCGAAAAAATCGGGTGTTAGTAAAATTCTTGAAGATTATGAAATTTTATTCCAAGATAAAGGCGGGACTTCGCCGATGAAAATGAGTCAGGAGAAGTTTATTGAATTATTGCATTCAAACATTTATCCGCAACGTGAGCTCGCCCGAAATATGGGTTTTAATGTAGACTGGGTCTATAAGGGATAATATCTTTTATCGGGTATCACGCCACGCACGCCACCGCGTGGGTTTTTCACGCCACCTGCGAAAAGTAATCGGCAACGACGCGCTTCGAAACGATCAGCGTGTGGCCCGGCGAGACCGGCAAAACCCAAACTCGCACGGGAACAGATTCTGCGTGAAACGATCGCCTTGCTGCAACAGGGCGACGGCGAACTTAGCATGCGCACACTCGCTGCGCATCTCAAAGTCGACCCGATGGCTCTCTACCATTATTTCCCAGACCGCGATGCGCTCTGGCAGGCGGCGCTTGAAGAGGTTTTCCAGAATCTGCCAACTACCCCCCCCGCCAGGCGCCGCATGGCAAGAAGCTTCACTTTCATTGCTTATGGCATACCACGAGCTTGCACTCCGCAATTTTCGCCTGACGCAATTTCTCATCACACGCGGCGAGCTGCGCATACCAGCGATTGATACATTCAATGCAATTCTTCTGAAGACTCTCGCGGGTGAGGGTTTTGACGCTGAACGCACCGAGCTCATGCGCGACCTGCTCGTCGACTACTTGCACGGTTACCTGATGGCCGAAGTGCATTTTTCGGCCCGGGAAAAAAAGAAACGCGCGGCACAGATCGAAACAACACTACGCTGGGTTATGAAAAACCTGCGATAATTTTTGCCACCCTGAAATAAAGTTGTTATAATCGTGTTGCGGCAACCGCCGCGGCAATGCGCTAACCTGCTCCCATACGTTTCAAACGCCCCAACCGGGCATGCATACAAGGAGCAGATATGCAGGTATTACAACTTTCTGAAGTTTCATTTTCTTTTCCTTCAGGCGGCGCACTTCTCGAAGGCCTCAGCCTTTCATTAAATTCGGGGGTCACGGCGCTTGCAGGCCCCAATGGCGCGGGCAAAACCACGCTCATGCGTCTCATGATGCATGACCTGATACCGCAACGCGGTTCGGTTGCGCATCACGGTATCACCGAATTTGGCTGGTTGGCGCAAAGCGCGCTCACCGGTAGCGAAAGTAGCGGTCAGGCAAAGATGCGGCGGCTCAGCGAGCTCATGCGCGACAATAAACGCATGCTGTTTCTGGACGAGCCCGAAACACATCTTGATTATGCAAACCGGCGCTGGCTGGCAGAGGCCTTGCGGCGGCATCGCGGCATTGTCGTGATGGCGACGCATGACCCAACGCTCATCGATACGGCCGATGCGGTTCTGCATATCGAGAAAAAACGCGCCGCGCTCTACCGTATGCCTTATGCCGAATACATCGGGGCCATCGAAAGCCGCGACGCGCGCGCTGTAGCGGCAATCGACAAAGCCGAGCAGCATCTCAAAAACGAAGCAAAAGCGCAGCGCATGCGCGTCGAACGGCAAGAAAAACGCAGCCTCAATGCGGCGCGGCGTGCACCGAATGCGGGGATACCACGTATCATGCGCGGGCTCATGAAACGGAATGCTGAAAAAACCCTCGGTAAAATCGTACGGCAAAACCACGAGCGCAGCGAAGAGAATGCAGAACAACTCAGCGCACTGCGTGCCGAACGGGGGTGCGAAACTTCTTTTGCTTTCACCGGCGAAAGCAAAGCGCAGTCGCAAAAAGCCCGGCTTGAGCTGAATAACCTGCAACTGTATCATAAAAACGGTGTGGCGCTCTGGCAAAAACCCGTATCATTCAGCGCACAGGGCGGCGACAAAGTCGCTCTTCAGGGAAAAAATGGCGCAGGCAAGAGCATGTTGCTGAAAAAAATTCTCGGCGCAAGAAGCCTGGAGAGCACGGGAGAAATTTTTCGGACCAAAGGAGAAATCCGCCTGATTGACCCGACCCACTCTGCACTCGAACCCGATACACCGCTCTTCGTTCTCGCACAACAGATGCTCGGCATCACCGAAACCGGGGCTGCGCGGCGGCTTATGGGCGGCTATGGTTTTGCGGGTGATGCTGCGCTAAGGTCCTTCGCCACCCTGAGTGCGGGTGAGAAGATGCGGTTTCATCTTCTGCTGATTGCGCAGCGGCCCGAACCCTATGCCGGCATTTTTTCTGATGAGGCCGAAACCGGGCTCGACCGAAAAACCCGTGCGCTCTATGCCGACTTTCTGAATGCCTTCGGGGGGATTACCCTCGTCGTCAGCCATGATGCCGGCTTCATGGATTTGCTCGATATCGGGACGCGCGTTGTGCTTGACATGAGCCCCGATCTGTAGTAGAAAAAGGCATGCCTGCGATCGCGATTATCTGCCGACAAAACGTGGGCAAAAGCTCGCTCTTCAACCGCCTCATCGACCACCGCAAGAGTATCATCTACAACCAGCCGGGCGTCACGCGCGATCTGATACGCGAAAAGGTACCCTGGGCGAAGGCAGTTGGACGCTCACCGACTTTCCGGGTTTCGAGAGTGAAAAGTACATACGCAATGACGAACTGACGCTCGCGGCGGTGCGCATGGCCGAAAAGCAGCTCGATAAATTTCACCTGCTGCTCTTTGTGGTAGCAAGGGGGGGATTAACCCCTTTCGAAGCAGACCTCGTGAAACGCCTGCGGCGTATGAAAAAACCCGTGTGGCTCGTGGTCAACTTCATCGACAACCTGCAGCTTGAGGCTGAAGCCTCTGAGTTCTTCGAACTCGGGTTTTCTGAAACGTATTTTGTTTCGGCGCTGAATCATCGTAATGTGGGCAGCCTGCGCCAGGAGATTCAATCCCACTTTGCGACCGGCAAAGACCGTGCGCTAATTTCACCGGTCCCCGGCACGACCAACGCGCCGCTCGTTGCTACCTTAGCGCAGGCTCTCGACTATGCCGTCGCAGAACAAGCGAGCGACGCTCTGCGCATCGGCGCGTTCAGAGATACCTTACAAGCACGTTTGCAATCCCACTACCCGCAGATGGTTGTGAACGGTGACACCGCACACCGTGTTGCTGGCGCGCTGCATATTTCGTTGCCGAGCATCGACAACAAAGAATTCATCACCCGCTTTCGCGACCGGCTCGCGCTCTCGACCGGCGCTGCGTGCAGCTCGGGTTCTGAACGGCCGTCGCATGTTTTGCGCGCGATGCACCTACCCGACGCGCTCATCGCAGGCGCGCTGCGCATCAGTTTGGGACGCTTTACGACCGAGAGCGAGGTTGAGACGGCGGCAGTGATGTTGTGTAGTCGATAAGGCGGGCTTGCCGTTTGCCGTAATAGCTACCCCCTACTTCTCGACCACCAGCAGTGCGTTTTGCCCGCCAGCATAGACTCTGTTGTTGTCGACTAAGATTGTGCTGATTATATTGACCGAAAGGGGATTCCATGCAGTTCCCAAGCCCGTCGAGGCGTCGAGTGCGGCAGCATACATCCGCATTTGCCCACCAATCATGTTAAATTGGCCTCCCGCGTAAACCGCACCTGATGCGACGGCGAGGCAGTTGACTGTATTATTTGCATTGGGATTCCATGTGGTTGCCATGCCGGTCGAAGCATCGATGGCGGCGATCTTATTGCGCGCTTGTCCACCGATATTCGTGAATGCGCCTCCAGCATAAACAAGCCCCGAAGCGAGTGCAAGGGTGCTGACGCTACCCGTCGCATTGGGGTTCCATGCCGTGGCCAAACCCGTCGAACTATCGAGCGCCGCGATGCGACTGCGGGCTTGACCACCGATAGTGGCAAAGCTCCCGCCTGCGTATACAAGCCCTGCGTCCAATACAAGCGTCGCCACCGTACCATTGGCATTGGGACTCCATGCGGTTGCCGCGCCTGTCGAGACATCGAGTGCAGCGATATTACTTCGTGGTTGCCCTGCGATTGTTGTGAACTCACCGCCCGCATAGATAACGCCTGACCCGGCGGTAAGCACCCAAACGGCTGCGCTCGCATTGGGGTTCCAACCGGTTGCCGAGCCTATCGTCGTATCGATGGCTGCGATTTTATTGCGCGCCTGGCCGCCAATATTTAAGAATTGTCCGCCTGCATATATAACGCCTGTTTGCGAAGCCAGCGCATAAACAGCCCCATCTGCGCCCGGGTTCCATGCCGTGAGTGCTCCGTTAGAATCGAGTGCAGCGAGACGGTTGCGTGCCTGGCCGCCCATGCTGGTGAAGTCGCCGCCCGCAAAGATGCGTCCCGCGTTGTTTTTGAGAGCATAGACAATCTTGTTGGGGTTCGGGTTCCACGCCGTGGCGAGTCCCGTCGATGCATCTAAAGCCGCGAGGCTGCTGCGCGCCTGGCCGCCTATATTTGCGAACTCCCCGCCTGCATAGACAATGCCCGCTGAAACAGTAAGAGCCCAGACTGTCAAGCCTCCACCCGTCGCATTGGGATTCCACGCGGTTGCCAAGCCGGTCGCCGTATCGATGGCGGCAATCTTGCTTCTGGGTTGGCCGCCAATATTGGTGAAGGCACCACCTGCGTAGACGACTCCCGAATCCAGACCGAGCGTGTAGACGGTAGCATTAGCATTGGGATTCCAAGCGGTTGCCGAGCCTGTCGAGGCATCGATGGCCGCGATGCGACCCCGCGCTTGGCCGCCGATGGTGGTAAAATCACCGCCCGCGTAGATAACTCCCACATCGATACCGAGCGTGTAGACGGTAGCATTAGCATTGGGATTCCAAGCGGTTGCCGAGCCTGTCGCTGTATCGAGTGCTGCGATGCGGTTGCGTAGTTGCCCGCCGATATTCGTGAAACCACCTCCCGCGTAAATCACACCCGACCCGGCGGTAAGCACCCACACGTCGGCGTTTGCACTGGGGTTCCATGCGGTTGCCAAACCCGTCGTAGCGTCGATGGCGGCGATACGATTACGCGCTTGCCCACCCACGTTTGTGAATACGCCACCCACATAGACAATGCCTGCCTCGAAAAGGATCGCATTGACATCGCCATTCGCATTGGGGCTCCATGGGTTGAGAGTGCCGTCGGCGTTGATGCGCGCCAAATTGTTGCGGGTTTCTGTACCTACTTTGGTAAACGACCCGCCGATAAACCAACCGCCCGCCCCGTCGCTTTGTACCGCATAAATATAGCCATTGACGAAAGGCACGGGTGAAAGTGTGCCCGTCGCGGTGTCGATGGGCACACCGCCGCCTGTGCTGGGCCCGAAATAGGTAAAACTACCGCCCAAATAAAGTATGCCATCTTGTTTGGTCATCGCGAGCACGGCACCGCCACTCGGCTGCCACACGCCCGCGCCGACCCAAGACGCCGTACCGCTCACGGCGACCCCGCCCCACGCGACGACGCCGGGAAACGAAAGCGTGATAGTGCCCATCGACATGCTACCCGCAACCGTCAGCGCATACGTTGTGTCGTCGATTTTCGTGACGGCGCTCACCGTCAAAGTACCCGCGCCGCTGAATTGGTAAGAAGCGGGGTTGTCGGCGCCATGCACGGGCCTCGAGAATTGAACTTTTTGTATCTCGTTAATATTCTGAATCGACGCGCCGCTGGCCGGTACCGAACTCACGACGGTCACGGGTGTTGTGTCGGCGACAAAGCACGGCGCTTTGGGATTGAGGCAATTATCGTTGAGATTTGCACTGCAACCCATTAGCCACGGGCTTAAGCCCATGGCTAATGGTAAAAAAATAGCGAGACGAAATTTATTCTGTGATTTCATAATTCTCCTCTGCTCATGCGCTTTCTAAAATTTCCAAACTAAAGATACTTCACCGCGTACTTGAAGCGACGGGCTTAGGCCCGTCCCGACTAAACCTGTCGCCATCGGTACCAGACGAAAATTGAACCTCGCGCCGCTGTGCGCGCTGAGGGCGGCCGGGTTATCGACAATGTCGGGTTTGATAAAATAAGCGTGCAGCAAATTACCTAGATACGTGACACCGATACCGACGAGGCCGATGATGGTCATCTGGCCCCATGTGTCAACACTGCCGCTTAGACTGTCAAACTGAGATTGTGCATCGCTATCGCGCAAAGAGGTCCCTCCGCCGGTCGACTTATAATATACGGGGGAATAATTTTTGTACTCGATGCTGTAGCGCACATACTGCGCCGTCGACAAGAGAGTAAACGCGACGCTCGACCAAAAGAGGCCGCCCCACGCATAGCCCCAAGTCGTGCGCTGTTTATACATGTGCCCCCAGCCGGGCAGTACCGCTGCGCGCGCTAACGCGCCTTTGTCCGAGGGAAAAAAGAGATTCTTGATATTCTCGCCCAATGCCTGCGAGACCTCTTCGACCGCATCAAACATCTCTGCCGACACGGGCATCGTGATGGTTTTTTCTGCGACCAGTTCGTTGTCGATGACCGAGAGAATCTTGCCGGTCACGAGGAGCTCACCGGTCGCTTCGGTCGTAGTCGAAGTGTCGGGTTTAAATTCGCCGAAAATGACGCCGTCGGCGCCCAGATTTTTCGCGATTTCTCGCACTTTTTCGCGGCTATAGAGATCGGCTGAGTTATAGCCTTTCTTATTGAAATAGCTCTGAAATGCAGCATCGGCGATTTTCACATAGCGATATTTCGCCTTCGCAATTCGATCGATCGATTCGCCGATCGTCGTTTCAAGCCACTTGAAATCGGCGTTGTTCGCTGCGTTATAGAACGGCAGAAACAGCAACTTTTTGGGCGCAGCTGGGGCGGGAGTTGCAACGGCAGAAGTTTGAGCTTGTAAAACATTGAGTCCTCCGCCGATAAGAAGACCCAACAAGATATTTGCAGAAAAGCGAATAAAAGTCTCCTTGATAACTAAACCGCACGAAATTTGATATGCGAATAGTATTATGGTGACTGATTTGGTTTCGATTGGATTGTCAATCGAATTCTCTGCGAATTCCCGCCTAATCACTACATAGTCACTATTGCGCTCGAGCAAATCACTTGACGTGTTGGAGTAAAGCAACTAAATCAATCTATGATCGCGGCGCTTGAGAACTCAGAAGTCCGTAAACATGCGGTGCCGCTGACGCTGCGACAATACCATACGCTTGTCAACAAAGGCACAATCACAAACGATGTCGAATTTATCGAAGGAGCGTTAATCGAAAAAATACCAATGTCGCCACTACATGAATTTATTATCTTGGAGCTTTTCGAATTGATTCAACGGCATTTGCTGCCTAATCTCATCTTGCGCAAAGAAGCTCCGATTAGCATCGAAAACTCCGAGCCAGAACCCGAAATTTCGGTGACTTCTCACAACATCGATTTCGCTAAAGCCGACATATATGCGCGGGCGCAAATCCCCGAATACTTAATTCTCGATGCGCAACAATGCCGCGCAGTGAAAGATCTAATGGCGTAGGCAACCTGTGCCACGCAGGTATCTTCTCGCAATAAAATGCCGCCGAAAAAAAAGCCACCCGTAACCGCCACCGCATTCACCCGCGCCGACTACGCACATCTCGTCGACGAACTCTACCAACACAATCGCCGCTATTATCTCGACGATAATCCCGAAATTTCGGACGCCGAATACGACGACCTCATGCGCCTCTTAAAAGAAGTCGAGGCGCTGCATGGCGATTGGCAGACAAGCGATTCGCCGTCGCTCAAAGTCGGCGGCGAGGTGCGCGACGACTTTGCCGCAGTCAAGCACGACCCGCCGATGATGAGTCTCGACAACGCAATGAACGTCGGCGAGCTACGCGCGTTTCACGATCGCCTCGCGAAGGCCGGGCTTAAAAACCCCGTCTATCACATCGAGCCGAAATTCGACGGACTCGCAATCGATCTCGTTTACGAGAATGGGCGATTGACGGTCGGCTCGACGCGCGGCGACGGCGACATCGGCGAAGACATCACGCACAACGTGCGCACGGTTGCAAATATTCCGTTGCGGCTCATGCTCAAAAATCCTCCTGAGCGATTAACTATTCGCGGCGAAGTGATTATTCCTTTGGCGGATTTCGTAAGACTCAACAACCGGCAACTGAAAGAAAATAAAAAACCGTTTGCCAACCCGCGCAACACCGCCGCTGGCGCGCTCAGACAAAAAGATTCGCGCGAGGCTGCGAATAAGTATTTATATTTCTTTCCTTATACTCTCGCTAGAATCGACGACAGCCAAAATCGCTTCGCGAAAAACTTACGCAGTCAAACAGCCATCTGGAGTTCGGTTTTTACTCAACTGGGCTTTAAAGCATCGGCCTATCACCTTACAGGCGATATTGCGGTGGTTGAAAAATACTATGAAGAGATGACTGCCAAACGCGCCGATCTCGAATACGATCTCGACGGGCTTGTTGTCAAGCTCGACGACACCACCGAATGGGAAAATTTCGGCGCGACAACGAAAGCGCCGCGTTGGGCGATTGCGCTCAAGTTTCCCGCACGCTCGGGTGTGACAAAACTCGAGCGTGTCGTTTATCAAGTCGGCCGCACGGGGGTGGTGACGCCCGTTGCCGAACTAACGCCGATCAATTTGGGTGGGGTGATGGTCGCGCGCGCGTCGCTGCACAACGCCGACGAGATCGAGCGGCTCGATTTACACGCAGGCGATTATGTCGAAGTTGTGCGCTCGGGCGATGTGATACCGAAAGTCGTCGCTGCGCAGAGCGAGCGGCGCGCGAAGACGGCTAAAAAAATTCGATTCGTAAAAAAATGCCCGTCGTGTAAAAAACCACTCGTCCGCGAAGATGTTTTTTTCCGCTGTGTCAATCCGCATTGCCCTGAAATGAACGAGGCGTACTTACAGTTTTTTGTTTCGAAAAACGGACTCGACATCGAATCGCTGGGCAGCGAGTGGGTCGCGAAACTCTACCAAAGTAAAGTCATCGCCGATTACGCAGACCTGTTCGCGCTCAAAAAAGAAACGCTGCTCGAATTTGAAGGCATGGGCGAAATTCTTGCGACAAAAATTTTGCAGTCGATCGACGCCCGTCGCCGTGTGCCGTTCGCGAGACTCTTAACCGCAGTCGGGGTGCCCAACGTCGGCGAGCATGTCGCATCGATTTTATCCGAACATTTTACAACGCCCGCAGCGCTCGCCGCCGCAACCCTCGACGAACTTACGACAATTCATGAGATCGGGCCGGGCACTGCCGCGTCGGTTAAGGCCTGGTTTGCCGACAAGACGAACGTCGCGCGGCTCGCTAAACTGCAAAAAAACGGCGTCGAAATTATACAAGAAGCGCGCGCTAAAATCTCCGATATTTTTGCGGGCAAAAGCTTTGTTTTTACCGGAACGCTCACAAAGTTTACGCGCGACGGTGCCGAAGCCGAAGTCAAAGCGCGCGGCGGGCGCGCGGCTTCGTCGGTGAGCAAGAAAACCGACTACGTTGTCGTCGGTAGCGATGCTGGCAGTAAAGCGCAGAAGGCGAAAGAACTCGGCGTGGCAATTTTAACCGAAGCCGAGTTTGCGGAAATGTTGCGGGAGTGAGTTACTGTTTCGCAGAACTGAAGTTAGCGACAATCGGCAGGCAAGCAAAAATCCCCAAAACCAAGGCGATCGAAATGGGAATTACGTTCTCTTCTACAATGTCTCCCAGCTTTGAGGTTTGCTCGCTCTTGAGTAGCAAATTACAAAAAATATACTGTCGCGTTGTTAAGATAATGTCGGCAGTGAAAGCTGCAATGTAGATTACCTTCAGCGAAATCGATTTTGGTTCGGCAAGCTCGGCGATTACCGCCCCCGAGAACGCCCAGAGAATAAGACCAGGGCAGATCAGTAATATGAGAAAAAATGGGAACACAGAATTATCCTGCATGCGAAAAAATAATTCGCTGCGCGGCGCCTGCTTGCCGTAGACTGCGAGATAATAGCCGATGTAGATGCAAATAGCGATGAGGCTCGTCACCGCGACTGAGAAGGCTCCGTAGAAGATATCGAAATCCGCCATGGTGAAACCCGTAAAGGCGTTGGTCGCGAGTACGCAGAGCGTAAAAATAGCTCGGGGGATGGTGTCGGGAAAGCTCACCTGTGTCGCAAAGACATATAAAGCCATGAACGCCGTGCCAGCGAGATACATGAGCATCATGAATAAGAAACCGGGTAGATAGACGGTTTCGGCGTAGTGGCTACGTAAGTACCAGAGCCCCGCAGGCATGCTGGCGGCGACTGCGAAGTGGGACCCCGAGGCGGGACTCTTAGAGGAATACATTTCCTTTTGGCGCAGCGACCCAATTGCCGATAAATAAATGTGCGCCTCGTTGTACTATTCGCCTTGCTTGTATTCGCTTCACTCGACGCAGCGAACGATAAGGTTATTGCCCGCGTCGCCCGCATCGACCCCGTGACGCAGATCGTCGAAATCAAAGCATCCGAGTTGCTCCAAAGTGACGCCACGTACCGCGTGCTCGGCGAATCGGGCGATGCCATCGGCTTTGCGCGTAATTTGCAGAAGACTGAGACGGGTACGTATCGTTTTACTTTCGAACCCAAGCGGCGCGCACTCGTTGCGGGGCGGCGCATCGCGCTTACGCTCGATAATTCGAGTTTCAGCGCGCTCGCCGATCGGCCGCGTGCTTCAAAGCCCATCGAACAACGCTTCAAGCTCAACGACGACGCACCGATGCGGCTGATTCCCGAAGGGCCGTTCGTGCTCGGTAGCCAAGATACGACCGCACTGCATTTTATTCCCGCCGAGAACGGCGGCCGCGTCGCCAACCGCGCCGACGTCGCGGCATTTTTCATCGATACGCACGAGGTTACGGTACGCCAATACATCCGCCATTTGCAAGAGACCCGCCAACGCATACCCGATGCTCTGCTGGCGCAGGGGGGGGATTTACCACTGACGCACGCGACATTTGCCGAGGCTGTTGCCTATTGCGCGTGGACGGGTAAAAGACTGCCGACCGAACTCGAATGGGAAAAAGCCGCGCGAGGGACGGGCATCGTAACGCAGGCCGACGAGACGTACGCCGAAAATAATTCGTTTCCCGTGAGCGAAGGCAGTGCCGCGACACTGTGCGTGACGGGCGATAACTCTGCCGCGCCGCGCGAGGTGAATAAACTCACCGACACGAACACCTTTGGTCTCGTCGGTATGTGCGGTAACGCCGCCGAGTGGACATCGAGTTGGCTTTTGCCATATCGCGGCAATACGAATCGCGACGAACGCTTTGGTAAACGCTACAAAGTCATTCGCGGCGGCTCGTACGAACACCCGCTCGAACTGGCGAAAAGTTATACGCGCCTTGCGGGCGGCATACCGTCGCTCAAGCGCGATCATCGCGCAGGCTTTAGATGCGCCCGCAGCGAGTAAGCATTAAACACTACATAGTGTTTAATGCAATATCGGTTGTTTAACGAGTTGTCGCAGCTTCGTCAACGACGGCGAAGAAATTTTCGGCCCCAAACTCGTGACGCCCGGTGCCGCACCGCGCCACAGATTTCTCAGCGAAGACAAAAAACTCGCCGGTGTGACGCTATCGACGCGCGTCAAATAATCGCGCCAATCGCGGATAATACCATGATAGAGGTGCATACGTGCGTTATAGCTCGCACGGCGATGCGAGCTTTCCATCGAAAGTTCAATGCTGCCTTTGAGTCCCGATTTGCTTTCTTCAAGTTCGCCCGCATCGATGCCCGATTGTAGATTCTGCACCTCTTGAATCGCGGTCGCTACCGCGTTCGCGAATTTATCGGGCGAGGTTGCGCAGAAAATCCCCCAGATGCCTTCGTGCAAAAACTGCGAATGAAACGTACTCACCGAATAGCAGAGCCCGCGCTTCTCGCGCAACTCGACGAAGAGTCGCGACGACATTGTGCCGCCCAAGTAATGCGTGAGCACCGCGAGATCGGCGGGTTGCTCGAGTTCGGTTTTGAGACCGGGCAACGCGAGCACAAAATTCATCTGTTCGAGCTTTTTGGTCGTGTGCTTGAGTTCTTTTTGTTTTACCGTGCGCGGCGATTGAAATTCTGCCGTTGCAAAAAGCGGTTCGCCATAACCGGGGTGCCCTTCGAGATGGTGGTTGCTGCGGTCGAAATCGCGTACAATATGCGCCAAGAGTTCGCGCTTACTTTTCGCCGAGTCGAAGAGCGCGCCCGCAAGCGATAATACCGCTCCTTGCGGGCCGTAGTGGCTGCGATAATATTCGTAAAGATCGTCGCGGCTTGTGCGGCTAATGTTTGCCGCAGTGCCGGCAACGGGTCTTCCGAGGGAGTTATCACCCAATTGGTTTTCGTAAAAGAGATCGAATAAATAATCGTCGGGCTGGTCTTCGCCCATTTTGAGTTCTTCGACGATCACTTTTTTTTCCGAATTAAATTCTTCTTTCGCGAAGAGCGAATCGAAAAACATATCGGCGAGCACATCGAGCGCAATCGGCAGATGGCGCCCGCTGAGGCTGATATAATAGTCGGTGACTTCTTTGCTCGTCGAGGCGTTCATGTGCCCGCCCAAGCGGTCGATTGCACGTGAAATTTCAGTATAGTGGCGGCGACTCGTGCCCTTAAAGAGCATGTGCTCGACAAAATGCGAATAGCCCGATTCTTTGCGGGTCTCAAAACGCGAGCCAACCGGCAGCCACAACCCGACCGTCGCGCTCGTGCGATGCGGTATGTTCTCGAGTAAGACCGTGAGGCCGTTATTCAAGACCAACTTTTCAACGTTGGGTTTGGCTATCTTTTTAATCCAATTCATATTATTACAAAATTCGCGCGTTTCGGCTCCGCTCAACGCGCGAATTTTGCGACACTGAGGAAATCTTCAGATCATTCGGCATCGCGAATCGAGAGAGAAATTTTTCCCTGACGATCGATCGCAAGCACCTTGACTTTTACCTGCTGGCCTTCTTTAAGCACGTCGCCGACGTTTGCGATACGCTGCGCAGAGACCTTACTGATGTGGCAAAGGCCGTCGCGCCCCGGCATGATTTCGATGAACGCGCCGAAGTCGGTAATCTTGCGCACGGTGCCGTCGTAGATCTTGCCGATTTCAGCGTCGGCAAACTGGCCTTCGATCATTGCGCGCGCCTTGCGTGCCGACTCGCCGTCGTTTGAGGCAATCTGCACGAGGCCGTTGTCGTCGACGTTAATTTCGGCTCCGGTTTTTTCGATGATGCCGCGAATATTTTTACCGCCGGGCCCGATGAGTTCGCCGATGCGGTCGCGGTCGATCGTGAGCGTCGTGATGCGCGGCGCGCTGTCTTTAAGATCGCCGCGCGGCTTCTCGATAACTTCGCTCATGAGTTTCAGAATATGCAACCGGCCGGCTTTCGCTTGGTGGATTGCTTTCTCCATGATTTCATAGCTGATGCCCTGAACTTTCGTATCGAGCTGAAAACCCGTGATGCCCTTGGTCGAACCGGCAATCTTAAAGTCCATGTCGCCGAAATGATCTTCGAGGCCTGCGATGTCAGATAAAACAGCAAATTTGTCCCCACTCGTGATGAGTCCCATCGCGATGCCCGCGACAGGTGCTTTGATCGGCACACCGCCGTCCATGAGCGCGAGTGCGCCCGAGCACACCGACGCCATCGAAGACGAACCGTTCGATTCTGTAATTTCAGAAACGAGGCGCATAACGTAAGGAAAGCGGCCTGCGTCGGGAACAATCGGCGAAATCGAATTCTCGGCGAGTTTACCGTGGCCGATTTCGCGGCGGCCCGGCGCACCAAAACGGCGCACTTCGCCGACCGAGTAGGGTGGGAAGTTATAATGGAGATAGAAGCGACTTGAAGATTCACCTTCGACGTCGTCGGTATCTTGCGCGTTGCCTTCGGTGCCTAGCGTCAATACGCCCAACGATTGTGTTTCACCGCGCGTGAACAGCGCCGAACCGTGCGCCGAAGGGAGAACCCCCACTTCGATGCTAATTGCCCGAATCTCGTCGAGCTTGCGGCCGTCGGCACGAATGCCGTCGTGAAAAATTTGATCGCGCACAACATCGACTTCGAGATCGCCGATGATTGTCTTCGCGATCTTTTCTTTTTTCTCGGCCTCGGCTTTTTCGAGCGCAGCAAACTCGGCTTTCATTTTTTCGTTAAGCGCTTTTTTGGTTTCGTCGATCGCGGTCTGGCGGTCGAATTTGCCTTTTTTCTCGTTGGCGGCTTTCATCGCAGCGAGGCCAATCCCACGAATTTTTTCAATCAACTCTGAGTGATTTTCGGGTTCGGCGACAGTCATGCGCGGCTTGCCGGCTTTTTCTTTGAATTTGATCTGCATCTCGCAAAGGCGGATGATTTCTTGATGGCCAAACTTTACGGCCGCAATCATGTCTTCTTCAGAGGCTTCGTCGGCGAGGCCTTCGATCATCGTCACAGCCTTGATCGTACCTGCGAGCGCAAGGTTGATGTCTGAGGCCTTCACTTCGTCGCGGTTCGGAAACAAGATAAATTTACCGGCAACGCGGGCAACGCGCACACCGGCAACCGGGCCGTCGAACGGCAGGCCAGAGATCGCGAGCGCCGCCGAAGCCGCCGTAATCGCATGCACGTCGGCGCTATAGTTTTTCTGAATGCTTAAAAGTGTAATGAAAATCTGCACTTCGTTCGTAAAATTTTCGGGAAACAGCGGGCGAATCGGGCGGTCGATGACGCGCGAAGTCAGAATTTCTTTTTCAGAGAGACGATTCTCGCGTTTAATAAAGCCGCCGGGAAAGCGCCCACCCGCATAATATTTTTCGCGGTACTCGACCGTCATCGGGAAAAAATCGAGATTTTCGGCGGCTTTTTTTGCTCCTGTGGCGTTTGCCATGAGCACCATATTGCCCCATTTGAGTAATACCGAGCCGTCGGCTTGGCGCGCCCATTTGCCGGTTTCGAGTTCGTAAGCTTTGCCCTGAACGTCGACGCTTTCTTTATGAATCTTAAAATCGTGTTGCATATATCCTCTTTCAAAAGTATATCAACACGTATCCAAGCAGCTATGCTCCTTTGATACGTGTTGATATCTGAAAAAGAAAGTTACTTACGGAGATTGAGTTTGCCGATGAGCGCTTTGTAGCGATCGACGCTATTGCGGCGCAGATAGTCGAGCAAGCGGCGACGCTTACCGACCATTTTGAGTAGACCCACACGCGAGTGGTGGTCTTTAACATGCGACTGAAAATGACCTGTCAAACGATTGATTTTCTCGGTCAATAACGCAACCTGCACCTCTACCGAACCCGTATCTTTCGAGCTTTTCTGGTGCGAAGTAATCACTACTTTCTTGTCTGCGGTTGCGAGCATAATTTCCTTTCTTTAACTTTCCCTTTTGTTTGCGGCAAAGTCGTGAAATGAAACAGGGTGTCCAGTCAATTGGCTATCAAAAATCCAGGTTGTGGTTGTGCCCGAAATTATAGCGCACTGCCGCCGAAATTGTCGGCCCGGTTGTGTTGAGCGAATCGGGGTCGTCGCGCAGAAACGCATAACCCCAGCCAAGGCGCGTCACCAGCGAAATTTCATTCGTTGCCATAAGTTCGCAGCCTATCCCCGCTTCGGCGTAAAATGTACTGTTATTACTACCATAGCCGCCTGTAGCTGGATGCATAACTTTACCCATCCACACTCCCCCAGAAACATAGGGTAACAGGGTCAAAAAGTTGGGCATAATCGGCATGCGGTAGTCGACAAGCAAATTAGGCGCCATAATTTGGTTGCGTCCGTTATCGGCCGACAAGTAAAGAAAGCGCGCTTGAATATCGATATCTTTGAGCGCGTAGCCGATGCCGAAAGCGCCGCCGAATGCCGACGGTACGGCCGCAGGCGGAGCGATCGCGAATGCTCCCAAGTCGAGTTTGAGGCGTTCATAAAACCGAAGGTTTTCGCTCTGCGCAAAAAGCGTCGAGCTTGTAAAGATGCCCAGAACGAGGGCGAAGCGTGTTAGCGTATTTTTCATTTTTTTCTCCATGTTAATTACCTTGCTTTTGCGTCATAGTAAAAATATCTTGTACGATGCCCTGCGAAATCTCATCGACGGCGTTAAACATACTGACATCGACTACAGATTCGGTAACGGCGCCGCCGATCTGCTTGTTTTTCATAAGATCGTAAACTTTCGATTCAATAATCAAATTACCCGAAGCCTTATTCAGCGAGTAAAATCCAAAAATAATATAGTCTGCCCCGGTTGCGGTCTTAAATTCCTTGAGGCGTGCGGCGGTAATATCTGCGGGAGACTTAAAGTAGCGTGCGCCCGCCTCGTTACTTTTTTTCTCGTTATTGCGATCGAACTCGAAAATCTTTTTCATCGAATCGTCGACGGCAATCGAGAGGCTCGTGCTCAGCCAATTATAGAGCGGCGAATCGGTTCTATCGTAAAAATCGAGAATCGCGACGCTCGCAAGACCGCCGTTCGCACCCTGCGAAGACATTTTATCTTTTTCTTCGGCGATTGCGACAAACTGTTCTTCTTTTAGCGTCGGCGTGACACGCTGCATTTCGGCAACCATCGCCGAAAGCACGTCTTCGGTCGCCGACGACGTTGCGGGGAAAGTATCTTGAAACCAAACCATCCCGCCGAGGTTTAGGTCGAAACCACGCGCAAACGAGTTTTTGCCGTCGGGGCGCAAAACTAAGAGATAGTCGGCTTGCGTGCGCGCGTGAATTTTCTGCAACGTATTGCGCAGCGACACGTCGAAGTTCACGCCCGCACTCTGGTAAAGCTTTTGGTAATCGTCTTCTTCGGCGAAAGCGGCTTCAATGTCGAGAGCGGGCGAGAGCACGAGCGGCTTATCGGGAGTTTCATCGCGCACCGTTTCGTACGAGACGCGCGTCGAAACTACGCTGCTCAACGGCGCGAGTTCGTTTGCAGCGCCGCCCGTTAAATCGTTACCCGAAAGCGCGCGCACCTGAAATTTTTCGTTTATGAGCTTCATGTAAAAATTATTCATGGCGATAGCGTCGAGCGGCGCGATGAGCGCGAGCCTGCTACCGGGATTTATTGGATAGGCCAAATAGCGATCGGTTTCAATCGCCATAACTTGGCGCACCATGTCGATAACAATCGACTCAGGTTTTGAATAAATGCGCAAGGTGACGATTTTATTGGTCGCAGAGTTGTAGTGATAGAGTTTTACAAAAACAAGTTTTTTATCGAGCGGTACATCCGCCGCATTGTTATTTTCATCTTCGGTATTGGCCTTCTCGCCGTTTTTTGTTTTCTTTTTTTCTTCGTATTCGTAAATCTCACCGGTAATAAGATTGCCGCTGTCGATTATCGATTTTAGTTTTTTATATTCGTCGGGCGTGTACTTGACTTGGTTCGCCACTTGACTATCGGCGCGGCGTCGCGAAAACTCATGCGGATAAATAACGCTGCCGCGCTTCGCGCGTGCGTACGCTTTACTCAAAAAAATGGGAAAGCGCAAAATAATTTCTTTCGAGGCGGGAGTCTCGGCGCGGCGCGTGAAAAGACCGATTGCCGTGGGCGCATCGGCGACAACGGACTCGGCGCACAGAATGCCGAGAACGAACGCAGTAAGAAAGAAAATATTTCGGCTGCCGCGCAGCAAAACCGCTACTTCCCTTTTTGCATGATGTCGATCATCTGCGCGACAACGCTCTTGAGATCGTCTTTGCGCGTCGCTTTATAATTTTGCACAAAGACGAGATCCATATTGTCGAGCTTGATCGCGCGCGCCCACGAATAGCCTTGATCCCAACGCGAGAGCGACAACAGCACCATATAGCGCACGTTGAGTTTTGTTTTGAGCGATTGTAACATTTCGACCTTGAGATTCTCAAAGTTGAAAATGTGGAGTTTATAAATGTTTTCGAAAACTTTGTCGGCGACGGCGACCTGCCGCTGCGAATTGCGCGGGTGAAAAAGATTGGCGACGAACGCCGTCTTCTTAATCGCTTTCACGTCGAGCACGTCGTCGGTCGAATAGAAGTCGCTTGCATTGAACGCTTTGACGCTATAACCCGCGTTCATGAATTGCATGAACACTGCGTTCTTGAGATCGTTTTCGCCTTCGATCAGAATTGCGACGTTCGAATTTTTAGGAATCGACTCTTTGATTACGTAAGCACTTTGTGCCGAACGACAGCCCGACAACACGACGATGGCACAGGCGATGGTCAAAAATTTCTTCATAGAGTTTTATTGTCGGTTATTATATACCGTAAAGTCAAAAAATTGTAAACTTGTTGACATCGTTGAAGTAAACGCTTCGTCTATTTTATACAGGTAGTTATCAAGCATATGCACCATAAATCGTTAGTCGGCTCCATCTTTTGTAGCGCATTGAGCACCGTACTTTCGTGCAATTCGCTCGTCGACGAAGCACACCGTATTCAAACGGTATATAATGAAAAGTACACCCCGGTGCCGGTAGTAATTTCGACCGACCCCGCCGATAATTCGGTCGCTCCCTATACGCAGACAACCGTTGCGGTGGTCTTTTCGACACCCATCGACCCGACAACGATCAGCGCGCAGTCTGCATTCGGCCCGTGCACCGGCTCGTTTCAAATTAGTTACGACGGCTTCGACGACTGCATCGGCGGCACTCTCGATACTTCGCAGAACCCCACCATTATTTTTACGCCGACCTATTTACCCAAAACGATCCAGCTCTTTATTCAGATTACATCCGACGTAGAGAGCGCAGTGGGATTGCCCGCTCAACCGTATACTTCACCCAATGGCTTTATGCTCGGCTCGATCTGTGGCTCGAATTGTTTTTTTAGCTACTCGACCCCGCTCATGGAAAACACCGGCACCACGACGCATATTTTTCCGATTCAAAGCGGCACCAATACGGGTAAATTCATCGCATACTCGTCGAGTTCGGCGACGACAACGCTCATCGATCCCGTTGCGGTGACGTCAAGCGTCGGCCCTTCGCTAGCGCCGTGTTTTACGCCGGGCGACGGCGCATACGATTTCTATATCGCGAGCGGACCTTTAGCGGGTAAGCAGTTTCTCGTTAAGGGCGGTGGTTCAACCGCGACTTGTGTTTATGATCCCGCAGCGAACGCCTTTACTAACCTTCTCCCACCGCCGTTGCCGTTACCGTCGGGACCCGGTGGTTTACCGATACTGCTCACGAGTGGCCCGTCGGCGGGAGACACTTTGCTCGTTGCCGGCGGGTTGACAACGAATTCGATGCAGTATAAGGTGAGCACTGGAACAATCGCTAACATTTCGGGAACGTCGCCTCTACCCAATCCGGTAAATTCGGGTGCGTATTTTCAACGTGTAGTTGCCGCAGGCCCCATGACAGGTCAGGCCATAGTCTTTTTAGGCGGTGGTCTTCCGGCCACTGCACTTCTCAATGAAATGGGGCCAAACCCCGCTTTCTCGAACTGCTGGTCGCTCTCGGGAGCACTCGGTGCCGGCATGTTGAGCTTCGAGGCGTTGACTGGCGCGCAAGCGGGTAAAATTATTACTCTTCAAGGTGGCGGCTCGCTAAATGCAAATATCGCTAGTGCGACCAGTTGCGCCGGTTTGAGTCTCAGCGGACCTTTCGTGTCTTCGGGACCAGTAGCGGGGGCATTATTGCTCCGCCAAACAGGCACTTCGACATACGATGCACCGGTTCTATTATTCGGTGGGAGCAGCAACACAACGCAGTATGACCCAGTAGCTGGCAACTTTCCCGCAGTCAGTGCGATACCGCCGAGCACCGGCCCCATCGATGCCGGTTCGACACAAATTTTTATGGGAGCGTCGAGTAGCGGTTCTTTCTTTATCGCGAACGGCGGTAGCACAGCTTCGACATCGGTATTCAATCCGCGTAATTTAACGTTTAGCGGCAGTCGCTTGCCGACAAATATTCCACAAAGCGGAGCACATTATTTTCATATTTCGCACGGTGTACATTCGGGCAAGACGATGATTATCGGTGGCGCATCGTCGCAAGAAACCGCGCTCTTTAACCCCCTGACTTTTCAAATACAGCGCGGGCCGCAATTAACCGTGAATGCGACGAATATCGGCTTTGACATTCGCCTGACCGCCGGCCCGCACTCGGGTAAAAATCTTGAATTGAATCTTGTCGGCGGTGCAATTAACGCCTATGACCCGGCCAGCGGCAATTTTTCTGATTATGCGAGCCTTACTCCGGCACTGCCGGCGTTTCCCGCGCTGGCTGCAGGAGCATCGGCTTTTGCCGTTTTACAAGTCGTGAACGACACGCGCATTGTCGTGATTCCCGGTGCGGGTGGCCCGACAGCTTCGTTATGGGATCAATCGACGAACCCCATGACTCCGCTCGCAATACCATGCATGCCCAACGTTACCGCAATGCATCTACGCTATCAGCAGCCTTCAACCGGATACTACAGAGAACTAGTCTACTGTTCGGGTAGCACGCTCGCTTGGTTCGACCATTCGACGGTAACTTTTCCCGGTACGTTAACGTTACCGGCGGCGACGAGTGCGACAATCAAAGGTTTTGTTATTCCGAGCGGGCCGAACACGGGGCAAGTGCTGATTATGCACGGTAGCCCACTCGCCACTTCGAGTATCATCGACGCTCAAACAAATACCGTTTCTGTCGGCCCGGCTTTGGGTGCTTGCGCACCGTCGACGGGTGCGCAGCTCGCAAAAATCTTGAGCGGGCCGAATGCCGGTCAAATGCTTTTAATTGTCGGCGGTAGTTCTACGACGACGTGCCTTTACGATCCAAGTGCGGGGGCGACGGGAACCTTCACCGTGAATACGCCCGTCAGCAGCACGCCGTCGCCCGGTTATCAGGTCGGTGGCGGTTCGGTGGCTTTTCCGGCGGCGGGCGGCCGTTATCGGGGTAGTACGATTGTGCTCACGGGTACCGGTAGTAACGTTTGGAGCGTCTACACACCATAAGAATTTAATTTAGCAAACGCACAGCGTTTGCTAAATTAAGAATATGCAGCTTCGTAAAGGCGTAGCGCGTCGGCTTCGCTTACTGCGCGCGGGTTATTCACCAGCAGGCGCTGCTGCAACATGGCATCGCGCGCGAGCATCGACAAATCGACTTGCGGTACATTGACTTCGGCGAGTGTCTTCGGTATGCCCGTCTCTGCGATGAGACCCACGAGTACAGCCACGAAGTTATCGCCCGATGCGGTGAGAGTCTTCGCCGCCGCGAGACATCCACATAATTCTTTATAAAGAGATTCGGCTTCGGACATATTGAACCGCAACACGTGCGGGAGCATTAACGAATTCGAAAGCCCGTGCGAGATGTGGTAGTGCCCGCCCAAAGGGTACGCGAGCGCATGCACCGCTGCGACGGGGGCGTTCGCGAACGCTTGGCCCGCAAGCATCGCACCGTAGAGCATCGCTTCGCGCGCCGTGAGATCGTCGCCGTGCTTCACCGCGCGTACGAGATTCGCCGAGAGTAGCTGCAATGCCTCGCGCGCGAGCAAATCGGAGTAACTATTTTTCTTGAGCTTGCTCGTGTAGGCCTCGATCGCATGCACCATCGCGTCGATGCCGGTTGCGGCGGTTGTCGCGGGGGGCAGACCGAGCGTGAGTTCGGCGTCGAGGAGCGCAACGTCGGGTAAGAGCTCGGGCGAGACGATACCCGTTTTTGTCGTCTTACCCGTCGTGATAATCGCAATGGGAGTCACCTCAGAACCAGTACCGGCGGTCGTCGGCACTTGAATGAGCGGCAGTCGTTTCGTTGCAACATTGCCGATGCCGTAAATATGTTCGATCTTCTGCGTCGATGGCACGAGCGTCGCGATTACCTTCGCGACATCCATCGAACTGCCACCGCCAAAACCAATCACGCCGTCGATTTTGAGCGCGCGCGCTTTCGTGACCGCTTCGAGCACAATCGCCTCGGGCGGGTCGGCGACGACGCTATGCTCGACGGCAAAATCGATCTCGCCCGCCTTCAACGCATCTTGGCAGCGCGCGAATGGCGCCGACGTGAAGATACCGCGATCGGTGACGATGAGCGCGCGTGTCACACCGAGCTCGCGCGCCAGACTGGGCAGCCGTTGAATCGCCCCCGGTTCGCAGATGATGCGGCGCGTGGTTTGAAAATCGAGCGGAGTCATGACGTAGAGCGCCGCGCGTGGTGGCTATGTCAAGTGATTAGGGAATCACCCCAGCTATGGAAAAACGCAGCTTGCCGCGCATGTCTGTTTCTAAGACACGTTCTCAACCATGAAAAAACGCAACTCCCCGAAAACCCGCAACGCCGTTGGTTGGGGCTATGTCGAAGAGGCGATTACCGCAAAAGAGGTCGCTGCGGTCGAGGCAAATTTCGGCAGCCTCTTTTCAGCGAGCAGCGCGCAAAAAGCGGCACCACTATCCGCCGATTCAATTACGCTCACGCCTGCGCGTGCAGAAATTCCGGCGGCGCTTGCCAATTTTGTCTCTGCGTCTCACCACGAACGGTTGCTGCACGCGGTCGGGCGCAGTTTTCGCGACCTCGCGAAATTGCGCGAGGCGAGCCCCTTAGCCGCCCCCGATGCCGTCGCGACGCCCACAAGCCGAGACGAACTCTTGAGCGCGCTCGAATGGGCAGCGCGGCATAACTATGCGATTATCCCGTTTGGCGGTGGCTCGAGCGTTGTCGGCGGCGTGAACCCCGAAGGCGTCGATGCGTACCCGGCGACTATCACGGTCGACATGCAAAGCATGAACCGGGTGCATGCGGTGAGCCGCAACGAACTCGTCGTGCACGCCGATGCGGGCATCTTGGGCCCCGATCTCGACGCCGCACTGAAGGCGCACAAGATGCACACGCGCTATTCGCCACAGTCGTTTCACCACAGCACTTTAGGCGGATGGATTGCGACACGCGGCGCCGGCCACAACAGCACGGTGCATCAAAAAATCGAAGACCGTGTTGTGTCCGTCGCAGGCATTTTAGTCGATGGCAAAGAATTTGCGACGCGGCCATTACCCGCAACGAGCGTGGCAATCGACCCGAGGTCGTACTGGGCGGGCAGCGAAGGTATGCTCGGCTTTATCACCGAAGCGCGCCTCAGGGTGTACCCGTTACCCGAATACCGTGGCTTTCGCGCGTTCGGCTTTTCTTCTTTCATGCATGCTTTAGACGCCGCGCGCGCCATCGCACAGTCAGAAGTTTTTCCCGTACAGCTGCGAATTCTCGACGAAGACGAGAACGCGCAGACCGCGCGCCTTGCCGGGGTTAATCCTACAAACCGCGCGCTCTTGATTTTGGGCGACGAATCGACGTTACCGATTGTCGATGCACGGCTCGACATTGTGTCAAGGCTCGCAACACAGTGCGGCGGCGTGCGCGACGAGAACGCCTCGCGGCTTTTACGCGAATGGGTGCGCATGTTTTTTCGGCAGCCATACCTGCGCGATCATCTCTTGCAGTATAACATGATCGTCGATACGTTTGAAACCGCGATTGGTTGGGATAAATCCGCCGCATTTTATCGCGCTATAAAAACCATCACACACGACGCCGTCGCGCAAGTCTGCGGCAAAGGCCACGTCGGTTGTCGCGTCACGCATGCGTACAGCGACGGGCTCTGTCTCTATTTTTCGTTCTATGGGCCGGGGCGTGTGGGGCGCCTCATCGAAGACTGGGGGCGGATTAAAAACGCGGTGAGCGAGGCCGTCGTGCGCGAGGGTGGCACGATCAGCCACCACCATGCGATGGGGCGCGACCATAAACCGTTCGCGCACAAAGAATTTCCCGAGGTGCATATAAGAGCGATACGCGATTTGAAGCATTCGCTCGACCCAAAGGGACTGATGAACCCGGGTGTGTGGTGGAGTTAACCCACAACCGGCGGGTCGACCATCTTCTGCACGCGCGACCATTTTTCTTCGACCTGCGCTTTGCTGTACTCTTCGGTAAAGACCGCTTCGTTGTATGCGAGCGTCGCATCGTCGGGGTAAAGCGTGCGCGCGCGCGCAAAAATTTCAGCGGCTTCTTCGTGGCGACCGAGTTTGTGCGCGTAAATACCCGCTTCGTTTAAGACTGCCGCATCGTTGGGGTATTGCGCGAGAAGAGAACTGACTTCGGCCCACGCTTCGTGTGGCATGCCGCTCGCAAAAAGCGCACGCGCATAGAAGAGCCGCAACGCACGATCGCGACGAAAGACGCCCAACGTTGCGAAACAGCGCACCGCTTCGCCATAATATTCGAAAAGACAAAAAAATTTGAAATACTGTTGCCGTAACGCCAAGAGCGGTTGCTCCTTGTGTTCAAAAAGCCACGCGCGTTGCTTATCGATATCGATTGCGTGTAAAATCGCCTCGGCGCGTTCGGCAGAAAAATCTTCGCGGTCGAAAATTTCGGGGTTCGCGATCTGTAAGAGCGCCTCGCGTTCGTTGGATATAGGCTGCTCGTATAGCCATGCTTCGAGTCGCGCCGTATGACCGGCGCTCTTAATGCGGTTAAACCGCCGTGCGCTCATGAAAGTCTTGAGCGTCGCGAGATTGAGTTTATAAAGACCTTCGGTGAAAATGGCGCTTGCCGCCGCGCGGCGATAGATGAGACGCACCGGCAATTTCTGCGCCGCTTCGAGTTCGGCGTACTCTTTAATCGAATCGGGTGTGAGGCGCTCGATGGCGTCCCACGTCGCGGTCGTCAGGCGCGGCGCGACGTGCAAGAGCACGGCAGCACGAAACGCGCGGTTCTCCCAGCGGGTAAGTCCCGGTACGTGTGCGGGCTTAACTTGCACGCCAATCACGTCTTGAAACAAAAAACGCACGAGTTCTTTCTGCTCGGGCGCGATGTGCGCGTGGCTCGCGACCTTGAGCGCCATCTGCGCCCATTGCGGATTGCCTGCGTGCCACAAGAGCAACGCCGCGTACGCGCCATTCACGGCGACACCTGCGGCAGTGTCGGTGCGGCGCACGACGCTCTCGATGTCTTCGCCGCGCACGAGCTCGGCGTTTTGCGCGCGATGGATATTACCCTCGGCGTCGAAACCGAATGCAGGCAACAAGAGATCGATTTTCTTTTCGGGCGAATGCCGTTCGTAGACGCTCTGCGTCCACGGGCTGGCGACGTCGCCGATGGTGAGGCGCGCATGCGCGATTTTGGGTTCACCCTGCGGTTCGGTTACGGGGGCCGGTGTTACTTCTACTTGAGGCTTCTCGCCGGGGATAATCCCCCCGCTGCGCTTGGTTTTTTTTAGGGCAATAATCAACGTCAAAATTGCAGTGAGTAATAATGCGAAGGCGACGCCGCCCGCTATAAAGAGGGTACGGTATGCGGCGACAAAATGAATTGCGGTGTGGAGCGCGGCGGGCATGGGTCTACGTATGGATTATCGGCAGGCGCGTGCGGTGGGGCGATTATTTCTTCGCGGCATCGCTGCATGCTTTATACGCGGCATCGCCCGCCGCTTCGACCTCGCGCCGCGCAGCGTCACTAAATTTGCCGAGCTCATAATTGATGTTGAGATAGCGTTGCGCTAACGCCATGCGCTCGATGCAGCGCTGCGTGTCGCCAGGCGGAGTTTGCGCTTCGAGTTTTTCGCATTCGCAGCGCGCCGT
>JAFEGD010000075.1 GCA_018240245.1 Spirochaetota bacterium | reverse complement strand
CCCGCACTGTTCGATGAAAAATAGAGATATTTGTTATCGCGCGAGACGGTGCCGCTATACGACTCGCCGCGCTCGATCGTAATCGGAATCACGCCGCCGTTGCCGCTTTGGTAACGGTCTTGATACACGTTTTCGTAACTGAAGTGTGCGTCGCTGCGCCGCTGCCCCGACGAACAATGCAGCGTTGCCACAACCAATAATAGCACACATGCAAATCGAGAGATCGAAAAAATTCGGAAATATGCGCGCATCGATTACCTATTGAATTCGGAATTCTTGCGAAGCCAACACCTCACCGTTCGGCGATAATACGTGAAAGCGAAAACGCCCCGCGTGATCGAAGTTCTCTTTTTGAAACTGCGCCGTAAAATAGCGCCAATTCGATTTGACGCTGCCCTCGACCTGGCCGATTGTCTCTTCTTTCATCATATTGCTCGAATCGGCGTAAACTTCGGTGAGCCGTGTCACCAACTTTTCTTGGCCCAAACGCCCGCCGCTCGAGAAAAATAAATAGATAGCTTTGTTACGCGGAAAGACAAGGTTCGTTGTGCCCAAATTGCGTGCGTTGGTTTCTTCGATCGCGGCATTCGAGAGGTAAATCGTCGGTCGCGCCCCCGGTGAAAAGAGCGCCCAATAGAGTAGCGCAATAACTAAAACACCGATACCCGCCATTGTCGCGTAACGACGCCAGCGCGGCGGTTCTTCGTCGTCGGCGAACGCCGCCGGTTGGCTTGCCCCTTGCGTGAGTCTTTTCAAACGGCTTTCCATAGCTTTACCTATTTCTTTTTCTTCTTTCTGTTGCGGCAAGTCATTTTTGCCTTCTGCGACGCCGCTATCGTCTTTTTCCGAGCGATCGCGGCGCATATCGCTGACAAAATCGCCCAACGCCGACGCTTCTTCATGATTTTCGTTCAAATCATCGGCGACGGCCTTACGAAAAATGTCTTTCTTATTCTTTTTCATGGCGTAGCAGAGAAGAAAATCCGCTCGAGCTCTTCGGCGAGCGCTTGGTACGCGGTCGCCACCTTGTTTTCAGGCGCGTACGCGAAAATATCTTGCCGCATGAGGTGCGCTTCTTCGACCGCGACCGAACGCGGTATCGTCGTCTGCAAAATCGGCAGAATTTTCTCGACTTCGGGAATCATCGCCTGCGCGAGCGTCGTGCGAGCGTCGTGCAGAGTGAGCACTCCCCCCGCAATTTTTAGGTGCGCGTTATAGCGGCGGTTGACCGTCGTCACGGCATCGCGAATATTTTGAATACCGTCGATCGAGAATTTTGAAATTTGTAGGGGGATCAATAAATAATCTGCGGCTACCATCGCGTTAATGGTAATGACCGATAACGACGGCGGACAATCGAGAATTATATAATCGAACTCGCGGCGCAATTGCTGTAGCGCGTCGTTCAAACGAAAAAAACCGTCGAGTGCGCCGGTCAATTGCGATTCGACCTCGACCAAATGCAAATTCGACGGTATGATGAAAAGATTCGCAAGCGAAGTCGCATAGAGCGCCGCGCTCTCGGGCCGCTTCGATTGAAAGAGCGCGTACACCGACCGCTCGGGGACTATTTCTTGCGAGCCTAAGAGTATCGACGTGGCGTTACGCTGCGAATCGAGATCGATTAGCAGAATTTTTTTATGGGCGTGTTTACGCGCGAACGCATGCGCCAGCGACAATGCGGTCGTGGTCTTCGCGACCCCGCCTTTCTGGTTTGTAATCGAGATAACTATGCTCAGACCTCACCCCCTACCCCCTCTCCTCACAGGAGAGGGAAACTTGGGTTAATCCCACTTAAACTTTTTTGCGTCGGCCAGAAATTTCTCGAGCCCGGCGTCGGTGAGCGGGTGCTTCACGAGCTGCCCGAACACGCTAAAAGGAATCGTCGCAACATCGGCACCCAAAAGCGCCGCTTCTTTCAAATGAATCGGATGGCGAATACTCGCGACAAGAATTTTGGTCGTGAAATCGTAGTTGTCGTAAATCGTGCGCATCTCTTCGATGAGCTCCATACCGTCAGTTGAAATGTCGTCGAGCCGGCCGACGAACGGCGAAATGTACGTCGCGCCCGCTTTCGCCGCCAAGAGCGCTTGGTTCGCCGAAAAGCACAGCGTGACGTTCGTCTTGATACCTTCGGCGGCAAATACCTTCACCGCTTTCAAGCCCTCAGCGATGAGCGGCACCTTGACGACGACGTTCTTCGCGAGCTTCGCGAGTTCGCGGCCTTCTTTAAGTATCGCGTCTTTTTCGACGGCAACCACTTCGGCCGAAACCGGGCCAGCGACAATTTCGCAAATTTCGCGAATTACCTGTTTGAACGGTTTGCCGGTTTTCGCGACGAGCGAGGGGTTCGTCGTCACTCCGTCGAGAATGCCCAATTCGTGCGCGGCTTTAATTTCGCCGACATCGGCGGTATCGATAAAAAATTCCATACGGCGGATTAACGGCGTAAATGAGGTCGTCAACCAAAGCGGCATGTGGGCACATGCCGCTCACATGCCGCAAAATGGTTGAAGAAAGAGTGGCGTTTTGAAATATGCTAAAAGTGAAAATTCTCGTTATCGAAGACGACGAAGTCCAATACGATTTGCTCGAGGCGCTTTTCCAGAAAATCAACGCACAAGGCGTATTTTGTTCGACCGGCGAAGCGGGTATAGAAAAGCTACAAAATCATTTTTTCGATTGCGTGCTGCTCGATTTGGGGCTACCCGGTAAGAGCGGCTTGCAAGTACTCAAAACAATCCGCGAGAACCCGATACTCAAAGATTTGGCGGTCATCGTGCTCACCGCAACGAAGACGCGCGATTCGCTGCAAGTCTGTATGCGCTACGGCATCAGCGATTATGTCGGCAAACCCTACGATTTGCAAAAATTTGCGCAAAAACTACAAATTCTTGAAAACGCCCTTGCCTTAAAACGCACTGCCGCAGGTAAACCCGCAATGGCGCACGTCGGAGTCGAGCGCAACGGCAGCATCGCGAAGTTTGTTTTTTCGGGTGTCTTCAACGACGAAAGTGTCCGCAAGTTTTTATCGCTCTACAACTCGCAATTCAAAGCGCAAACGAAGGGCGATTCTATACTTATCAATCTCGCAATGCTACCCGACATGAATGAACCGCAAGTGCGCATGTTCAAAGTAGTCTTGAGCGCCACAGAACCTAAGACACCGCTTATTGTCGCGGGACGTAGCTATGGCCCGCTCACCTCTCTTCTTGGCGAAACCGATGCGCAGCTTTTCTTGATCGAAGACGATGCCCTAGAATTTTTGAACGTGAAAGCATAAAATTTTTGCCTACGCTGTAGTTTTCGCCTTATAGCGATCCTTAAACGTGTCGCATGCGCCGTTACCATTCTTTTGTCATGCTCGTCGCGGCAAGCACGACGTCGCTCTTTGCCGCGCCTAAGAGTTACGCCAATCTCATGAAGCAAATTGCGCGCGAGGCGACCGCGAAGATCTGCGCAAATATGACTACAGCGCCAGCGTGCGTGTTCAAGTTCGACGCCGTCACCGAAAACCCGATCGATGCCGAACAAACGGTTGTCGCTTTTTCATGGACTGTTCGCTGGGAACAAAAGCGCTTGAACCGCACCGAACAGGCGACGCTCGTGGCGACGTTATTCAATAGCGGGTACCAGGTCTTGAACACAGACGAAGCGCAAGTTTCTGCCGCGACTTATTTTCGCCGCGAAAAGGCCGAAATAAAGTCGATTACGCGCGAAGCGTTCATGCGGCTTACCCTAAACCCCAAAAATCAATCCGTCGCACGCTTGAACGCCGATTTTTTAGCGCGGGGCAACACACTCGCCTACTCGTTGCCGCAAGAATGGGAGCACGACGGCATGAAAGCAGGCACGACGCGCGAGTTTTCTTTGACGCTCTTCGCGCAAAACGACATACATTTTTCGCTCTCAGCCGTCGATCTCGACGACAAGCCATTAGAAAAGTTGACAATCCGCGACTGCGTAGATGGCACCACGCCGGCGCCGAACCCGCTGAAGCTTTTCGTCGTAAAACTGCGCGAGCGTACTTTCCGTTGTAAATTAACAGCGGGTCGCAATTTCAAAGCGAAGCAGCCCGCGTTCAAATTGAAGCTGACCGAAGAACAGCAGGTCGAGCCATTTTTGCAACTGGCGATTATGGTTAAACCGCAGCCGAATTATTTCCTGTTTGGGGTCAGTGGGTTTCTTGTCGGCGGACTAATCGCGGTGATGACACTGATGATGAAGCGCCGCAAGGCCGCCGAAGTTTCTTAATACCGATCTAAAATTTTATCTTCGCTCACAAGCACGACAACGCGCGCGCGGCGCAGATTTTTGACGCTGTCGGTATGCGCGGTGAGCTTTGCCGCATCTTCTTCGCTGATGACAAGCGAGTTCTCGTTCGTACCGTTTGCCCCGATATCGAGCGCCGATATTTTCAAAGGTCGCACTCCCGCGCGTTGGCGCAGTTCGCTATCTTTTGCGGATATATAGAACCCGGCGACGCCGCGCTTCACCGCCGTCGCTCTACGCAAAAATTCGACACCGTAAATTTGTCGACCCGACGCGCTGAAAATCGCCGTATTCAATGAAGCGTGAAACGGCAGATGGCGCGCGTCGACGACTAAGCCGCTATAGAGCAAAGGTTCGCTCGGCGAAGCGTCGTACGCGCCCATATCGGCACGCTTATCGTACGCTGTTTCAGAAAGCGCAGAATTCGTGGCACCGCTTTCGTCGAGTTCGCGACCGAACGCAAACGGCAACTCGGCCATGAGCGACGCTTTGCCGCGTAGCGGTACCCAGAGCGTAGCGCTCGCTTCGTTGCCGGCAACCTGAAACGTATGCAATTTTTGTTGCGACCAAAAATTCGACAGATCGGGAATCTCTGCCGCAGGCGCCGAACGCCGCCACAGCGATTCGATCACAATCGATAGGCGCTCTAAGAGCGCGGCACGAATCTGAGTGCGCAACGCGGCGTTCGACTGTTGCCGCTCGGCGGCACCCAACCGCCACAGCGCACGTAACAAAATTTTATTCTGCCGCCAATCGACAGTCGCTTCGCTTTTTAGACTCGGCTCTCTTGTATTTTCTGAAAACGAGAGGCTCTGAAGCGCGAGCAATGCTACAATTAAAGGGATAATCCGCACATCTTATTTTCGTGCGTTTTGCAGGTTTTCTCGCGCAGGATTTTTTTGACCATCACGTTAAACATGCGCTTGCATGTTTAACGCTACAGCCCCTAATCGGCGATCGAGTCTAAGGCGTCGTCTTGGTTCTTATAAATATCGAAAATCGAACCTAATTTGGTAATTTCGAGCAGATGGTCGACGTCGGAGCTGATCGAGCAGATGCCAAAACGCCCGTTGCGGCGCTCGATTTCTTTGTAGATGTTCAGCAAAATACCCAACGCCGCAGAATTAATGAACGGCACCTTTTTCATATCGACGATAATTTTCGGAACCTTGTTTTCATGCATGCACGATTCGAGTTCGTCGGCGAGGTCGAACTCCATTCCCGATTTGATAGCGCCGTCGATCTCGACAATGCTAATTTCACCTTTTTTCTTGACTTTTATCTTAATGCCTGACTTCGCGGCCATTGGCCTATTTTACTCGCGTATCTTGCGAGACAAGTATTTTTTGATTTTCCGATAAAAAAATCACCGATAATGCGCTATGAAGATTCGGGCAATCGTTCAGGCGCGCATGCAGAGCGAGCGCTTACCGGGTAAAGTATTGGAGCGCATCGGAGCACAAACGATTGTCGAACACATCGCGACGCGACTGGCCAAGCTTGAAAGCGCGGGGCTTGAGTTTCTGTTCGCCATCGCCGACGAAGAAGACCCGCGTCTGGCGGATTATCTTCGCCAACAAAGTTTTCCGTTCGTGATTGGCGATGACCAGAACGTCCTCAAGCGATTTATCGCCGCAGCCGAAGGTCTCGCCGACACGGATTATGTCGCCAGAGTTACCGCAGATAATCCCTTCATCGACCAAAGCCAAATTGCGTTGCTTTTGCAACGCCTGCGCCAGCACCCGGTAGACTATGCGTACACGGCGGATTTACCCTTGGGTATGGGAGTTGAAATCGTGCGAGTGAATGCGCTACGCTCCGTCGCGCTGCGCGATACGCAGATAGACGGCGCGGCACTACCCGGACTCGCCGCGCACCACCGCGAACACGTCACTGTCTTCATTCGCGAAAACCCGCACCTTTACGATATATATCCATTTCGCCTCGACGAGACTTTTTCTGAAGATGCGGCAAAGCGCCGTGTCGCGGGTATTCGCCTCACCGTCGACGAAAAGGCCGACTTGAATGTCGCGCGCCGCGTCTTCGAACATTTCAACCGTTTGGGCAATCCGTTTTTCGGGGCGCTCGAGGTTATTCAACTCCACAAAAATAATCCCGAGATGTTTGCCGAAAATGCGGCTGTGGTACAAAAATCGGCGCAGAGCGTCGACACTCGCCCTTTGAATAAAGCAATACACTGATTGCATGCGCGCGGTAGCGTATTTTGAACTATGTCGATAGCCAAATAAATTGAGAAAATTTTTGCTGAACCGAGCGCGCGGCGGCAACGCAGCTCGACGCCATGCGCTGGCGCTCAAAAAATATACGCACGAGTTCGGCATCGTCGAAATCGATAACGGGTCTCAGCGGCATGAGTATCCGCTCGGCGGGTAGTGCCGCGAGTGCCAGCGCGTCCGAGTCGTCGATGCACGCCAAATGCAGATATACCGACGCCGTAAGATGCGGTACACGCCAAGCGCCGTCGGCCAAACACCAATGCAACGCACCGTCTTTTATCGACGCATGGCCGCGATAAATAATCGCATCCCACGCGCGGCCGGTCGCAAGATGTTCGATGCGGCGCAGGCTCAGTTGCCCAAACACGTGGCGAAAGCGTACGCCGACTACGCCGCGCGACCAGAAATCGAGATTTGTCTGTAACTCGGCGAGCGGTGCGCCGTGAATATTCGTGAGTACCAGCACATCGCGCAGCTTTAGTTCGCTGTCTGCGCGCAGCTCGGCAAATCGCTCGGCCTCGAAAACGACACTGGCGTTCGCATCGACAGCCATCAGCGTTTTCAGTAGCGCTAAATCGTTCGCAATCAAGGTAAAGCGTAGCCTGTGGTATTTCAAACGCAAACGAGTGAGCAGCGCTCTCAAATCGCCGACCTGAGCGACAACGCGCGCGGCGATATTATCGCCGCTCGATGCGTGTACGACGAAACGATCGCCAAGCGCATGAATTCGCACGTCGATAAACTCCGCCGGATTTCGCTGCTTCACCAAGCGCACAAGTTTTAGCATATCCGCTACGGTCACTCCGCGAACATCTTCGCCCTTTAAGCGCAGCGGTAAATCAAGAGGGACCGAATTGCGGCGGCGCAACCACGGGGTCGTATTCGTATCGCGATAAAGCTGGCGGATGCATAGAAGAAAAGCAAAATCATTCGTGACAATGGCGGCGACACCCCACCTCTTACGCGAAGGGTGTAGGCGTGCAAAACCGCTCTCGGTACACAGCCAATATTTCAGAATTTAGCTCCTTTTGCGTACGCTTCGCATTTTTTCAACGCGACTTGCGCGCGGTCGAAATTGGGTGCGAGTTCGATGGCGCGCGCGAATGCGGTTCGGGCTTCGTTTAATTGACCGGTGTTATAATAGACGATACCGGCGGCGTATGCTTGCATCGCGGCGGGCGCAATCGGAGTATCCGATTCGGCCCAACGCTGCCGGCTGATACGCGCTTCGATGCGCGCGTAAAGCACACGCGCCTTCACGTGCTGCGGGTCGTCGGCTAAGAGATCGCGTAATACCGCGAGCGCGCTCTCGGGGTCGGTTTGCGACAAAAGCAACGCCTTACGGTAGAGCGCTTCGAGATACTCGGCGGGTTGAACGGCGCGCTTCAAGACTTGCGCTTTTTCTGAAAGCTCGCGCTCGAGTTCGGGAATTGCCGGATTTTCCGGGTCGACAAATTTGAGAATTTCAAATAGGCGCTTAGCCTCGAACGCATTCGTATCTTTGACGCGGTAAATGGTCTCGATGATGTCTTTCAAGGTCGAATCTTTCTGCGCCGGATTCAGTATCAGAGTACACGAAATAATATGTTGGTTTGAAATGCGATTCTTAGGAAAAACTTCAGCGATCGCGCCGAAATGTTTGAGCGTCGTCTCGCAATCGCGTGCTTTATAGCTCGCAAGCCCTAACGATGTCAGCGATTGCACAAAGCTATAGTACGGTGAATCGCGCGTGAGAAACTCTTCGTCTTGCCTGAGCATCGCCTCCTTCGCGCGTTGCAACAACGCCTCGGCGTGTTTTTGCGTTTCTTCTTGTTTAAATTCTTTAGCGATCGTAATCACCACTTCGAGATCTTCGACCGCCGCCGGGTAATTTTCGAGCAGCATCTGCACCATTGCAGATTTATAGCGCCGTTCGAGTTCTTGCAACCGATCGGTAAAAAGATTTTCGTCTTGCTTTTTTTTCGCCGCAAGCGCCTTTTTAATCAGCGAATCCCAGTCGGTAAGTTTAGGGTTGAGAGCCTGCCCAACACGATAATTCTCAACGGCAAGGCTGTAATCCGCCTTGCGAAAAGCTTCGTTGCCGCTCTGCAAATATTCGCGCGCCAAAATACCGCGTTCGTTTGTATTCAGTTGCTGCTGCATGAAATCGAGTAGCGCCGCTTTGCGTTCGATCGCCTGCGTGTTATTCGGTTCGATACGCAATACTTTATCGTATGCACCGATAGCTTGTGCGAAGCGGCGCTCTTTCTCGAATTTTTCGGCCTGGCGAAACAGCGCCGCTACTTTCTGATCGCCGTCTGCGCCTTTGAGCATGCGCTCTGCCTCGGCATAGCCCATTTTAGCGTCGAGCGATTCGGGGGCAATTTTGAGCGCAATGCTATAGTGGTGTAGCGCCTCGGCATATTTTGTCGCGTCCATGGCCTCGGTAGCGTTTTTCATCGCTTCTTCGTATTCTTTCTTTTTCGCTTCGGGTAATTTCGCGAGAATTTCTTTCGTATTGTCGTCGCGTTTTTTACGAATCAGCGCCCTGAGTTCGGGAATCTGCGGATGTTCGGGATATAACGATTCGGCTTCGTCGAGCTCTCGCTCGGCGTTCGTGAATTTTTCAAAATCGATGAAGCGGCGCGTCGTGCGAATATAGAGTTCGGCGATCAAGAGATCTGCAAACGCCTGCCCGTGGTGTAAGACTGCGGGTGCCCACGTCGAATCGTAGTCGAGTGCGGTCGACAATAACCGGCGCGCCTCGGCGAGTTTTTTGAGGTTATGCGCGACGATACCGGCTTTAGTGAAATTGCGCGCCTCGTCGTACATCTGCGCTATCAGCGGCGACGCGCACGCGCATACGATCAACGCCCATTTTCGCATCAATGCGCCGCAAGCTCCTTGGGGAGTTTGAACGTCACATTTTCTTCTTTCAATCGGTATTCGTTCACGTTTGAAAAGCCGAATTCGTTACGCAAGCGTGCGGCGACTTCTTCGACGAGTATCTCGGGCGCCGACGCACCGGCGGTAATGCCAACTCTATTCGTTCCCGGTGCAAACTGTTCGGCATGAAGATCGGCGGCGCTATCGATGAGGTACGCGCGCGCACCTTCGGATTCCGCAAGTTCTTTCAAACGGTTAGAATTGCTCGAGTTGCGCGAGCCGATTACGAATACAATATCGGCTTGCGGAGCGATTTTTGAAACCGCTTCTTGCCGGTTTGTTGTCGCATAACATATATCGCTTGAACTCGGCCCCTCGATTTGCGGAAAGCGTTCTTTGAGGCGCTCGATAAGATCGCGCGTATCGCGTACCGAAAGCGTCGTCTGTGTGAGATATGCCAATTTTGCATCGGCGGCAAATTCGAGTTTTTCGATATCCGCCAAAGTTTCAACGAGAGTTATTTTATCGGGTGCCTCGCCGTAGGTGCCGCGCGCTTCTATATGGTTGCGATGGCAGAGGAGAATAATGTGATAGCCGTCGCGCGCATAACGCCGCGCCTCGATATGTACCTTGGTCACGAGCGGGCACGTCGCATCGAGAATGCGTAAATTTTTCTGCTCGGCTTCGGCGACAACGGCGGGAGCAACCCCGTGCGCACTAAAAATGACCGTATTGTTCGCGGGTATCTCGGCGATGCTGTCGACAAAGATTACTCCTTTCGCGCACAGCCCGTCGACGACATGTCGGTTATGGACAATCTCGTGGTGGACATAGAGCGGCGTACCGTAGACTTCGAGTGCGCGCTCGACGATCGAAATCGCACGATCGACACCCGCACAAAAACCGCGCGGCGCCGCAATAATAAGTTCGCCCATGGCTTATATTTCGCCGCGTGGAGAGGCTGTCAAACGCAAGCACGAATCGGTCATCGCAAAGTCAACTTGGCGGTGTCGCTGTAAAAGCTCGGCTAGCGATGCCAGCGCTGCCGCCAGAGTTCGATCGCACTCCACCTGGCGATTTTGGTATTCGTGCTTTGCGCTCGTACCGTGAAAATAGAGCGCATAGGTAACAACGAGCGGCGCAGCGCTACCCTCGCCGGCGACCGCAAGCACCGTGCCTTTGTACTTAGAGTTCGCCGGTAAATGCGGTAAGTCGAATTGGCGAATCGACACCGAATGATGCTGCCTTTGCAAGAACATTTCAATCGCCCTGCGCCGCCGCGCTTCGGCCCAACCGTCGCCATTGGCGATATATTCGGGGCGGGTAAACAAATCTTGTAGTGCTACGGCGCGAGTACAGCCGACGGAAAAAACAACTACGCCGCAGTAAAAAAGAAAATAGTAACTCGATTTCAATATTCTTTGCGTTTTTTGCCACCGTTTATTTTGCTCAACAGCATGATGCTGATGACTCCGCCGATGACAGCCGCGACAATATTTACATTGCTAAAACCAAAGCCGCTTTGCAGCGCATCGAGCGCAATTTTTAATGGTTTCTGCAATAAGAACGTTGCAAGGATTGCGCCGATGACTGCGACTACCCCCGCGCCCCAAAAACCGCCGAAGAGATCGTAACGGCGAAAGTAAAAGAAAAACCAGCTAACGGCGGCGCCGATTGCCAAGTAGATAAGAAAGTCGATAATCATAGGTTGTGCGGAATAATATATTCACCGACTCAGGAGAGAGAGCACTATTTTATTTTTGCTTTCGCAGGCGCTGAATTTTTTTGGCACCAACATCGGCGCTCGTAAACAAAGTGTTCGCCAAATCGATAACGGGTAATTCGCGTACATCCAAATTGTGTACGCGCGTTCGCGATTTTTTGGCGATCTTCTTATTCTGTGCGGCGATCTGCGTGAGCGATAAGAAATTGGGTACGCGATCAACGGTGATACCGTTGAGAATGGCCGTTGAAATCGTCAGCAAAGGAAAAGCACATAAATGGCCTTGCCGGTCACTACCACGGTAAAAGCCAGAAGCCGCCTCATCGGGCGAAAAAAACACACGGCTCTTCTTGCCAAAATCGCGGTGCAACCGCACGACTGTCGAACGAATCGTGCTCGCGCTGCCTAACAGAAAAAAATCGTCGCCGCCTAAATGTCCGACAAAAAGTTCGGAGCGAGAATTTTTTGCCCGGAGATCGTACAAGAGTCGCGCAACTAACTGGATTGCGTCGTCGCCCTTCTTGACCCCCTTTTCATCGTTGAATGGCTTAAAATTATCGAGATCGCTATACGCTACAGAAAATGGCTTCCGCCGCGCTAACCGCAAATAAAATTCGGTTTCGATCGCCGCATTGCCCGGCAAGCCCGAGAGTGCCTGCGCATTCAACTTTTTGCGGCTTTGGAATAACAAATTTTCAATCTTGGCCAGTAAAAATCTTGGCGAGACGGGCTTTAATACATAATCGTCGATACCCGACTTATATGCTTCTTCAATAACTTGCATATTATCTTCACCGGAGAGCAAGAGCACGGGCAGTAAATTCGTGGTGGGAGTTTGTCGAATAAGTCGCGTCGCCTTGACCCCGTCGAGCGTCGGGTGGTTCAAATTATAGTCGGCGATAATGAGCGTCGGATTAAAATCGCTGATGAGTTGTGGCAACCGTTCGGGGTAGGAAGTAAAGCGTACATCGCCGATATCCCGCAAAATTTCGGATAGCGAACGCGCAAAGGCTGCATCATCTTCAAGAATAATAATTCGCTCAGCTTGTCGCATAAGATTATATTTTTAGAAACTAATTAGTTACGACATAACTTTACCCACGTACTTAATGTCACGTACAATTTTTATCGGCTATGACAATAGTGACTAGTCGGGAAATCGCGCCAGCGAGTTCCCGACTAGTCACTAGGGTAATGCCGGTGCGTCGTTCGAACCCGATGCAGGCCTTTTATCGAGAATTTTCCACGGATTGTTTGCCATATCTTTCGTAAACTTATCGAGCGTCGTCGATGTGCTCCGAATATTGCGCATGATCGCAACAATTTCGCCCTGCGAAGAGTCGAGTAGACCGTTGACTTTTGTAATAGAACCGTTCAAATTGGTGAGAAGCATCTTCACATCGTTCTTATTATCGCCAGCGAGCGACGCAAACGTCTCGACCAACCGGTTAATCGTACTGACGAGCGACGAAATCTGCGACACCATCTGTTCGAGATTGACGATATTTGTCGCAAATAGCGTATCGTGCGGCTTCAAAATATATTTTTTCACCAGCGACGGCGTGAGTTCGAGCACTGCGTCGCCGATTACGTTCTGATTGGTAATCGTTACTTTAGTGCCTTGATAGATAACAAATTCTTTGTCGATATTAACTTTCGCGATAAAGTGAAGCTCCGACCCATAAATGGGAATGACTTCTTTTACTTCGCCTATTGTAAAATTCTTGATTTTTATCTGCGTGCCCTTTTTGACGCCAGCTAAGTGCTCGAAGCGCGCCCAGTACGAAACGCGGTCGTCTAAGAGGTTATAGCCTGCAATAAAAAGGAGAACCGAAAGGCCGAAAACGGTGCCAACAACGACAAAAAGTCCGGTAAAAATATCGTTACGATCAAATTTCATACCGCATCGTTAAAGGGGCGCATCGGGCCGACAGTATTATACGCGAGATACTGGTCGAGATACGCATTCTCTGCCCTATGATTTTCGGCGTCTAAGCCCGCAAACATGATTTTCCCCTTGTAGAGTAGAACAAGTTTCAAGTTGCGCTGCCGAAATATCGCCGGGTGATAGCTCGACATGATATAAGTCATGTTTCTGAGGCGAATATCTTCAAATAAGAGCTCGAGCATGCGCCGCGATGCCAACGGGCAAAGCGCATCGACAATACTGTCGAGTAATAAAATGCGCGGTTCGACGATCAGGGCGCGAATCAGAGCTGTACGCATTTTTTCGGACGCCGAGAGCGCTACCGGTCGTACATTTTTCTTGTGCGCAAGTTCGTAACGGTCGAGCCAGATCGAGCAAGCGGCTGAAAGATCGTCGTCTTTCATCTCGGTATGATATCTGAGTGGCAAGATAATATTTTCGAAGAGCGACAGATTATTGATAAGTCCCGAGGTTTGCGTGACATACCCCGTTGAAAAACGCAACTTCTCGATCGCTTGGGTGTCTTTCGGGTCGACGAGCTCCTTTTCTAAGTAGATCGTCCCACGGTTCGGTACAACGCGCGCCATGATGAGATCCATAATGAGGCTTTTGCCGCTACCTTCGGGTCCCGAGAGCAACATTCCCTCGCCTCTGTTCAATGTTAAGCTGATGTCTTCAATGCGATCTGTAGACGATTCTTTTTCATACCAGACGTTTTCAAACCGTAAAACTTCTTCGGTCATTTTGAAGTCCGAAGCGTGTTCCTAATCTGTCGATAGGGTGCCATGCAAAACTTGGCTCGAAGCACCGGTGATGGTAATACGGACAGTATTGCCCGCAAGTGTCGCTAACGCCATACCATGTGGATGAAAAATTACTTTGCGACCGTTCGCGAGCCGTGCAACCCACTCTGCCGTATTGCGGCGCGACGGTTGCTCCGCCATCACAGCAACCGTACGCCCGATATAGCGCTCGTTATTTATAAGCGAACGCGCGAGTTGTTTTTCGATGAGCGTCGCCAAACGGCGTTTCTTGACGTCGTCGGGAACATCGTCGGGATAAAGACGCTGCGCAATCGTGCCTTTGCGCTCTGAATACGCAAACATGAACGCCGAATCAAAATCGGCTTCAGCCATCACGTCGAGCGTCTCTTCAAAATCAGATTCGCTCTCGCCGGGAAAACCGACGATTACGTCGGTGCTGATCGCGACATCTGCGACACGACTGCGAAAGTTTTCGACGATGGTTAAAAATTCGGAGCGCGTATAGTTACGCTTCATGCGCTTTAAGGTCGCATCGGCCCCCGCTTGCAACGGCATGTGTACTTGGTTGCAAAACCTGGGTTCGTGCGCCATGAGTTTGATAAGCTCGATCGGAAAATCTTTCGGGTGCGGCGATGTAAAATAAATGCGCTCTATAGTCGTCTTCGCGAGCAACTCTTCGATGAGATCGACAAAGCGCGTCTCTTCAAAATGGTATGAATTGACGTTCTGTCCCAACAGCACAACCGATTTGACGCCGCTGTCGACTAACGAACGAACTTCATTTACTACGCTCTCTGCCGGGCGCGAACGTTCGCGGCCGCGCGTATACGGCACGACGCAAAATGCGCAAAAATTATTACACCCGCGCTGGATTGTTACAAACGCGGTAATTTTTGTATCGCGCCCGCGCATGTGGTGCTCGAACGACGGTACGATATCGTCGTACGTTTCTGTGCGCGATAGGTTCAAAAAACTGCGCTGCGTGTCTTGCGGTGTCGTGCCGTCGATGAGCCCCGTGAGGTTGCGCAATGCGTCGGGGCCCATAATAAAATCGACGGGTAAATTTTCGTAGAGCAAATCTTCGCGCAAATTCTGCGCCATGCACCCCAAAATGCCGATTTTCGCGCCGCGCTTGTGGAGATGCCCTAATTCGCGCAGACGATTGTAAATTTTTTGGTGCGCATTTTCGCGTACGGCGCAGGTGTTGAGCAAGATGACATCCGCATCGCCGACAGTTTGCGTCGCGGTGGCGTCTTTTTCTAAAATCTTGCTCGCCAAAAGCGAATCGTATTCGTTCATTTGGCAGCCGTACGTTTCGATGTAAAATTGTTTCTTAGCGCTCACCACTAAATGGAGAAATTGTTCTCGAAACAGGCTGAAAACCGTTTTTTAGGTTTCGTTAAGCTTCTTCTTCGCTGCGTGTACCGATCAAGAGTTCGTCTGGCGTATCGACGACTGTATCGCCGATCTGCACCGCTAAGCGCGACCCGATGCGACCGGGGCGACACTTAAATTTCGCGCGCTCTTCGACTTTGAACGTGAACTCTTCACGCACGGTTGTTTTCGGCATTTTAATGATATTGCCGACTTTAAGATTCATAATATCGCGAAAGCCGAGGTTAACCGTACCAATCTCGACGGAAATTTGCACCTGCACATTATCGAGGCGACTTTGAATCATCGTGCGATTGACATCGCTTTCTCCGCGTCGAATCGAAGAGAACCAATATTGCGCGGAGAGCTTTTGGATAATTGGCTCGATCGTAATATAGGGGATACAAAGATTCATCATCCCTTCTGATTCGCCGATTTTGGTTTCGAGCGTGATGAGCATCACCATCTCGTTCGGCGGTACGATTTGCGCGAACTGCGGGTTTGTTTCGATCGTACCTAAACGCGGTCTGAGATCGATCACCGTCGACCATGCCTCGCGCAAGTTACCCAAAATATGAACGATAATACCTTCGATCACCGACATCTCGATGTCGGTAAGTTCGCGCGAAAGTTTCGCGTGGTCGCCGGCACCGCCGAACAGGCGATCGATAATCGTAAAGGTAATCGAAGGGTCGACTTCGAGAATCGCCGAACCTTTCAACGGATCCATATTGATGAGAGAGAGCGTCGTCGGGTTCGGAATCGAACGGATAAATTCTTCGTACGTTAGCTGGTCGACCGATTGTACGTGAACCGAGACCATCGCGCGCAACTTTGCCGAAAGCGCCGTTGTCGTCAGACGCGCGAACGTTTCGTGCATCATCTGTACGGTACGAATCTGGTCTTTCGAAAATTTGTCCGGGCGCTTGAAGTCGTAAATCTTGACTTTTTTCTGCTCGGCTTGCGACGCGGAGAAATCTTCTTGTTGCGCGTCGCCCGACGAGATTGCCGAGAGTAGCTGGTCTATTTCGTCTTGCGAAAGTATGTCGGTCATACGCTTTTTCTACCTCTTCTATTATGGCGTCAGTCGGCCAATCGCGACTCGATACCGGTAATCTGCCAAAGCGCCTCTCGCTTCGTCAAATAATACGTTGTCAAATAATCGCGCTCGAAGCCTTCGACATCGCGCCGCGCGCGTACCCGTACTTCGGCCGTCGAACCGGCTTCGCGGCTTTCGCCGCCGAGCACTCTAAATTTGAGCAACCGGTGCGCGCCGCGACCGCTTAAATATTTACGAAACTCGCCGAGCGCACTTGCTTGATCTTCGGCAGTATCGCCAGCATAGAGTCGCGAAAATTCGGGGTAATCGCGGACGATATCTTTGAGTGAAACATATTTGAAGTATTGCGCCCAATTTTTCGTGTATTCGGCCGAGAGCATTAAGAATACAATCTCACGCGCGCTCACTTGCATGGGTTCGATAGCCGCAGAGTTGGCGTTGTCTTTCTCTCGCAATACCTCACGGCTTTGGTCATAGAGCAGATTTAGCTCCCCCTCGGATGCGAGAAAATACCGCTCGGCCTGCAAAGGATTCGGATAAAAGTGCGCCGTAATCCGTAACGTTTTTAGATTTTCCGAAAAGCTATCCCAATCGATATAGTCGGCGAGCTTAATGTGTTTTTGGTAGCGCTCCCCTGCATGGATAATCATCTTGCGCATCGGATACGTTTCGCCGGTATAGCGCGTGTGGTGTGGGTCGCGAAAATCTGCGGGAAACCGATAATACATCTCTTCTTTAACATTGAGCGAACGCCCCTGCGCATCGCGGGCAATGATTGTAAAATTGCGTAACGGGTTTTCGTGCAGATACATCGTGATCGGGTATGCCCCTTCGTTGACCAACGCGACATCGAAGGCGATGGTTTCATTGCGCGCAAAACGCACACGCGGCGAAGAAATATAAAGCCTCAGGCCGGATGCACTGAAGTTCTCGGTTATGTTACCGTGGTGGTCGACTTTATTATTACGCCAAGAGGCCCCCCACAGCGTCGGCATTATAGTCCAAAACGCGAACAAAGCGATTACCTGATAAAAAGCGCCACGGGGCAGCATGGTATAGTATCGGCTGAAATATGTCACTTGTTTTAGCAGTTTACTGCGGCCACTGTGCGGACATACGTTAAACCGTTTTATAGCTGACGATGCAACGGCAATTTTCCGCCCTGCCGCAAAGTCCGATGCGGCATATTCGAGCTAAAAGTATTTATCCGGGTCGCGTGCGCGGCGTTATCGCCGAATACCGCCGCGAGCGCTTCATTGCCCCCGAGCGTACTGCCGAAAGCCCGCGCAGCGAATACCGTTATTTCAAAAACGCGCTACGCGCCTCGCAACTGCAATTGGCGAGCGAGAAAAAAATGATGCTCGACCGGCGTAAAAAGAACCCTAGCGAAATTCAGGCAATCGACGACGCGATCGATGTGCTCGAATCGCACCTCATGACGCTCGAAGATCCTTATTTTCTTGCCGAAATCAAGAAGCATATTTTTCATACGGGCGCGACCGCCGCCGCCGCGCTCGCTGCGGTTATCAACGTTGTCTCGCGCCAATTTCGCTTCGAACACGCCGGAACATCTTTCAACAAGCGGCCCGAAGGTCGCCACTTTCTGCAAGACATGAGCGACATGAAACGGCGCATACTTTTCTTCTTGGGCATGCAGCAAGATATAAAGCTACCCGACGGAGTATCGATTGTCGCCGCGCAGAAATTGACCGTCAGCGAAGTCTTGGCGTTAAAGCGCGCGGGCGTACGCGGCATCGTTATCGGCGATACAAGCGAGACGGCGCACGAACTCGTGATGCTGCGTGCGATGCGCATCCCTTGTGTTGCGGTCGCCGACGCGCGCTTTTTTCGTATACGTAAGCAGATACCCGTGCTTCTCGACGCCGATATCGGTTATATTGTTTTGAAACCGCGCAAGAGTATTCGCTTCGTCCAAACCCCCGAAGCCGACGAGCATCCGCCGTGGTCGCAAAAAGTGCGCATCGATGCGAGCACAGTCGTCGAGCTCTCGGGCACGTTACATTTTCTCTCGGAAATCGCCGAAGCCGCGCCCAAAAAAGAGGTACGACAAAAAATCGGGCTCTATCGCACCGAATACCAAATCAGCGAAGCGCACGAGATGCCCACGCTCAAGCAACTCGCGCGCCAATACGAGTACATTTTATCGCTGCGACCGAAGCTCGACGTCGTATTTCGTCTGTTCGATTTCTCCGACGATAAAAATTTTTTGCGGAGCGCGCGCATCGACAGCCACCACGAATTGCGCGGTATTCGCTTTTTGCTGCACGAAAAGAAAATACTCGAAACGCAAATCGTATCGCTATTAAAAGCCGCCGAAGAAGCGGAGCGCAAACTCGATATCTTGATACCTTACGTATCCGAAGCGTACGAGATCGACTTTGTCCGCGACATCATCGCAGACAATAATCGCTCCAAAAATAAAGTGTCGGTGCGTCTCGGAGCGATGTTAGAAAACACGGCGGCTGTCTTAGCGGCGCGGCAATGGGCCGAGCAACTCGATTTTTTCTATATCGGCACATCCGATCTTTTAAGTTCGCTAGCGATGGAACGGCGCGACGCAACGTCGAATCTGCACCGCGCGCTTTTAAGCGATGCCTTTGTCGCGTTGGCGCAGCACCTCAAAAGCATCGAAAAAAGCGCCCCACTCACTATCTGCGGCGAGGTTGTCGGCGAACCGTGGGCTGTCGCCTGGCTGCGCAGTTTCGGTTTTCGGCGTTTTGTCTTGCCGACGCATCGTATGCCGATTATAACCAACACGCTCTTAGCGCTCAAAGATTATGGCGAGCATAATTTTCTCAAGCAAATACTCAAAGTTCGCGACGCACGCGAACGTGTCGAAAAGGCCAAAGCGACGACGCTCGATATTTTATACCGCGGGTCGTGAAAATGGTGGCTGTCTCGTAAAAATATTGAATACCGACGTATGCAAGAGCTCTATCCAGAAATCCACAAAGTAAAAAAATATCACATCAAGGTTTCGAGTCTGCACACGCTCTACGTCGAAGAATGCGGCAATCCGAAAGGGATACCCGCGTTATTTTTGCACGGTGGCCCCGGCGCCGGACTCTCGCCGAACCATCGCCGCTTTTTTAATCCCGAAAAATACCGTATTATACTTTTCGACCAACGCGGCGCGGGCAAAAGCACGCCGTACGCCGAACTCAGAGAAAACACGCTATGGGATCTCGTCGGCGACATTGAAGTCATTCGCCGCCGGCTGAAAGTCAACAAATGGTTGGTCTTTGGCGGCTCGTGGGGCAGCACGCTTGCGTTAAGTTATGCGATCAACCACCCCGAGCGCATCTTGCATCTCATCGTGCGCGGAATTTTTCTCTGCCGCCACGAAGAAATTCTTTGGTTCTATCAAGCGGGCGCACATCAAATTTTTCCCGACGAATGGAAAAAATATATCGCGGTGATTCCCGAAAGCGAACGCCACGATCTATTACACGCATTCTACCGACGATTGACTTCGTCGAATAAGAACGAGCGCAGCGAGGCCGCACGCGCGTGGAGCCAATGGGAAGGAGCGACGATTTGTCTAAGGAGTAACTCCGCCATGTATACCGAGTTTACCGAGATTGCCGTTGCGCTCGCGCGCATCGAATGCCACTACTTCGTCAATAATTGCTTTTTTCCCGCAGATAACTATATCTTGAATAACGCGCACCGCATCGAGCATCTCTCGACCGATATTATTCACGGGCGTTACGATGTCGTCTGCCCTGTCAAAAACGCATTCGATCTCCAAGAGAAATTACCGCGCGCCCGTCTGGCGGTTATACCCGATGCCGGCCACGCGGCGTTCGAACCCGGGATTCGCGCCGCGCTTGTCGAAGCAACCGACCGCTTCAAGCTCAAATAAATTAAGGTTCTGGCACTTGTAATTCGTCGAGCGCATTGTAGACTGCGTCCCAGAACTGCGGCTTGATGTCGGTATTATTTGGATAGAGCTGCGTCATGAGCACAATCACTAAGTGATTGATGGGATCGATGCGATAAAACGTACCGTACGCGCCGGTCCAGCCGAAAGAGCCCGCACCCTCTTTACCCATATAGCCGGGTTTTTCTGAAACTTCAAAACCATAGCCGAAACCTAAATTATGCGTATAGCTCGTCGCGACCTGCGCCGTCGACATGAGCTTGACCGTCTCGGGCGACGCAATGCGTACATCACCCAAGCGCCCGCCCTGCCGAATCATCTCAAGAAATTTTGCGTAGTCGAGCGCAGTCGAGATTAGTCCCGCTCCACCCGAAAAGGTTCGGCGTGGCCCGTCGATGTAGGGATAGCGCACAAGACTATTGTAACGCTCGCTTTTGCCGTCTTTGGTGCTACCGTAGAGTACAGCCAGTCGATCGGCTTCAGTCTTGGGCACGTAAAAGAATGTATCTTTCATGCCGAGCGGCCCCGTGATGCGCTCTTCAAAAAATTTATCGAGCGATTTCTTCGAGACGATTTCAATCACACAACCCAAGACATCGGTGCTATATCCGTAAACCCACGGACCACCCGGTTGAAAAGCCAGCGGCAATTTACCGATCTTGCGCGCGATTTTGCAAATAGAATCGCTTCTTGTCGATAGATTCCAGCCGGCGCCGAGCGCGCGACCGAGCCCTTCTTTTTGAAATTCTTCGGCGATATCGGGATGCGTGCCATACGTGAGTCCCGATGTGTGCGTGAGCAGTTGATGGATTGTCATCGCTCGCTTGGCCGGCTCTTTCTTTAACTCTTTCGTTTGCGCATCTTTCACGACAACTTCGAGATGCGCAAATTCTGGAATATATCTAGCGAGGCGGTCGTAGCGCCCAATTTTTTTCTCTTCGATCAAGAGCAATATACCGAGACTCGTCAACGCTTTGGTCATCGAAGCGATGCGGAATAAAGTATCCATGCGCATGGGTTTAGCGTTTTCGCGGTCGGCCCAACCCGCAAGCTTCTGGTAGACAGCCATGCCGTCGCGCAGCACAATCGCAGCAGCACCCGCGATGCGCTCGCTTTTTACATAGTCGTCGAGCATCGTATCGATGCGCTTGACCTTTCGCTTTTCGGGTGCGGCGCACCGACCGCAGGAGCCAAGAGCAATAACCACCGCCAATAATAATGGCAACAGGCGCAGAGAATTCACGAACAGCAAGAAATATTTTAGAGATATTTTGCAAATAAGTAAAGCAAACCCCAAAACTCGCTCAGCGAGTTTTGGGGTTTGCACGGGAGCGAAGCTCGACGACAATCATATCGCCCGTGAGGAAAAAATGCGCGAGCCGGTCGCCTATGCGCTTCTTACAGCGATACCACCAAGAGGTATTTTCGCGCGTTGTGAAGCCCGAACCATAACTAAAGCTGCGGATTATCTCGAGCCCACAGCGCGCAGCTAATTCAGCCAACGATTTTTTATTAAAATAAAAAACATGCTCGGGTACGTTGAGATAGCGCCACGCTGCACCCTTGCGGCGCGCAAAATAACCGGTGTTGCATGTGCTCAAATAGATGCGCCCGTCGGGTTCTAAGTATTGCACCATTTTACGTAAGAACGCTTCGGCATCGGGCAAATGTTCAAGCGTCGCCCAGTGGGTAATAAGATTAAACTTTTGATTCTCAAAATCGTGCCGCAAAAAATCTGCGCATAAGAGATTGCGACCGATGTGTTGCCCTGCTACCACCATTTCGCGCGCAATGTCGATGCCTAAACTTTGCCAACCACGGTCGGCAAAAAACGCCACCGCATGCCCCGCTGCGCAGCCAACCTCGAGAAGCTTTTTGTCGCGCAAGTTTTGCTCCCACGAAAAGAAATCGAGATCGCGCAGATTTTTTGCGAGCGTTGAAACAACCGATCGGTATATTTTCTCCGAAGTGTAATCGGCATAGCCGCGATCGCTGCGTTCTTTGAAATACGTGCTTTGGTATAGCTCTGTTAGTTCGCTTGTCGATGGTAGCGGATGCAGATGCCACACAGTACAATTGCTGCATGCATAGATGTTATAGATTTTTCCCGCAGCATCGGCTTTTGTCAAGTGGGGTGCGGATAATCCCCCGCACAACGGGCAAACACCGATAGCAACTCGCGCTTGAAATTTCATACAGTCTTTGCTCGACGCTCAATTTCATAGAGCGCAATCGCGAGCGCCGTCTGCGCATTCAGCGATTCGACCTTATCTGAAATGGGAATGCGCAGCGCTGTAGTATTGCCCGCTTTGCGAAAACCAAAACCTTCGACCCCGGGTAAGAGCATCACCGAGTTTTCGAACTCCGCCTGGGCGATTTCTTTGCCTTTCGCATCGAGGCGCCATATCTTTTTATCGCTTTCTACGAGTGCGTCGAGCGCAGGGCCAGAGAGCAGTTCGACTTCAAACAGCGCATTTGCCGCTGCGCGCACCGCTTTCGGTAAAAAGGGCGACGCCGCTTCTTTGAGCAAAATAACTCGCCGCACACCGAACGCGACCGCCGAACGAATCGCCGCGCCGACGTTACTCGGATCTTGAAAAGGAATAAACACGGTAACACCCGGAGTTGTGTCGCCCTGCCAGGCGCACAACTCGGGAATTCGCATCAGCGCGAGCGGGCAGCGTGTGCCTAAGACATCGACCTCGCGAAAGAGCTGCGGCGCTAAGACGAGCGCACGCTGAGTGCCTTCGGGAATTTCGTGGCTTGAATCGACAACGACACTCTCGAGCGAAGCCTTGAGACGAGGCGACGATAAAATTTCGTCGATTAATTTTTTTCCGCTGACTATAAATTTCTTTTCTTTACGAATGCCGCGCGCGTCGGCGAGCGAAAGCAACGACTTAAATATTTCGTTTGCGCGCGAGGTGATTTCGATTCGCTGCGCCGCCATCATCTTCGTCGTCTTCGGTAATTGCCGTAGCGATTCTTTTTCGCGCTTAAATACGACCAATTGGCGCTCGTGGCCATTGGTCAATCGATATGAAAAAGTTTGCTCGTGGTAAAAATCTTTGCTCTCACCCAACGCTTCGGCAATTTCTGTGTCGCCTTTCGGGCCTTTGAGCAAAAGCACTTGGCCGCCCGTCGGCAAGAACGGTTGCACGCGATAGAGCGTATCGCGCGCACTCTCTAAAGCGCGCGTCACAACGCCACGAATCGTATGCGGAAACTGCGGCCCGATACGGTGTGCATAAACCGTCACGCCTTTTAGTCCCAAAACCTCGATCGCGTGCTGCAAGAACTCGGTGCGCTTCGGGCGCACTTCGCCTAATATCACTTCTGTTTCGGGCGAAAGAATTTTGAGCACCAGCCCGGGAAAGCCCGCGCCGCTGCCGATGTCTAAAAGCGGCGACGGCAACTGTGCGAATTTTAACGGCAACGCACAATCGAGATAATGCTTGATTGCGATATCGTCGCTCGTCGTCAGGCGCGTCAAATCGGTGCGGTCGTCGGATTCAAGAAGCAGCCGCCAGTGCTCGCGCAACATTTCGATTTTTGCGGCGGTTATACCCGGAATTTCACGGAGCAAGTGTTGTAGTTCACTCGACGTGTAGATGCGATCTTTTTTTGAATTCAAAGTTATAAAAATCTGTTTTTCTGTCTGCTGTCTTCTATCTTTTGACCTCTACATGTTCGACGCGGCACAGGTATTCAGGGCAAACGGCGCGTTCGACCTCAGACGCATATCAAAAATCGTGAAATCGGGTAGTGGCATCGTTGCCGCACTCGAGCCGCTCGTCGCTTACGAAGACAACCACCTACTCGTTATTTTCAAACCCGCCGGCTGGTTATCGCAGAAGGATGCGAGCGGCGACCTTTCGGTGAATGAAATTTTTGCGGCATACCTGAAAGAAAAATACCATAAACCCGGCAATGTCTTTTGTGCGGCGGTGCAACGGCTCGATCGCCCCGCGGCGGGGCTCATGGCGATCGCACGCACTTCGAAAGCCGCCGCACGCCTCTCGGCGGCAATTCGCGAGCGCCACTTTGAAAAGCGCTACCATATTTTGACGCATCGTCCCCTCAACGCGGCGGGCGTCGGGTCGCAAAAGATTGTCCTCATGGCTAACATGGTAAAGACAGGGCGCAGCGTACACCGGGCGGATGTACCGCATAACGCGCGGGCTAAAGCGAATAGCGTACCCTATATGCTCTCGGCCCGCTTAGTTCGTGCGGTCGATAATTTTTTTCAATACGAAGTACAGATCGAGACGGGCAAGTTTCACCAGATTCGCGCACTCTGCGCCGCGAACGGTGCGCCGATCTTGGGCGATGTAAAGTACGGCGGCATAAAACTAAAGAAACACGACGACCGCATCGCACTCGTCGCATCGCAGATAAAATTTCGCCATCCCACGCAAGAGAAAGACCAGCTCTGCTATTTGCACGACTCGTCGCTAGAAAAATTAGAGTCGTACTTTATTTGACGCACCCGGCATCGCTAAGCGCTTTCCTCTTTTATTGACGGGCTGTCTCAAACGTATACCCTCAGGTGAGTGTCTAAGCGGAGCATCGCGATCTGGCGCGGTATCATTTCCGCTGGAATCATTTTTTCGTTTGAGATTGTGGCCGCCGACGCTGCCGCGCCAGAGAAGCACGATAACAAGAGCGGCTCGATTGAAATTATTCGCGCCTCTGAAGCCGAATACGTCACCGTCGCCGAAGGTAACGAAGGCGTATTTATTCTGCGCGGCGGCATCATTTTGCGCTCGGGCCCTGCATACCTACGCGCCGAAACGGTAAAGATCAACACAAAGACGGGCGAAATTTTCGGCGAAGGCCGCGTTTCGATGGAAGCCGAGGGGCGCAAACTCGCCGGAGAAAAATTCTATTACGACAACCATTTAGGCTCGGGCGTCGTCTATTCGTCGCACGCCGCCGCCGAGCCGTTCTATTTTTCGGGCAGCGTCATCAAACAAATCGAAGCGAATCGCTATATCGCCCGCGATTCGTTTTTTACGACGTGCAACGAGAAATACCCGCACTACTACTTCAAAGCGAAAAAAATCTGGATTTCTAAAAATAACGAATTTGCCGCAATCTCGGCGATCTACTATGTCGGCCAGGTGCCGGTCTTTTATTGGCCGCTCATTTTGAAATCCGATACGGGTACGGGGCTTGTCACCCAGTACGCGGTAAATCCCACGCGCGGTCAATCGCTGCAAAACACGTGGAACTTCACCAACCCTTTCGCGAACGAAAGCCGCTGGCAGCCGCAGACGGGAAAACTCATGTTCGATTGGTACGAGCGCGTCGGCTACATGATCGGCATCAACCTCAAGCGCGACTCGCCCGATCTGAAATATAACTTTGAAATCGCGATGGCGAACTTCAAAGCGCGGCGCACGATTTCAGATGACAGCGGCTCGCCGACGGTAACAAATCAGGTGTTGCAACCCGACGGCACGTACGGCCTCACGCAATATTTTTGGTACAAGTTGAAAGCCGACCTCAAAGCGAATTTGCATCGATCGAACAAGAACGACTCGGTGAGTTCGGCGTACGTGCGCTTCGGTCAGTACAATAACGCCAACTTCGAACTCGAATTCGGTCAACGTTTCGAGCCCGATAACACGCTCACCGCGCTCTATCGCCCGCGATTTTTTCAGCAAGGCTTAGGCGCGTACTATCTCAATTGGGAAACCGGATATTCTTATACGAATAAAAATACGCAAATATCGTTACGAGCGCAGCGACAACTCAATTGGTTTCTCGCCAGCAATATCGCCGACTCGAAATTTTCTCCCGTCTACGATATCGCTCCCGACCTATTGATTTCGCATCGCACGACGCTCATGCAGCCGACCGAGGGCTTTTTCAAAGGCATTCAAAACCGCGTGCAGCTCAATTCGCAATTTCGTCAAGATTACACGATTCAACAAGTCAATAACGAAGTTACTTCGACGCCGGTCAAATCGCTTTTGCGTAACGACGGCTTCGACCAGGTGAGTTTTTATCTATCGTTCGCGCCGTGGCTCAACCTGATTCCAAGCGGGGGCGTCGGCATGCAATACTACTACACGAGCATCGACGACCCGTTGCTGCAACGCGAGATGAATCGGCAAAGCTACGGCTATCTCTTCACCAACGACACGCTGCGCGTCGGCTATCCGTTTCTCTACGCGCAGGGCGTCTATACGCAACGCTATTCGTTCGGCGACGTCGGCCCCGACCTCACGTTCGGGCACGACCGCATGCAAGCGGCAACGACTTCGATTATATCGGACCTTAATCCCTATGCACTCATCACGATTCAGGCGACGCGCGATTTGCGCCCTTATCCAAACCCGTTATTAGAGCGCGAGCGTTGGTCTGATCTCACGGCGCGCGTGCAGGGCGATTACGATTTCATTCGGGGATTCACAGCGAACCTCTATGGGCTATCGAAACGCAAATTCAATCATTTTAACGGTATCGGTATCTTGAATAATGCGGCGTATTCGATTCAATACCAGACGATGAACACTAACGACTTTCAATTCTATTACCGCTTGGGCGGCTACAAGCTGCCATTCATTCGCGAGCTTATGCTTTTCAAAGCGACGTCGACGTTTCGTTACAATTTTATCAACATCATGGAATCGAACCTACGTCTGGGCTTTGAGATCGATATGCGTCTACACGAGTATTGGCGTTTTCGTTTTGCTTTGAACTCGATTGCCGAACAATTCGAACGCTATCAACCGGGTAACCCGGCGTACGTGCCGTTCTTCGACGACGTACTCAAATCGATGAACCCGTTTAACCCGAGCACGAACGGCGTGCTCAACCTCGACAATTTCATGGCGAGTATCGAACACGATCTGCATAAATGGCTTCTGCGCGTGAGCTTCACCTCGGCGCGCAAGACGCTGTTTACCGGAACCTACATGACCGACCGCACGAGCTTCATCGAACAGACGGTATTCGTCAGCTTTACGCTCAAAGATATTTCGGGCTTTGGACTCCCCTACACCGAACTCTACCGTTACAACCCGACCGACGCCGGTATTCGATAAGAGTTACTTACCAAAAATTTCGAGACTAAAATCGGGGGGGGCGATCGAATTCGTGATCGAACCGAGGCTCACAAAATCGACGCCGGTATCTTTGATGCGATCGAGATTTGTGAGCGTAAAGCCGCCCGAGGCTTCGGCAGTAATCGCCGTCTTTTGCGCCGCATTCGCCGCTTTAATCATCCGCATCGCTTCGACCATTGTCGCATTCGCCATATTATCTAAAAGCACCATATCGGGTTTCAAAGGTAACGCCTCGCGCAATTGCTCGAGTGTATCGACCTCGACTTCGAGCGGCACAAACGGCGCATGCCGCCTGAACGCCAATATCGCCGCAGACACCGAGCCCGCCTTGGCAATATGATTATCTTTAATGAGACCCATCGCGGCGAGATCGTGGCGGTGATTATAGCCGCCGCCCCGAACAACCGCATATTTTGAAATCGTGCGCAACATGGGGATTGTCTTTCGCGTATCTAATACCTTAACGTGGAAACGATTCGCCACTTCGACGACTTGCCGCGTTCGAGTCGAAATACCGCTCATGAACGCCAAAAAATTTAGGGCAATACGTTCTCCGCGTAGAATCGCGCGAATATCTCCGGCAAATTCTAAAACAGTTGCCCCCGACTTCAAGCTATCGCCGTCCGTCGCTTTAATTGTCAGCCGAATCGCCGCATCGAAATAACGAAACGTCTGTTCGGCGAGTTTTACTCCGCAGAGCACGCAGTCCGATTTAACAAAGATGCGCCCGTGCGCAAGAGCCGACTCGGTGAAGATTGCGTGCGTCGTAATATCGGCCGACGCCTTATCTTCGGCGATCGCAAAACGTACCGTAGTGCCGATTTCAAAATCGCTGAGCGCGGGAATATTCGATGCGTATACGGGATGCCCCGCACCCTGCACTGCCGGAGTATATTCGAACCCTTGCGCGAGTACTTGACTCGCGTAATATTGTAAAATCGCTAAATCGTTCTGCGTAAAAAATTGTAAGAGCTCGCCTTCGGCTTCGGCGGGTTTACGCTCGCGAATCAGCCGCACGACGGAGCGATAGACGTTGATCGCACTCTGCATGTTCCAAAAATTTTTATTATACGCGAGCACCGAATCGAGATAATCGCGCCGAATACGATGCAAAATAAAGCGCGCCGACGTATAGCGTGCCGCGTTTGCGATTTCTAAGAAAAACTCGAATTCGTCTTCGTGAAAGCTGACCCAATCCCACGATTGGTTATCGCTCAAGTCTTGCATCTCCTCTAAAATTTCGTCGAGCGTGCGCGACTTTTTGCGGCGCGGGCGCTCTTCGCTCCAATTCTCTGCGGCGCGATACACGATCGCCGCGGTGAAATAGCGGCGCATTTCGAGAAATTCGGAGAATAAATCGGGATGCACGGGCCGCTCCGAAGAGAGACCGTTTTCGAAAGCCGAACGAATCGCGCGCAAATTTTCAGCCGACATGATGCGCAATGTCAAAAGCGCAGGGATGAGCGTCCAACCGATGTGCCGTTCTTTAGCGCGGTCGCGCACATAACCGACCATCTGACGGAAAATCTGCGTACCGCTTTGCTGCAGCTGCGGGTGTTGCTTTTTACGTCGCCTCAGCCCTGCAAACAGTGGGACAATTTTACTCTTGTTATTTTCTTTTCGCGCCATAGTCGTAATCGCTAGAGCGCCGCTTTACTGAGCGTTAGATCCCATAAGTGCGACGGTTTGATATTGGCGAGAGCGGCGCGCGCCGAGTCGATTAAAACTGGGTTGCGCGTCGTCTCATCAGCGATCAATTTCTTAATGCGCGCTCGCTGCAAACCTTCTTGATTGTTGCAGAGATTGCAAGGGAGTATCGGAAACTGCAAGACCTTTGCAAAAGCGGCAAGCTTTTCTTCGCTGACCGACAACAATGGGCGAATCACGATACTGCGCCCGTCGTCGCTCGTCAGCTTCGGCGGCATCGCCGCCAGTTTACCGCTATAAAAAAGATTCATAAGCAGCGTTTCAAGCGCATCGTTCGCGTGATGCCCCAATGCAATTTTTGTCGCTCTTAAGCGTTCGGCTTCGTCGTAAAGGATGCCGCGCCGCAAGCGGGAGCATAACGAACAAAAGGTATTGCCCGCAGGTATCTTGTCGGTGACGATCGAATAAGTATCGCGCTGGCCTAAATAATACTCGACGCCGATCTCTTCGTAATAGCGGATTAACGCCGTCGCATCGTAACCGGGTTGTTTTTGGTCGAGAGTATACGCGAAGACCGAAAATTCGATGGGTGCCTTCGCCTGCAGATCGAGCAAAATATGTAAAAGCGCGTGCGAATCTTTGCCGCCCGAGACAGCGACCATGATGCGGTCGCCGTCTTCGATAAGCGAGTAATCCCCAATCAGTTTGCCGACGTCGTGCAAAATATTTTTGTACGCTTTACGAAAGCCTGTCGGTAGCGACCGCAGTCGGGCGTGCGCACCCTTTTTAGCAGAATCGAATACCGCAGTCTGTGCCTGCATGGGTTATCAAAAAGTGCGTTAGACTTTTTCTCCGAGCGCGTTTGCCAAACGAGTGCGCAGGCGTTTCGTTATGCCGTAAATATGCGGATCGCCTTTGCGCCACTCGAAATATTGCTTGAATGTCAATGCAATATAAAACAGCGCAAGTAGCGAGCGTACGCTGCCCAACACGAGCGGCCAGACCGAGAAAAAAAGGCCGTCGAGAATCTCGATAGCGACAACGCCGGTCAAATAAAAAGAAAAAATTACGAATGATTGAAAAGCAATCTCAAAAGCAATATGCCTCGGCGGATATTTATAGAAACCTAAAATATAGCCGACAAAAACCGGCCCCGCGATAAGAAATTTTTCAATCTGCGGCCAGATTATTTCTTGTGCATAACGCAAACGCGGGTTCGCCGCAGCCTGTGCCGAAATTTTTTCAATTTGATTTTGTACAAATGCCACGTTATTTCGCTAAATAGACGCTATCGCCTTTTGCCGCCCCCGCTTTAGCTGCGATTGCCTTCGCTTTCGAATGTAGCGTTTCTTTGACCGTAGCACTGACTTCACCGCTAGCCGTCTTAATAACCAACCGCGAACCTTTTTTTAGATTGTGAATATTCTCGCCACGAATAACGACCGTTCTACCGTCGGCGCTGAATACCTTACCGACGAGCTTGCCGTATGTTTTTTTCGTCGCCGTCAAGAGCGCAATCGTGTTTTTGTATTCTTCGGCGCGGTAAGCACCGCTCGCGGTCTGCGCCTCTGTAGCGAGTTGCAACGCCGTTTTTTGCGTCGTCGTTTTAAGATTTTTATCGGCACCGGCATCGAGCAAGACTTTTACCGTTTGATCGAAACCCATTTGCGCGGCGAGCATAAGCGCCGACACACCCATATTATCGACGGCGTTGACGTTCGCACCCTTGCCGAGCAAGAACGTAATCACCGCTGCACGGCCGTGATACGCAGAACGGATAAGCGCCGTGCGCCCTTGGCGTGTCTTCGCGTTAACGTCGGCCTTTTTTGAAACGAGGTATTTTACAATTTCAAGATTACCTTGGTCGGCAGCTCCCATAAGTGCGGTCCATCCGCCAGACGAAGTGGCGTAATTTACATCGGCACCCGATTCGACCAGCGCGCGCACAGATTTCTCGTAGTTACCCGTCGCCGCCAAACCCAGATAATGACTGCCATATACGTAACCATTGGCATTCGCCCCGGCTTTGACGGCCGCTTTAACCTTCGCACCGTCATTCGCATAAACTGCCGCCTGCAATTGTTCTTCGGGCGACTGCTGCTGCGCGAAAATATCGGAGCCAAACGCTAAAACAAGACTAATCGTTACTCTTTTAACCATAAGAACGCATTGCCGATTGGTGTCAGGCTTTCAATCGGAAATCGATATTCACGCACCAAAGATTTTCTGCGTGTCGGGAGCAACCGGCACCTCTTCGGCCAGAAACGCCTTCTGTAAAAGCGTCCCAGTATCGAAAGCGTCTGCCGACGGTTGCCGCTGTGTCGAAGATGCAGTGGCAATACTTTTCTGCGCCAAGGAAGAACTCGGCGGCGGGGTAGAGTCTTCGAACGCTTGGCCCGCTTCGATCGCAGATTTTAGACGTTCTATTTTTTGAACAAGCGCACTCACAGAGGGTTCTTTAAGTTTTTGCACAAGATCGACCAACGCAATCTCTAACGACATTTTGAGTTCGCTACTTTTCGCCGAAAGCATCTGCGAAAATTCTTGGTTGAGCTTAAAGAGTTGTTGAAACACCCGTACGAGAGCGGCGCGATCCCAAGTGCGCGCGATTTCGGCAAGGCGCGCGGCATCTTCTTTCGCTAGAGAATGTACTTCGACACCCTCGCCGACGAGTACCAACGCGCGCAAATAGGCGAGTAAATCCTTTAAAAAGACGCGCAGATTCGCGCCGCTTTGCGTCAACTCATGCACCGCGTTCAGAATCGCGCGCAAATCGCCGTTACGTAGACCGCTCGCAAAATTGTTATACACTTCGATCGGCAAAATATCGAGCGATTCGCGTACCGCCGAGAGCGAAAGTGTGCCCTGCCCCGAAAACGCCAATGTCTGATCGAGCAACGAAATCGCGTCGCGCAGCGAGCCTTCGCCGCGTTCGGCGATCGGCAAGAGCGCCTCTTCTTCAAAAGCGATTTGCTCTTTTTGCAAAATATGCGCGAGGCGATCGGCAATTTCGCGTGCGTTAAATTTTTTGAAAGTATAGACTTGGCAGCGCGAAGCGATCGTTTCGGGAATTTTATGCAACTCGGTCGTCGCCAATATGAAAACGACGTGGTGCGGCGGTTCTTCGAGGGTTTTTAAGAGCGCATTGAACGATTCGACCGTCAGCATGTGGACTTCATCGATAATATAAACTTTGTACCGCGATTTCATCGGCGCAAAGACCGCCTGCGCGCGCAATTCGCGAATGTTGTCGATGCCGCGATTCGACGCCGCGTCGATTTCAATCACATCGGTCGAACGCCCTTCGGCAATTTCGACGCAATGCTCGCACACGTTGCAAATCTGCGATGTCGGCCCCTGCACGCAATTCAAGGCTTTCGCCAAAATGCGCGCCATCGTCGTTTTACCGACACCCCGGGCGCCGTGAAAAAGATATGCATGCCCAATCTTTTTATAATCGAGAGCGTTTTTGAGACTCTGCGCGGCCGCGAGCTGGCCGACCAGATCTTCAAAATTTTGCGGACGATAGCGGGTCGCAAGGCTCATCGTTACTCGTCGTCGCCCTCGAAGAAATCGT
>JAFEGD010000074.1 GCA_018240245.1 Spirochaetota bacterium | reverse complement strand
TACGTGCGGCGGCAAATGGCAATCGGTGCAATCGTGCGAGGCGTAAACTTCTTCACCGCTTTGGAATAGGTTTTGCGGCCTGCCGCTCTCGGTCACGATAGCTCGACTGCGATCGAAGTAATTGAGAACCAGCATGGCGATAAACGCCAAGACGAGCAAGAAACCCAAAACTTGTAATCCCCGCCGCGCCGGTACGAAAGCCACGGCACCAAGCGAAAGCGGTACGCAAAACGTAAAGTGTAATTGTCGGCGCGTCTTTACAACGATAAGCGTCTAATACGGTACTCGCGCATGCGAGTACCGTATTAGAGATTCTATGAAAGTTTCAGCAACGAAGACAATCCTACTCTGTTTGCTGGCCGCCACGCACTTACACGCCTACCGCGTCGTGTTCGACCCCGGCCACGGCGGCCGCGACCTAATACCGTACACTCTCTACGGCGATAAGTTCGATCGCCGCCTCGGCACCTACCTCGATAAATTTCGCGAGGGCGCGCGCCACAAAGGCGTGTGGGAGTTCGAAGTGATGTATGACATTGCAGCGAAAGCGAAAGCAATTCTCGATCTCACACAAACGCCTGAAGGCAAAGAAAAATTTCGCAAGATTCTTGCGAAGTACGGCAAGTCAACCGAAACGCCTGCAAGTATCGATGCATATCTCTCGCGGCCGGCGGGCTATATCGAAAATTATTTTGAGAACCGCGACGATACGAACGCACCGTTTCGGCTCTACGATTATCCGAACCAAAAAACGGGAGCGATTGAGCACGGCACGATCAGTCGCATCAATGCGCTCGAACCCGAACTCGTGATTACACTACACCTGACGCATACCGAAGCACCGGCTGTGGGCGGCATGGCGACAGTAATAACACCGAGCTATAAAACGTACGCGCTGGCGCAACGCTACGTGAAGGGCGGCGACCGTGCGGCGATTCGCAAAAAGCTCGCCAGCTCGGCCTGGGCGCGTTGGTTTATTTCAGACGAGCGCTATAAAACTTTTCCTAGTTTTATGGCCGATGCGTTCATTTATTACATCGGTTTTTGGTCGAAGAGCGACGGCGTGAACACCGACTACAAGCGCTTTCGCGGCTATCGGCATAACCTTGTCGATTGGGCGTATGCCGACTCGGACGCGATCGTCGAGTCGCTCTACGGTCAGAAGGGCGAGCGCTACGCGACGACGCTCGCGGCGTTCGAACCGAAAGGCCCGTTCTGGGAGCGCGAAAAAGCCGAGCCCGAAATCTGGCGACGCGAGGGCGGCAACGAAGGCTTCGGCGGCGACAACCATTATGCCGGCATGGAAGTATTGCGTTATGCGCGCAAAGCGTTCGTCGTCAACGGTTTCGATAGCGCCGCGAGCGCGCCTAAAATCTTGAAACCGTATATCTCAACGTGGGCGGTACCGACGTATGTGAATGCGGTCGCGGCATTCGTCGAACTCGCGCACACGACCTCAAAGCGCGACTACTTGCGCATGGCAAAATATCGCCACATCTACGCCGAAGGACTCGCGGTCGCGGCATACTCGCTACTCTACGGTCTCGAACAGCGCAGTTCAAAATATTTTCCGAAAGGCGCAGCGCTCGATCTTGCGCGCTACGAAAATCTTGCGGGCGGTAATTACTTCAAGCGAGTCAAAAAATAAGAATGAAAATCATACCCACACGCGCAAAAGTGTTGGTGCATGCGCCCAATTGGGTGGGCGATCATGCGATGGCATTTCCTTTTTACGCCGCGCTACGCGAAATATTTCCGCAGAGCGAACTGACGCTCATCGGGCGCGCGTGGGTTGCCGATTTGGCGCCCGTCGGTTTTTCTACAATTATCGCGTTTCAGGGTAAAGCTTTGTCGGCGGCGGATTTCGCGCGGTTACGGAATAATAATTTTACCGTCGGCTTTACGCTGTCGCCGAGTTTTCGCTCCGCGTGGCTGTTGAAAAAACTCGGAATTGCAAAACGGCATGGTTTTAATACCGACATGCGTTCGTGGCTCTTGACGCGCGAAAAAAATAAGTTTCGTAGACAAACGTACAATCGCGGCGAACACCGCTCGCTTGCCTACTTGCGCTTGCTCGCGCCTTATCTTAAGGCAGGTGTTATTGCCGAAGAGCTATGGGAAAAACACCGCAACGTGCAGCTTACACCATTGCCGATTATTACGCTTGAAAGAAAGTTCTCATTAAAGAAAAGTGCTGCGCGCGTGGTTATCTGTCCCGGCAGCACTGCGGCGTCGAAAAAATATCCTGTCGGACATTTTATCCGCGCGATAGAAACGCTCACGAAACGAAAGCCAACACCGCAGCTCATCCTAATGGGCGCCAAAATCGACCAAATCGAATGCGACACCATTGCTGCGCATTTTGCGAATACGCAGACGCACGTCGTCAATCTCTGCGCGCAGACGACGCTCAGAGAAGCGCACGCTCTCATTGCCTCGGCGCGCGCCGTTGTCGCGAACGACTCGGGGCTGTCGCATATTGCATCGCTGGCAGGGACGCCGCTCGTCACTTTTAACGGCATGGGGCGGCGCGAAGAAACGTCGCCGTTGACGCCGCGTAAGCTGCTGTTTGATTTGCAGCTCGCATGTTCGCCGTGTTTTGCGCGTACCTGCCCGCGCAAAGATTTTCCGCTCGCGTGCCTTGTCGGTATTGCGCCCGATGCGGTCGCAGCGGCGGTCGCGAATATTTGTTGACAAGTTGCAGTTGTTTCGCATGAATATAGTCATGCGATTGAATATTTCTTTATTGTCGTTTTTCTTATCGGCGTCAGCTATACTCGCACAGGCGGCTGCACCTAAAAGCGAAATGGCGCGCGTCGCGGTAATTTTATACGAAGATAAAACCGGCACGCAAAACTTTGGCTATATGCCCGAGTCGCTACAAAAAGCAATTATTGGTTCGATGAAAACGAAATTCGAGTTTATCGAAGTCGACGCCGCTAAGATCGAGCCGATTGCCGCACAAGTGCGCACAAAAAACAAAGGCATCATCGGCGCCAAAGAGGCTGCTGAAATCTGTCGCCTTGCCGATATCGACATTCTGATCTACGGCAATTTTATTTTTAACGATGCTGAAAAAGAAATTGCTATCCTTACCGAAATTTCGTTAGGCTCGACCGACAAATACCGCACTCTACCGCCCAAGCAAAACCGCGTCGATGCGTCGATTTTTCAAGCGGCCGACTACGTTGCCGCCGATATCGTGCAAGAAATTGCCAAAGTAGCGCTCGAACAACAGCAGGCTAAAGGCAAAGCCGAATTAAGCAATAAGAAAAAAACGCAGCTCGAAAAAATCGAAAAATCAAAAACATGGGCCGACATCAACTGGAGTTTTGCGCTCTCTGCCGGCCCGCTATTACCTCTCGTCAGCAACAGCCAAGCAAATATCAGAACCCAACCTGCCGTTTCTCTCAATAGCCAATATCGCCTCAAAGATAACTGGCATGTCGGGCTGTTGCTCTCGGTTGCAAGTTTTCACAGTAGTAGTACCAACGCGCCGTACAATACAAGCTTCGATCACGGCGCGGCGGCGGCAACGCTCGGTTATTTCTTCGACCTTTCGCCGCGTTGGCGCTGGACAAATCTCGTCGGTTTAGGATATTATGCGGGCTATATCAAAACTTGGGTCGATTGCCAAACGAACAATTGCGGCACAAGCAACCCAACCCCGGACGTGAAAGTCTCGAACCCGCTCTTCTTGGCGCGTACCGGCCTTCACTTCATGATATTCTCGTTTCTTGCTCTCGGCCTCGAAGCCGAGTGGCGCATCTATTATGATAGCAAACCGTTGATGGGGGCCGGGGCATTGTTGACGATTACCGGCATGTTTTAGCAGATTATTTAGAAAAGGAGGATTTATGAATACGCAAAAAATTTTCAACGTGGCGATGATTTCATTCGTAATCTTTACAACGAACTGTTCGAATATTAGTCTTTACGACAAGCTTGCCAACCCCGGCGGCACAACCGGCAGCAGGGCAAATGAAACCTTCACGACTAACTATTACGCCTTCACGAGTTCGTGGACTACTGTCGGCGATATGAGCGGGCAACCGTATGCCGAGTGTGTAGCGGCACCCGACGGCGTTGCCAGAGCCGACTGCGCGTGTACGCGCGCCGCAGCAGAAAACGGTTTGCGAAAAAACTCCGGGCAACAATATTATGCGTATCTCGGCAATAAAGGAATTAACCTCGAAGCGCGATGCCGTATTGCCCGTCTCTCCGCTGGTTGTTCACCCAGCGCGCCCGGTCCGTGGTTTAACACCATCGGGCAAATCGTCGTGAATACCTTTTCCGAATTAAGCGGCTCTTTGCAAAATTCTCTTCAGTACGATGCAAAAGGTAATCTCGTCGGCACGGTCGGCACGTGGACAGGTGCAGGCGCATCGGGAAACGCCCAAGACGAATGCGGCGGCAACTGGGTAGACGGTAGTGGCGCATTAACTGCAAGTACCGGCGATAATTCGAAGGTAAATACATCGTGGCAATACAGCGGCTCCACCCCACTTTGCAATAACCCCAACCGTATCTACTGTTTCGCGACGCCGTAGAAACAATCTATTTTCACGGCACGCCCAAGAAAATAAATTGCCGTATGCTCTACCGAAAACTCGGCACAACCGCTCTCGATGTCAGCGCCATCTGCCTCGGCACAATGACATGGGGCAAACAAAATAGCGAAGCCGACGGCCACGAACAAATGGACTATGCCGTTGGCGAGGGAGTCAACTTCTTCGACACCGCCGAAATGTACGCGGTGCCTCCGTCGCCAGAAACCTACGGCAAGACCGAAAGCATTATCGGCATGTGGTTCGCCGCGCGCAAGAACCGCGACAAAATTATTCTCGCCACCAAAATTGGCGGTAACGGCCTTAGATGGATTCATGGTGGCGGCGATATCAACCGCGCGAGTATCGTCGCTTCGGTCGAAGGTTCGCTCACGCGCCTCAAGACCGACTACATCGACCTCTATCAGTTTCATTGGCCAAACCGCGGTTCGTACCATTTCGGGCAAACATGGAATTACAAAATAAAAAAAAGTACAAGCCCTGAAGAAGAAATTGCAAACTTCACCGAGTGCCTCGAAACTTTGCAAGCACTGATCGCCGCAGGGAAAATCCGCCATTTTGGTTTATCGAACGAAACCGCGTGGGGTACGATGCAATATTTGCATATTTCTAAAACGAAAAATCTACCGCGTGTGCAGTCGATTCAAAATGAATATAGCCTCATGTACCGATTGCACGAACCCGACCTTTTTGAAATTTCTGTACGCGAAAAAGTAGGATTGCTCGCGTGGTCGCCGCTCGCGGCAGGCATGCTCACCGGTAAGTATGCCAACGATGCGCGCCCCGCAGGTAGCCGCTGGACGCTCTCTGATCGCTTTAACCAACGCGACACACCGCAGGCACACACGGCCGTCGACCGTTATCTCGCGGTCGCAAAAAAGCACGGCCTCGATGCCGCGCAATTGGCGATTGCGTTCGTGCTCTCGCGACCCTTTGTGACGAGCGCAATCGTCGGCGCCACGAGCATGGCGCATCTCAAGAATAATATCGCGGCGGTGGATTTAGTCCTGACCGACTCGGTGCTTGCCGATATCGCGGAGGTACGCCGCGATTTTCCGATGCCGTTTTAGTGCAGCCCGAAATTTTAAAGCAAGGGGACTGTGCTACAAAAGGTATAGTGGGCGAGATCGTTTTTTCCAGATTTTTGGCCAGCAAAATAGGCTTTCTGTAATCAAACCACAATTTGCGCCCCAATTAGTCGGAAAAATTTCATAGTTAGTCAAGAATTGATTGCTTTGTCTGCGTCGTGCAGGTTTCAGCCAAAGCTTAACCATTAGATATACTAAATACGATACACTTACCCGCATCGTCGCCGCTGCAAAATGCAGCGTATCATACTCCGCTTCGGTAAACCGTGTAGTGACAATGCTCATCTCTGTAGCCTGCCGATTATAGTACCGCGCCACACCGCGCCGTATCGGATAACGTCGCATAGTTAGTCGCAGTGTCCGAACCGCGTACTGCATTATTTTCCGTTGTTTATTTCGCCATGCCGCAGCCATGAAACTCGGTAGCGATACACTCGTCGTAATCATAATCCCTCTACTATATAAATACCTGAAAACGACCAAATTTTCTCATTATCCCAGAAAAAAGTCGCGCTTTCTCGCGATTTTCCGATATTCGACTATGGATGTCATAGCGTTGAAGCAGCTCGAAACAACCGGCGCGCTCGGTGAAGTTGAAAAATATCTCACGCGCGTGGGAGTGCAGAACGGCAGCGCCGCGCTCTACCAGTATGCGTCGGCTTACTTCGTGCGGCGCGGCAAACCCGCAAAATCGTTGGAGTATTACTCGTACTACTTAACGAGCACGCAGGGGCTGCCCCGCGACAGCGAGGCGATGGCGCTCGCGATCGATTGTGCGCACCGCTTGCAGAAGCACGCACTGGTGCGCGAATATTTTTTTCAGCAAGAACCGGCGGAGCGAAAAAAGCTGCCTACGGCGACTCTGCTCGTGGTGGCAAAATCTTTTATTACGTTGAACGCCTTAGACGATGCCGAAAAAATTATTGCGTATCTACGCGAACGCAGCGGCGCGCCGCAGCTCAAGACATTCGATGCGCTGATCGAACAGAAATTTGGCGGACTCGCGCACGCACGGCAATTCATCGCATCGGCATTGCCGGCGAACAAGAAACCGCAGAGTCCAAAACACGCGATGGAGATTGCGCTCGCGCTCATGGCCGACAGGCAATATAGCGCCGCAGAAAATCTCTTAATTACGTTTGTTCAGCGCTAATTGAGTCTCGTTGCGAGACTCAATTAGCGCGTCATATCGCTTTAGAGAATGCTTTTTGTTCGCTTTCTTTTCGGTAGGCATCGAATACCGAAGCAATGTGGCGAATGATAAAACCGCCGGTTTCGTTCACGGTAAAATGTTCCGCAGTCAACTCGCCGTGGCCCTCGTCGGCAAACTGTTGCAGCTTTGCTAACTCGGGGGCAAAGTGTTCGTGAAAGTCGACGCCATAATCGTTTTCGATCTGTGTAAAGTTGACGTAGAAATTAGCCATTAACGCGGTAATAATTTCAGAACGTACGCGATCCTCATCGCTCATAATATAGCCTTTCTCGAACCAATGCCGCCCATCGTTAATCGCCGAACGCCAGCCGCTCAGCTTGACATGGTTTTGCATGTAGACACCCGACACAAACCCGATGGCGCTCGTGCCGAACGCGAGCATGTCGAGCGTCTTCTGCGTCGTGTAACCCATAAAGTTGCGATGGAGCGTCTTGTCGTGAAACGCGCGCGTCAACGTATCGTGCTTTAAGCCGAAATGGTCCATGCCGATTTGTTCGTAGCCGAGGCCAGCAAAATGCTTGCGCGCGCCCAAATAGATGCGCAGCTTCTCTTCGGCGCGTGCAAGCGCCTGCACATCGAGGCGGCGCTGGTGGTGTTTCAGCCACGGCACATGTGCGAAGCTGAAGAGCGCAATCCGCTCGGGTTTGATATCGCCGATAAATTCGAGATTCGCTTGATAGCTCGCTTCGGTTTGGTGCGGCAGGCCATAAATCAAATCGATATTGACCGAAGAAAAACCCAAGCGACGACTTTCGACGACAACGTCGCGAATGCGCGCAACGTCTTGCGGGCGATTAACGGCTTCGAGCACCTTGGGCGTCACGTCCTGCACGCCATAGCTCATGCGGTTCATGCCCAAGCCGCGTACGTGTTCGAGATAGCCGTCTTCGACAACCATCGGATCGAACTCTGCGGAAATTTCGGCGTCCGCGACAAAGTCAAAACGCCGCCGCAAGTGCGCGAAAATTTTATCCCAATCGGTTAAGCGCAAGAAGTTCGGGGTGCCTCCACCGAAGTGCAATTGGCTCACCCGCGGGCGATAATCGAGGAGCGCAGTTTTGCGATCGATCTCTTTTAAGAGCAGCGGAATATATTCGTCGAGCACTTCTTTTTTGCGCGACAAGAGGACGTTGCAGCCGCAATAAAGGCAAAGGTTGGCACAAAACGGCAGATGCACATAGACGCTGACGCTGCTGGCGGGCTCTATGCGCCGATAGCTATCCTCGAGCGCCGTATCGGCGAGCGGGCCGAACTCGAGCGCCGTCGGGTATGAAGTATAGCGCGGTACCGGGGAGTTATAGCGGGCAATGAGATCGGCGACCGTGGCGTTGTCAAGCATCGGGGTATTTTTTGAAATTTGTAGCTGTCGTCAATAGGCGGGGGGGCGTACGTCAGTAAGATGTTTTAGTGCAATGAATACTTTAGGGATTCAGAGATTACACGAAAAAATACTCTTGCGTGAATACCTGATTCTCTTGTCGCGACAAACGGCAGATCAAAATCGCCAATGAACCGCGACATGCCGAAAGGCCTGCTGCTCGATCAAACGTACGAGCCCGGCCCCGGACATCTCTACATTCCGCCGCTGCCGCGTGCGCTTGCAGATCTCATTGCGCAAGTGCAGGCCGCGTTTGTCAATAAAGTCGTTTCTTTCAGCTTTGCCGATTTTACGAACTGTTTCGAGTACAGCGTTTTCGAAATGATCGACGGTGCGGCAATGCGCGTCACCGCTTCTTCGTCGCAGTTTCATTTGCGCGAAATCAGCGAACACAAAACCATTGAAACCTTCAAGCGCTTTATCGCGCGCACGCGCCCCTTGGCGATCAATCACGAAAAAAACCTCTCGGCGCAGATGATGCGCCAGTCGCTCTATAACATCGCGCATAGCCTGCCGCCGATGGTCGAGTTCTTGCATATTCCATCCGATGAGCGATTACACGCGGCAATGAAACGCCTCGCGCCCAAAGGCGTGCGCTACGCCGTCGGCATTCCGATTATCATCGAGCGCAAACCCGTGGGCGTGCTGTGGGGCATCCACCGCAAGACGTTTACCGGCGACGAACGCCGCGACGTGCGCGCGCAAATGATTTCGCTCAGCCGGGCGATCGACTTCATTGTCTCCGAAGAATTTATCGAACACGAAGACGCCTATAGCACGCGCCGCAAAATCGAGAAGCACGACACAACGGCGAATCTAGAGAGCCTCGTCTACACGCAGATGGCCGGGCAAGAGAAACCGATTAAGTCGATGGTGCTCTACTCGAATCGCTATTCCGAAAAATATCGGCAAGACACCAACTATATTGTGCCGACCGTAAACGGCTGCAATATCAGCATCAAGCGCTATCTGCCCGAACACACGAACGGCCAAGACCGTATTTTGCTGATGCTCCCCGGTTTTTTCTGCAACCGTTCGATTATGGATCGCTTGGCGCGCGAGATGTCGCTCGAACACGGTTATGCCGTCTTCACGCTCGACATTCGCGGGCGTTCGAAAGAGACGCTACCCAACAAGATTTTTAATAACTACCATTGGTCGGTCGATAACTATGTCTGGGAAGATTTTCCCGCAGCGTTGCAATGGCTCAAAGCGACACATCCGGGTAAAAAAGTCGTCGTCTACGGGCATAGCATGGGGGGATTAATTCCTCTCTTTTATTCGGCTGCGTATGATAAATATGGCAAGAAGCGTTCGGGTTCCTTGGCGATCAAACCCGAATCTATTATCGATGGCATCGTCACGATTACCTCGCCCGTCTACGTGCGCATCGCCGCCGAATCGACGTGGTTCAACATGTTTCGCAGCTCGGCAAAATTTCTGACGGGCAACGCGCTCGCCGAACCGATTATGCGCTTGGTCAACTTCACGCTCACCTCGGCTTTGGGCGGCATCGATCTCAATAAATTTTTTACGTTTTTGAATAATATCTCGATGTCGATTCGCACTTTTTCTTTCGACGTGACGTATCGCTTACCCACGGTGAAAGACTTTATCGGCTACGAGCAAATTACGCCACCCGAATGGTATTTCATGATGGAAGACGTTTTTTGCGAAGAGTCGATGCTCGTCATCAGCCAGTTTATTCGTTCGCTTATCGACGGCGATAGCTTTACTTCGGTCGATCGAGAAATCAATTATACGCTGGCGTGCAACGATCTAGAGATTCCGCACTTTACGGTGGTCGGTACCTCAGACGAAATCGCTCCCCCCGAAACCGTGCGCCAAGGCCATCTCGCGGGCAAGTCGCCGAAGAACCGCATCGCCGAATATAAACAGGGCCATTTAGGAATCATCACGCACCCCGAAACCGTGCGCCAAATTGCGCTTGCGACCGACGAATGGATTCGGCAATTACCGGCGAATTATATTAGTTGAAGTGGCCATAGTCGAGGGTCGGGTAAAACCCTACCCCCGACTATGGCGTATCAGAATGCCGTGAGCTTTCGCAAAATTGCCACGCGCTTTTCGACTGCGGCCTTTGTCGCTTTCGCAACGCCCGTTGTCGAGAAACCTTCGACGGCAAAACTCGCGACGGCAGACCCCCAAGCGACGGCGTGGCGCAATGTCTCGGTAGAAATCTTTTTTCCCGGTTGCGAGTTTGCAACGAGATAGCTCATGCAACCGCCCGCGAACGAATCGCCCGCGCCCGTCGGATCGATCACTTTTTCTGTGGGGTACGCAGGGCTCACAAAAATTTCGCCTTTATGAACGCAAGTAACTCCGTGTTCGCCTTTTTTGACGACCACGGTATCTGGCCCCTGCTTTTGAATCGCTTTCGCCGCCTTGATGAGCGACGCTTCGCCCGCGAGCATGCGAATTTCGGCATCGTTCAAAAACAAAATATCGACCGCCTTGACGACTTTCCACAGCGCCGCGCGTTTGCCCTCGATCCAAAAGTTCATCGAGTCCATACCGACGAGCTGCACGTTGCACATTTGCTTTAAGACTTTGTATTGCAATACCGGGTCGATGTTCGCCAGAAAAAGTACTTGGCGCTGTTTGTCTTCTTCGGTGAGTTTGGGTTCGAACGCGGCGAAGGCACCGAGTTCGGTCGCGCGCGTGTGCGCAACAGCCATATCGTGTTCGTAGTAGCCCGACCAATGAAAAGTCTTGTCTTGACTCACTTCGATGCCGCTCGTGTCAACGCCGAACGAGTCGAGATAATCGAAATATTTTTTCGGAAAATCGTTACCGACAACCGCGACAATTTTGGGTTCGATGAGATTTGCCGCCGCGATTGAAAAATGGCTCGCCGCGCCCCCTAACACGTCTTTTTTAACGCCGAACGGCGTTTGGATATCGTCAAAGGCTACCGAGCCGACTACAAGCATGCGCATAAATCATATTTCCTTTTTTATATTGGCGGCGATACCGCGAGTTGAAGGAGCGAAAACGGCTCATTGCGTAAATCGTATTTATGAACGGACAAGAACTCGCGTAACGAATTCTTGTCCGTTCATAAATTTTGCACCAACTGCCGAAAGTAATCGCCCCGCTCTTCAAAACTCGAAAATTGATCCCACGACGTGACCGCAGGCGATAACAGAATTACTCCCCCCGCAGGTTGCATCTGCAACGCCATGCGCTTCGCCGCGTGAAAAGCCTTAAATAAATTGTCGTGCAACGTAAAATTCTGGTAACCCTCGGCGCGAAAATCGGCGGCCATATCGATCTTACATTCGCCAAAAATCAGCGCCCGCGCTTTTTTCTCGGCAAGCGCACGCGCCAATATACCGTAACGTTCGCCTTTGCCCTGCCCGCCGAGCAAAATAAAGAGCGGCGACTCTGCGTTTGCAAGCGCGGTGAGCGTCGCCTGTGTCGTCGTCGCTTTGCTGTCGTTGATGAATTTGAGCTGCGGCAAAACACTCTGCGGAATATATTCAAACCGGTGCGGCAACGGCCGCAGCGCATCGAGTGCCGGTTGCAATTTTTCTAAGAGCGCGCTCGGAAAAAACGCATACACCGCCTCTATCGCAAAAAGTAAATTGCTATAGTTATGCCGTCCCGCGAGCGCACAATGCGTTAAGTCGGCGATGGCACGAGCATCGCTAAAAAAAATTTTACTTTCGGCAATCGAAAAATGTTGCGAGCGGAGGGCTTCGGTGTCGACGAAAGCGACGGCTTGCCCATAACCATCGAGCGGATGGTTCTCTTGCCACAAATCGGTCGCACCCGGCGCGAGCTTCTTCGCAATCAGCGCGAGGCCGTTTTTTTTAAGTAAACGCAGTATATTCCACTTGGCTAATCCGTACGCCGCGACAGATTCGTAGCGGTTGAGGTGATCGGGCGCCAAGTTCAGAAAAATCGCGGCAGCGAGCGCAAGCGCACCGGGTTCTTCGAGTTGGTAGCTCGAAAGCTCGCATACCAAAATTTTACGCGCAAAGCGCTCGCGCTCCAAGACAATTTCAGAAAGCGGGATGCCAAAATTACCGCATTCGATCGCATCGTGGCCAAGGCTGCGCAAAATTTGTGCGATGAGCGTTGTCGTCGTGCTTTTACCGTCTGTGCCGGTGACGCCAATAATTTGAAAATCGCTCAGATACGGCGCAGAGTATGCAACTTCGGTAAAAATAACTTTGCCGTGCGCCTTCGCCTCTTGAATAAAAGGCAGCGACAGCGGTACGCCGGGGGTGAGAGTCACCCGATCGAATTTATCTTTGAGCTTTTCGAAATCCAACGCATCGTGCGCGACGTGCGTGAGTTGTGCGGCATCGAGCTGCTGCGGGGCGTTTGCAGAATTTTTATCGTACCATAAGACATGATGCCCGTGTTGTTGCAGAAGCCGTGCGTACGCGGTGCCCGTTTTACCGCCTGCACCTAAGAGCAGAACACGGTCGGCCATTAAAGGCCGGCGCTTTTTTCGATAAAGCGCGTAAACAGCGGGTGTGGCGAAAGCGGTTTTGATTTGAACTCGGGATGGTATTGCGTGCCGACAAAGAAGGGGTGCAATTTGCGGTCGAGCTCGACGGCTTCAACGAGCGTCTCGTTCGGCGAAAGCCCGGTCAGGTGCATACCCGCGTTCTCGAATGCGCTGCGGTATTTATTGTTGAACTCAAAGCGGTGGCGATGGCGTTCGTGAATCGTCGGCTGCATATAACACTCGGCGATAAGACTACCCTCGCGCAGCTTACACGGATACGCGCCCAAGCGCATCGTGCCACCCTTGTTGACGATCGTCGTCTGTTCTTCCATGAGACTGATAACCGGATATGGCGAATCGGGCTCAAATTCGGTCGAATGCGCGTTCGCGAATCCCAAGACGCTGCGCGCAAATTCGATCACCGCACATTGCATCCCCAGACAAATTCCAAAGTACGGAATTTTATTTTTACGCGCATGGCCGATCGCCAAGAGTTTACCTTCGACGCCGCGTTCGCCGAACCCGCCCGGCACGAGTATACCTTGCGCGTCTTTCAGCAAGTCGCGATAATTTTCGGCGTCGACTTTTTCTGAATCGATTTTGATAAACTCGACTTCGGTGTGCGAAGGAAACCCTCCGTGCGTTAGCGCTTCGTAGAGAGAGCGGTATGCATCGTGCAGCGCCATATATTTACCGACGACGGCAATCTTGACATTGCGGCGCGGGCTCCTAAAAACTTCGACGACGCTTTCCCATTTTGCGAGGCGCGGATTGAGGTTGAGAAGATACTCCCCCCCTTGATCTTCTAAATGAAAATAACGCAAAATTTCGGCATCGAGATTTTCGCTGTGAAAGATTTGTGGTATTTCATAAATCGTATGGTCGATATCGGGCGCAGAGAAAACGCGCGTCTTCGCAACATTGCAGAAAAGTGAAATTTTTTCTTTGAGTTCGATGTCGAGCTGCGCGTTAGTGCGGCAGAGCAGCAGGTCGGGTTGAATTCCCTGCTTTTGCAATTCTTTCACCGAGTGCTGCGTCGGCTTCGTTTTGATCTCGCCGCCTTTCGTAATCGACGGCACGGGCGTGAGGTGGATGAACATCGTATTCTCGCCGCCTTGGTCGAGGCGAAATTGGCGAATCGCTTCTAAGAAAGGTACCGACTCGATGTCGCCGACGGTGCCGCCGATTTCAACCAGCACAAAATCGAGATCGGGAGTCATTTGCGCGAGGAGTAAAATACGATTTTTGATTTCATTTGTGATGTGCGGAATCACCTGCACCGTACGCCCAAGATACTCGCCCCGGCGTTCGCGCGAAATGACGGTGTCGTAAATTTGCCCCGTCGATACAGAATTTTCGCGACCAAGGTTTGCGTTCGTGAAGCGCTCGTAGTAGCCCAAGTCGAGGTCGGTTTCGGCGCCGTCTTCGGTAACATAGACCTCGCCGTGCTGGAAAGGACTCATCGTACCGGGGTCGATATTGATGTACGGATCCATCTTTTGGATTGTCACCTTAAACCCACGCGCTTCGAGCAGTGCACCGATACTCGCAATCGAGACACCTTTGCCGAGCGAACTCGCGACCCCACCCGTTACGAAGATATAGCGCGTCTTTTTCATAATTACGGCTCTCCGAGCCGCATCGGATTATGTCGCGTTTCAAAATGCACCGTCAAGATTCTTAAAAAAGCGGGATACACCTTTCGGTGTATCCCGCGCCCCTTGCGCGGCGCTCGCGCTAAATTTACTTTTCTACCTGTCCGATTACCAAAAAATGGTAATGCGTCGATAACTTTCGACGCGTTGAGTTGTGGGAGTTAAATCCCCCGCTTGGCAACGAGCAGAATGCGATGCAGAATGAAAAGGCGCTTAGGGAACTTAACCTACCGCGCAAGAGTATTTCGGCAGAGAATATCTACCTTTTCAAGACAGAGGTCTTGAGGGCGCTTTCCGACGAGACCCGTCAAGGGATCATCGTTCTGCTCGGCAAACACGGCGCGTTGTGCGTAAACGATTTGGCGGCGCATTTCAATGTCGGCCGCCCGACGGTTTCGCACCATTTGCAGGTGCTCAGGGAAGCGAAAGTAGTTAAGTCTGAGAAGCTCGGGAAAGAGATGCATTATTCTCTCAACCTGCGTAATATTAGACGCTCTATCAAGAGCATAGATAAGGTCTTAGGTAGCATCACTGCGTGATGCTACCTAAGACCTACACAATTAGCTCGATGCGCAGCAGCGAGCTTAAATAAAAAGGAGTAACGGATGAACACACTGGTTTTGATTAAGCAAGTGCCCGATACCGAAGCGAAAATTAACGTCGCCGGCGGTAAAATTTCAGAGGCAGGCATTAAATGGACAATTTCGCCTTATGACGAGATTGCATTAGAAGAAGCAATCCGCATGAAAGAAAAATCGGGCGGCACCGTTACGGCTCTTGCCGTCGGCGACGACTCGGTACAAAACGCGCTGCGCTCGGCGTTCGCAATGGGTGCAGATACTGCGATTCATGTAAAGGTCGACGGTTACCAAATGCTCGACAGCTTCGGCATCGCCAAAGCGATCGCGGGTGCGATCGAAGGCGCCGACTATAAAGTAATTCTTGCAGGCCGCCAAGGCTCCGACTCGGACAACGGCCAAGTTCCGCTCATTCTCGCGACGCTCAAAGGTTGGGGTTGCGTCTCCTTCGCAAAAAAGGTCGAGATCGCAGGCGATAAAGCGACAATCGAATGCGAAGCCGACGGCGGCGAAGCGGTCTACGAAGCGTCGCTTCCCGTGGTGATTACCGCGAACGCGGGTCTCAACGAACCGCGCTATCCGTCGCTCAAGGGGATTATGGCCTCTAAGAAAAAACCGATCGAAAGCAAACCGGCAAACATCGCCGCAGAGACTAAAATCGAAGTCATCGGTTTCGAGCCGCCGCCCGCGCGCCCCGCAGGCCGCACAATCGACGGTGCCGATGCCGCAGCTAAAGCGAAGGCGCTCGTCAAAGCGCTGCGCGAAGAGATCAAAGCTGTCTAAGCGATATAATTAAGGAGATAAAATTATGGCAAAAGTATTAGCAGTCGGCGAAATCGCCGGTGGAGTTCTCAAGAAAGCCTCTCGCGAAACCACAAGCGTTGGGCATCGCCTCGGTGGTACGGTTTCAACAGTCTTAATCGGCTCGGGCGCGGCAGCCGGCGCTCCCGAAGTCGCGAAGCACGGCGCAGACACCGTCTACGTCGGCGAGATTGCAACGTATAACGGCGAAGCGTATGCGAAAGCCATCGCCGACCTCGTGAAAGCGAAAGGCTATGAAATCGTCATTCTGCCCCACTCGTGGATTGGCCGCGATATTTCGTCGCGCATCGCAACGCATCTCAATACAGGCGTTATCTCCGATGCAACCGACATCGCAATGGACGGCGACCGCGTGAAGATTCGCAAACCCGTGTATTCGGGCAAAGCATTCGTATCGCTCAAGGTCAAAGCGAACCCGCAAGTCGTAACGATTCGTCCGAACGCGCACCCGATTGCCGACGCCGCAGGCGCTGGCAAAGTCGAGAATATCACCGTCGATGCGGCGGCGTCTAAAGCGAAACAGACAAAATTCGAAGCGAAGGGCGGCACGCGCGTTTCCTTAACCGAAGCCGATATCGTGGTTTCGGGCGGTCGCGGTATCAAAGGCCCCGAAAATTTTCCGCTCATCGAACAGCTTGCCGATATTTTGGGCGCGGGCGTCGGTGCCACACGCGCGGTCGTCGACGCCGGTTGGTGCGACCACACGTTACAGATCGGCCAAACGGGCCAAACCGTGTCGCCGAACCTCTACATCGCGGTCGGTATCTCGGGCGCGATTCAGCACATGGCCGGTATGGGCTCGTCGAAGTTCATCGTGGCGATCAATAAAGATCCCGATGCACCCATTTTCAAAGTTGCAACCTACGGTGTGGTGGATGACCTCTTTAATGTATTACCGCCACTGAAAGAAGAATTGAAGGCAGCATTAGGAAAATAACCTCACCCCCTTTACCCCTCTCCATCTTATGGAGAGGGGTTGGGGGTGAGGAAAGGAGAATAAAATGAAGAAAATAAAATTTGATCGCGACGGCGACGCAATCGTCATCGCTGGCGCGGTGAGAACTCCGGTCGGCCAAGCAGGCTCGGCGCTCTCGCACATTCATTCGTTCGAACTTGGTTCGCTCGTTGTCGACGAAGTATTAAAGCGCACGAAGCTCGATAAAAGTAAAATCGACGGCGTCGTCGCCGGTGAAATCGGACAATCCTCGAAAGCGCCGAACGCCGCGCGCGTCATCTCGGTAAAAAATAATTTGCCGTTAAACGCCAATGCGGTCACGGTTGCAAACAATTGCGTTTCTGGTTACGAAGCGGTATTTGAAGCGGCGCGGCGGATTATCACCGGCGAGAACGAAGTCGTCGTTGTCATCGGCGAAGAATCGATGTCGAACTTTCCGATCTATCTCGACGGTGCAAAACATAACTCGAAGACAGCGAACGTCGAAAAACTCAAAACTAACTGGGCCGACGTTCCTAATATGCCCGATATCAAACTCATCGACGGCGTGGCAGAAGGTTTGAACGACCCAATACGCGACGCGATGATGTTTGCGACGGCAGAAATTGTCGCGCAGAAACTCAACCTTAGCCGCGAAGATCTCGACAAGTACGCGCATGGCTCGTACAAAAAAGCGCACGATGCGCTCGTTGCGGGTAAGTACGACAAATATTTGTTGCCGGTGAAATACGGCGAAAAGAGCGACGAAATTCTCGACAAAGACGAATTCGTGATGTCGAAGACCGGCTTTATCGAAAAGCCCGAGCGCTTTGCCAAGTCGCCGGTCATCTATGAAAAAATGCCGGGCGGTCTCAAGGCGCTCTACGACAAATTCGAAAAGTGGATCGGTAAGAAATACAGCGAAGGCATGAAGGCCGTCGTGACGCTCTTCAACGCCTGCCCGCAATCGGACGGTGCGGGTGCGGTGCTGATGATGACCGAATCGAAAGCGAAAGAGTTGGGGCTGCCGATTCTCGCAAAGATCAAAGGTTGGGGTTATGCCGGCGTCGACCCGGCGGTGATGGGCTTGGGTATCGCGTATGCGATGAAGCAAGCGCTCGAAAATACCGGCCTCAAGTGGGATGACATTAATAAATATGAAATCCACGAAGCGTTTGCGGCAACCGCATTAGGTTCGATGGTTGTTGCGCGCGACGAGTTCAAATACGACCTTGTCTCGCGCCTCGAAAAAGGCGACGTCAACCCGAACGGCGGCACGCTCGCAATCGGCCACCCGCTCGGCGCGACGGGCATTCGCGTGATCGTCAACCAGCTACTCGACCTCGAAGCGGGCGCGCAATACGCAATGGGTGCAATCTGCGCCGGCGGCGGCGTGGGCGGGGCCTTGATTCTAGAAAAGGCATAAACCCCGTCGGCGCCTACGGAGGCGACGACGGGCGCGCTTATCCTCGAGAAAGCTTAGTCACATCTTGAACCACGAGCGCAAGCTCGTGGTTCAAGAATCTCTACCGATGCCAAATCACTTGCGAGTTAATAAAATAATTCCAAAACGAAGCCAGCAGAATACCGAGAAAATTTGCCGCATAGATATTGACATGTAGAAAACCGCTTAAGTGCAACGCGGTCGCATAGTTGATATAGGCGCCAAAAAGACAAATTACCTGAAACAGCACTAACCCTTTGAGATTAGCGATAAATCCCCGAATGCGGGTTTCGCGAAATGTGAAAAGGTTATTCAAAAAATAGTTGAAAATAATCGCTACTTCGATCGCCGGCACGAGTGCGATTTCATTCGTCAGATGCGCGAAGCGCTTGAGCAAAAACAGTACGCTCTGATTGACGACCAAGCCCAAAAGGCCGACGAGTGAAAATTTAATATACTTGATCGGCAAAATTTTTCCGAAACGCAAATCGTAGAGCGCCATGAGATAGCTGAGGATAACAGAACCCGAAAGCTTGCTTTCACCGTGCGTGCGCGGACGAAAAACATAACCGACTTCTGCGATCTTCGCCTTCGGCGTATGCGCAATAATTTCGAGTAATATTTTAAAACCGCGCGGGTTAATCTGCGGAGCGATCGCATAATAAAGTTTTGCGCGAATCGCAAAAAACCCGCTCATCGGGTCGCTCGGTAACCCGGGCAACAAGATGCGAGCCATCTGCGTTGCCGTCCAGGATACGAAACGGCGCAAAGCCGACCAGCCTTCGATACCTCCCCCTTCGGCTTTACGCGAACCGATAACAATATCGCTGCCGGCGACAAATTTGTCGACGAAACGCGGCAAGATTTTTTCGTCGTGTTGTAAATCGGCGTCGATGACCGCGAGATACTCGCCCGTTGCGACGGCAAAAGCGTCGAGCACCGAAGGCGAAAGCCCGCGATTATGGGTGCGCAAGATACTCTTGACCTGCGGAAATTTTTTTTCTAAATTTTTGGCGACTGTAAAAGTGCCGTCGGGCGAGTTATCGTCGGCGACGATAATTTCATGCGGCATCTTCGCGAGCGCAGAAGCGATGCGAGGAATAAGAATCGGTAGGTTCTGCGCTTCGTTATAGGTCGGCACAACGACAGAAATTATCGGTTGTGCTCTCTTCGAATTAGCATTGCTCTTTTTCACAGCAGACGGCATAGGCCTGCATAATTCGGGTTATGCATAGCGCGTAAACCGATTGTTTTACGAATTCGCGGTCGCGAGATAGCATGCCAGCGCAAAAATAAATTAACGTTTTCGATGTGCGAGCGATTCTGTTCGAGGTGCAATGCGTATCGCCGCTCCGCTTGCAGTATTTCTCGTAGGTCTCGCATATCTTATTCTCGCGCCGCCTTTTCAGGTGCCCGACGAATACATGCACTTTGGTCGAACGTTAAATCTTCTCGAAGGCCATGCACGTGCAGAGAAGCAAGGCGAGCGCATGGGCTATCGCATACCGTGCGCAGCCGCTTATCTCATGGAAAAAATGCCGAAGTCGGTCGAGTTTCGCAGCGAAGGTAAATATGATTGGGCTGCGTTTTGGCGTCTCAACGCCGAGAGCCAGAACAAGCCCGGTGTGTGTTTTTGGGAAATCGATCGCGGCAGTTTGCAAATGCACGTACCGTTTCTCTACGCACCGCAGGTTGTCGGCACGGCAATTGCAAAATTTTTCACGTCGAAACCTGCAATGTGGCTCTATGCGGCACGCGCAGCAAATTTAATTTTTTGTTTTCTCGTGCTTTTTGGGCTGCTAAAAATTTCACCGAATAGAAATCTGCGTTTATTCTTTTTTGCAACGCTGCCGATGCTCTTGCATATCTTCGCTTCGGCGTCGGGTGATGCAATGGTGATTATACTTGCCTTCGTCTATTTTTTTCAATTGCTCGATACTTTGTCGCAGCGTGAAATAACTACAAACCGGTGGATTATCCTCGGTGTCTCTGCGCTCTTTATTAGTGTCGCGAAATCGATCTATTTTCCTTTGATTCTTCTCGTGCCATTCGCTGCATGGCGCGAACGATCGCGCCGCGCATGGCTGTTTGCTACCGCAATCGTTCTATTATCTTTCGTGGTGCTCGTCGGCTGGAATCTGATTGTCCGCCACGACTACTATAGCACCGCCGCGTACGGCATGGCCCCGGCGTTGCAGGTACGGCATCTTCTGGAACATCCCATAGCAGGAGTATTTGCGGTGCTGCGCGGTTTTATCGACAATGCGGCCAAAATCGCCGTTACCTATTTCGGCGTCTTTGGTTGGCTGAGCGTTATTATGCCGCTGCCGTGGTATCTTGCGTATTTTATTTTCGGCTCGTTTATTTTTATCGTTACGCGCGCCGAAATCGATAATTTACGCACTCCGCGCTGGCCATTTGTGTTGGTTGCGTTAGGTACGCTCTTGCTCTTAAGTCTCGTGATGTATATTACCTTCACGCCTGTGGGCTTTGCGTATACGAAAGGCATTCAGGGACGCCATCTGATGCCGATTCTACCGTTTCTTTTCGCCGCACTATCCGGTGTTGCACGTTGGCATTCTTATGCGCACGTTCTCGAGAAATTCGCGCTACCAATAGTGCTGTGTTTTCATGGCATTGCGCTGTGGCAAATTTACGCGCGGTTTAATTAAGGCACGATTTGCAGATATTGCCCAGTCACGTTGTTCTCAAAAAATATCTCTATATATCTCGGCAACCGCCAACTCTTCGCTAGCGATTATAACCGAGAGAGCGCCAGCATCGAAGTTGCGTTCAATCCACGCACCGTCGGCTTGCCGCTCATAAATCGTTATTCTCTTTGCACGGCTATCTATCAGCACCAATTCTTGCAAAGTCTGTAATTGCCGGTACGCTGCAGCCTTTTCGTTCTGGTCGAACAAAGCGGTAGAATCGGAGAGTATTTCTATAACGATTTCTGGATTGCGCCAGTTATTTTGCAAATCCACATTCGGCTCATGGCAGAAGACGCTCACATCGGGATAAAAATATTTTGTTTCGCTCACATATACCCGAGTATCGGAGCCGTACGGTTTACACGCGCGTTGTCGATTGCGAAACCGCGTCGTTAGCATGTGGGTAATGTTCGTCTGGATATCGCCGTGCGCTTTACTTGCGCCCGCCATAGCGATAATATGCCCGTCATAAAACTCATGCCGCTCTAATGAGCGACTTTCTATAAGCAAATATTCTTCGGCGGAAAATAGCGCTAATGCGGGTAAACCCATGGACGCGAGTGCCTATTTGAATACGAAGCGTAAAGCTCGAAAGCCACTTTACCCGCCGTCTAAAATTCAGCGTCTACCGTATGGCTTCAGCGAAAAAAATCGTCTGCCTCGGTGCGGGCTATGTTGGCGGTCCGACGATGGCGGTGATGGCGCTCAACAACCCCGATTCGCAGTTTTACGTCACCGACCAAAACGCAGCGCGCATCGCCGCTTGGAACTCGGCTAAGCTGCCGATTTTCGAACCCGGTCTCGACGCCATCGTCGAAAAGATCCGCGACAAAAATTTATTTTTCCGCGTTATCAATCCCACGCTGCTTGCCGAGGCCGATGTCGTGTTTGTGTGTGTCGGGACACCCACGAAAGATTATGGCGAAGGCAAGGGCATGGCGGCAGATTTGCAGTACACCGAGCTTGCGGTGCGCGACATCGAGAAGCATTGCAAGTCGGGTACGATCATCGTCGAGAAGAGCACGGTACCGGTGAAAACCGCCGAGGCGATTTTACAGATTGTCAACGCGCAAGCGGGCGGCAAGCGGTTCGAGGTGTTGTCAAACCCCGAGTTTTTGGCCGAAGGTACTGCGATTCAAGATCTCATGAACCCCGACCGCGTTTTGATCGGCCACGCCGAGACCAATGCGGGTGTCGCTGCCGCCGAAACGCTGAAGGCATTCTATACCGCGTGGGTAAAAAGCGAGCGCGTGTTACTCACGAATGTGTGGTCGTCGGAGCTTTCAAAGCTTGTTGCGAATGCGTTTCTCGCGCAGCGCGTGTCGTCGATCAATTCGATTTCTGCGCTCTGCGAAAAAACGAATGCGTCGGTGCGCGAGATCAGCCGCGCAATCGGGCACGACTCGCGCATCGGGCCGAAATTTATCGAAGCGTCTGTCGGCTTCGGCGGTTCGTGTTTCAAAAAAGATATCCTCAATCTGGTATATATCTGTCGTCAACAGGGGCTCACCGAGGTCGCCGACTATTGGCAAGCCGTGATCGACATGAACGACTACCAGATGCGCCGTTTCGTCGCGCAAATTATCGAAATGCAATTCAACAGCGTTGCCGGCAAAAAAATTGCAATCTTGGGTTTTGCGTTCAAGCCCGATACGAACGACACGCGCGAATCGCCCGCGATCTACGTTTGTAAACGCCTCATCGAAGAGAAGGCGCAACTTTTTATTCACGACCCGCAGGCGTTAGGCAATGCCAAAAAAGATTTAGCGGGGATCGATAGCGGCGTGACCTATACGCTCGATATCGACGCGGCTACTGAGGGCGCACACGCGCTGGTTATTCTCACGCAGTGGAAAGACTATGCCGCGCTAGACTACGCGAAAATTTTTCAGCGCATGCAGAAGCCTGCGTTTATTTTCGACGGCCGCGCAATCGTCGACGCCGAGGCGTTACACACGATCGGCTTCAACGTCGCGCAGATTGGGGTGCGGGCGATGCGTAATTAGAGAGAAGAGCAACGCAAACACAGCATTGCGGACTATGGGGTTCTTCAAGCATGTTTCTAATATTTTCAATTTCAAGCGAAGCATTTTTATTGGCGGCCTTATCGCCTACGGACTAACCGCCTATAACTCTGTTGGTTTTCATCACGAAGACGAACACTTCCAAATTCTCGAACCGACGCTACACATCAGCGAAGGCAGAACCCTCGATGATCTACCGTGGGAGTTTTCCGCACAAATGCGACCTACGTTGCAAATCTGGCTCACTTTTGCGTTTTCAAAAATCTGCGACGGTCTAAAAATTATGAATCGCTTCGATCAAGCGACGCTCATGCGTATCGCGCTTGCGATAGTTGCGTTTCTCTCTCTTTGGCGGCTGACGGCAAATTTTCTCCGCAATGTCAAATCGCCGACAGCAAAATTTGCGGGACTTGTCAGCGTCGCTTTTCTTTGGTTCATGCCATACCTCCATTGCCGCAATAGCTCAGAGCTGATGAGCGCGCTTGCCTTTGTCGTCGGCATCAATATACTTTTTCGCGAAACTGTTTTTGCTTTCTTTTGGGGCGGCTTCTTTTTCGGCGCGTCATTCTGGTTGCGTTTCCAAACTGCTTTCATGATATTACCATTTTCGCTCTATCTATTATGCGCACGCGCACACTGGCGCGACCATTTTGGTTTTGGCGAGCTCCGGTGGAGAAATCGCTTCGTATACTTCGCTATTATCGTAGCGGGTGCGGCTCTCTGCTCAATGGCAGCAGTCATTGCCGATCGATTATTCTATGGGGAATGGGTGCTGACTCCATGGCGGTATTTTCACGAAAATATACTGAATGATAAAGCATCGAGTTTTGGAGTCGCACCTTGGTGGGGCTATTTGCGTTCGTTTTTCAAAGGCGGTATTCTACCCATTGCATTACTTCTTTTCGGCAGTATAATACTATTTATTTTTCAACGTAGCCGTTCGTTTATTACGTGGATATTTATTTTTTTTCTTGTCATACACTTCTTAATTCCGCATAAAGAATTGCGTTTCTTGTTTCCCCTTGCCATTTTTCTCCCTATAATAGTTGCAAACGCAGCCGACTTTTTCCAACAAAAACTTGCAAAGTTTCCACGTCCTTTTTTGTACACCATCTACCTCATTTTTTCTTGTGTTATTGCGATTAACTTTTCGGCTTTGTGCGCCAGCGCTTTACTACCGGCAGAAGTACACGTCGAAGCATTGCGGATATTTTCAAGAGCCGATCGAGAACACTCTGCACCCGTGTCTGGCGAAACGCAATATTTTAGCGAACATCCGTTTAAGTTTTTTGCACGCAATCTATCGCCAAATATATTCGTGACCCCGCTAATTAACAACATGCAAGACCGCGAACACTATCTCTTGAACGTCGGAGAAAATATCCCAACCGCATCTTCTCGCTGTAAAACGGTTGCTCAATCGTGGTGGCCTCAATTACCCAAGTTTCTCGATCAAGATGTGATTTATACGAATCGATTTGCGCCCTATATATTGCAAAAATGTTTGGCACGATGAGATTTTTTAAGATGCGGAGTACCGGTCAATGACGTGGGCGATGCTACTCTATTGGCTTGCGATTATCCCTGCGGCGTGGCTCTTTAGTCATGCAACGCAACTCGTCTGGATTCAGCAAGAATGTGGGACGCCCGAACTGATCATTCAACGCGCGCGTATCTGCGCCGACAATGCGCTACGCCTGCAATGGGGCGGCGTTATCGGCGCTGCAATTTTTCTGCTGATTTTTTCACTTTTGCAATGGCCTTTTCGTTCGATGGCTACATCGTCCTATCGCAAGGTCATAGCACGAATGACGGTTAGTTTTCAAGTCTTCTGGCTTGCGGGATTCGCACTGCTGCCCACTTTGCGTAGCGACAAAATTCTCGCTTGCATTGCGCTATTGTTTCTTACTGTTTTTATCGCACTCTTGCACAAAGAAATAGTGGCCTTGTTTCAAAACACCGACCACGATGTAGGTATACGCTCGCAAGACCGCTTTGTCGATGTTCTCTTTTACTCAGCGCTTGCCTATCAAATCATCTTTGCTATCGTCAGTTTTACAAATCCGATTCTCGATCATTTTTCTTGGCGCCAAACGCAAACGGCGATCTCGACACACTATCTTATCACAGAAGGTTTTCGTCTCGATTATATCACGCCTCTTTTTGGTAAACCCTGGTCGATTCCGATGGAGTTTCCGCTGTACCAATATATGGCTGCGGCGCTCGTGCGACTGACAGGTTTGAGTGTCGAAAGTGCGAGTCGTATCGTTTCTCTCGCTTCTTTTTATGGTTGCGTTTTAGTCTTGCGAGCATTTTTGCGCGATCTCAGGTTTTCACGAATCGTGGTTCGTCTCGTGTTGGCGATCATTTTGCTTTGCCCGCTCTATGTTTTTTACGCGCGCGCTGTGCTCATTGAAACGCTTGCAACGTTCTTGGGACTTGTCTCGCTCTGGGCTGCCGTTCGTTTTTTTCAGAGCTATCTTCATCGCTGGCTTCTAGTGTTATTCGTTGCATCGGCACTTTGTGCCTTAACAAAGATTACTACTTTTGTCGTCTTTGCTTTTTTTATGGCGGGGATTTTCCTTTTTTTTGTTGAGCGCCCTCCAACGGCAAATTTCTCTCCACGCAACCTCTATCGCTATACCGTAGCGTCTCTCGCTGCGGTCATATTGCCTTTGATTGTCGGTATTATCTGGGTACGATACGCCGATGCCATCAAGAGTCTCAACCCCATCATTGGCGACATGTGGACATCCGCCGCGCTCAAAACATGGAATTTCGGTACATTAGAACAGCGCTTCACGATCGACTTTTGGCGACAAATTCTTGTGAGTCGGTTACGTGATATTTTGGGACATTTGGCACCGCTTATTTTCATTATTTTCTTGCTTGTGCTAGCACGCCTTCGAACACAAATAAAATACTGGGTTGTTGTGGGAGTCATCGCTTTTTTCGCAGGACCTTTGATTTTCGCGACACTCTATTATGTGCACGATTATTATTTTGTCGCAAATGGTATATTTCTGTTAATGGCCCTCGGCCTTACGTTAGGGGTTGCATACGAAAAAGCGCAGGGCAACGCATTGCGCAATTATCGTGTTTTGGTTATCCTTCCGTTAGTATTGTCGCTCGTGAGCTGGTATGCAGATAAATATTTGCCCCGCCAACTGGAGAAGAAATATACCGAGCCGACGATTGGCGCTGCCGTACAAGCATTAACGCAGTCGAGCGATGTGATAATATTACACGGCGATTTTGCGCACCCCAATTTGCCGTATTATGCCCGGCGAAAGACGCTCATCAATGAAGGAAATTTCGATAGTTTTGGCGATAGTAAAATGCAGAGAGCATTAGCAAATTTGCAAGATGAAAATATCGGTGCAGTGCTCTTGCCGCAAAACTGGGCTACGACCAAAAAAATGGCAATGATCGATAACTATGTGCGTCGATATGGTTTCAAGAAGACTCCCACAAAAATTGTCGAGGGTGCAGAGATATATACGAAATGAAACTGCGCGCATATCAGTAGCTGCGCCAAATTACTTTGGGATACGCCAGCTAGTGCTTCAGTCAGCCATTCTTATGAATTGAGTAATGCTCAATTCCTGTGTATAGACCATCAGGCGGCTTTTTTTAGTTCTCCATCTATAAATTCCTCCTTCGCGATGACAAGCGCAATCTTCTTGTAGACGCGCAATTTTCGCCAGCGTGATGTTGCCGTTTCAGCCATTTTGAAGAGCATCGTCGTGGCGCTCAAGGCGTTGCCAGCTCCTTTCGTTTTGTAAGTGCGCAGGCGAACTGTCGCGAACATCGATTCGATGACATTGGTCGAACGGATATGCTGCCACTGCTCGGCTGGAAAATTATAGAAGGTGAGGGTTTCATCCCTATCCTTCACCAAACAATTCACAGCCTTGGGATACTTCGCTTCATACAAGGCAACGAAAGTATCAAAGGCGTTCAGCGCTTTTGCTTTCGTCGGGGCCTGGTAAATTTCGTGCAACCGCGACTTCGCATCGGCCTGAAGAGATTTTGGCATTTAGTCCAGTGGTTAACCGAAGTTTCAGATGGATTGCATCCACCCAGAAGTAGTCGTATCCCTATCGCGCGTTCTGGGCATACGCAGCTTAATTGCGCCAGCCTCTGTAACGAAGCTACGCTCATCGCCGAAGCCATTGCGCACGATTCGGGCTTTCCCATCGGGTAATAACAGTTTTTCTTTCTCCTTTAAGAAAGCGGTAACTTCTGCCTGCACCGCTGAGGCGATCATTTCCCTGGCACCCGCCGCAACGAGCTCATGGAGAGTTTTTTTAGCTGGACTCTCCGTCCCAGTTTCAATCAGTTTTGGCATGTGGCATTCTCCTTTTTTTGGTTTTCCCAGATCGAATCTGGGGAATGCCACCCTTTGGTCTATTCTTTCAAGAATTCATACACAGGATTCGTTCATAGCTCCGTGGCCAGTGGCGATTTTTTAATGTCATTATACTGTCTGTCATGTTCTGCTCGTATGATCTCGTTCTGTTATGGCCGTTCTAATTAATTTTGGGTCACGCTTCGCGTGCATGAACGCAATTAACTGCGTGCTTAGCGGACGCTCAATATAATACAAGATAAAAGGGAACCGCGTAAGAACAATTTTCCGTGTTCCGCGATGGCTTACCTGGCCAATTTCTGGATTTGAAATAAGGCTCTGTAGGCTTCTGTCAATGGCATTCAAAAACCTCGCTCCTAATTCATGGTTTATTTTTTCATAAGTCTTGTATGCAATCGCAATTTCGTCGGCACATTCATCAACAATTTCAATGGGCTTTGGCATTCAAGAGCTTCGACTTAAGTATTTTCCAGTCGGTGAATATCGCTTGCCCAGCCTCAATCTTGTCCAAGCGCGCATCCAAAATGACTTGGTGGTGAGTCGGAATTGGCGAATTCATTACTTTTTGCTGCAAATCAAACCAAATATCATCGAGAATAGCTGCTTCAGTGCTCAAATCCTGACTTTTGATTATTGCAATTGCTTGTTCTATTCCCATAGGTTAGCGTGACACAG
>JAFEGD010000073.1 GCA_018240245.1 Spirochaetota bacterium | reverse complement strand
GCACCAACCGCGAACACCAACGCGAACTCGATCTTTGCAAATCAGAATGCGAACCTGAACTCGAATGTCGGTTTTGATTCAAACTTCAACTTCAACGCGATGCCGCCAATGCCGTCGCCGAATTTGAATGTGAATACGAATGCGAACGTAAAAACGCCGACACCGACGCCAAAGCCTTCGCCGAGCCCGACCGAGACGCCTGATGAAGAGCCGACGCCGACACGATCGCCGACACCAAGACCGTCCGCGACGCCGAAGCCGTCACCTTCGCCGACGCCGCGACAAGGACCGCGTCCGACACCGAATCCGGATAACGACGACTAAACTTTCCTTATATTATTCTTTGTTTGCGGCTGCAACGGCTGCCTCGACCGCTTTTCGCGCATCGATGACGCCCCAGCCTTGCCGATCGACCTCATAAAGCGGCAGGCGCTCGGCGGTTGCGATGAGAATGCCTTTGACCTCTGAGGGCGCGAGTCGCGGATTTGCTTCGATCATCTGTGCGGCGACCGACGAGACGATCGGTGCGGCAAAGCTCGTTCCGTCCACATATTTGTAATGCGCCGTAATGACGTTCTCGCGGCGGATCTTTAGCAGGATGATTTGGCGAATGCTGTGCGGTTCACGGTCTGCGGCGGCGTCGAGTTCGGGGTCAATGCCGGGATACTTTTCAATGATGTCGTAAAGCTCTTCGTCGGGAGCATTGTCCAGGAGACTCAGCAATTCTGCTTGCGCAGCGGTCGGCGTGTTCGGCAAGATCGGCGCCGGGACCCAGATCGACGACGCGATCACTTCCGGCTTCTGCAAGCCGTCAATCGTCGGCCCGTAGGACGAACGATACATACCGCGCCGGGCACGATTGAGCGAATTGTGATCGTCGAGGCCGCCGACAGCAATGCAAGACGGAGCGCTTGCCGGCGGTACGACGGGATGGCCCGGAACATGGCCGGCGTTTCCGACGGCACAAACGACAAGTATGCCTTCGCGTGAACATTCTTCGACAGCCTGCGAGACCGGATCGTGCAGATAGCTCGCAACGCCGTCGCCTCCAGCGGAGATATTTACAATGCGAATGTCGTATTCTTTGCGGTGTTCGAGGACCCAGTTGAGCCCATCGAGGATATTTTGATCGGAGATCCTGCCCGTGCGCGCTAACTTGACCAGGACAACGTCCGAATCGCACGCGATGCCGCGATAGAAGCCGTTCGAAAGCGAACCGTTCCCGGCGGCAACGACCGAGGTCATCATTCCGTGCCAGCTCGCAACGTCAGGTTCGAAGAGCGTCGTCAGGTCGCCGTCCTCGTCCAGTAAGTTGCGATAGGCGATGATGCGGTTCTCGGGCGTCGTGAGATCGACGTGCGGATAGAAACCGGAATCCAGGAAGGCGATCGTTACGCCCTTGCCTGTGTATTGCGTGTCGGCGTCGAGCCGAAGAGGCGTTGAGAGGACGTGCGAACCGTCTTTCTGGACGGCAGCGTCCTTGATGATCTCGTCCTTTGCGCGCGTAAAAAGGTCTGCGCAACGCGTGCAGACGGCTGAAAAGTCGCCAACGTCAGGCGCGTTCGCACGGATCAGCTTGGCGATGTCCTCCGGCAGGTTTGCGAGCGAAGTCCACTCGCCGCGAGCATCGCGTGAGCAAACCGGGCATGCGGTTGTCGGCCGTAGAGTATCTATTTTTGTCTTATCGCGGCTTGCGGCCGCAGGTTCGATGGCGGGCATCGGTTTTTAGCGTTTCAAGTTTTCCACAATCGTTGGGTAAAATCAACGAACAGAAGAACTTAATATAAAGTGCAGGGGAACATATGCTGACTCATATCGTTTGTTGGAAATATCGGCCGGAAGTTCCGGACGAAGAAAGAGAAGCCCACGTGGCGAGCCTGAACGCGCTTGTCGGTGTGGTTCCTGAGATCGAGACCTTTGCGGCCGGGCGTGACATGATCGGCCTTGAACGCTCGTTCGATACCGGCTTGGTCGCAACATTTGCCGACCGCGACGCCCTTGATCGATATACCGCGCATCCCGAACACCAAAAGGTCGCTGACCTTGGCAAAAAGCTCGCTGAACGGGCTGTTTCTGTTGATTTTGTTTCATAAGTGAAGCTCGCCAAACGCATTCTGATCGTTCTCGCTGTGCTTGCGGTACTGTCGCAGGTGCCTTTTGCGTATCGGCGTTATGTTTTCGGCGAAACGGCCGACAAGATCGCGTCGGACAACGCGGCGAGGCGGCATGTCGAGGATGCAAGGTTTGACGAGTACACCGGCATTATTCACGCACATTCAGCGATCGGCGGCCACAGCAAAGCAACCTTCGATGAACTGATCGCCGGTGCGAACGCCGCGGGACTGAATTTCGTTGTAATGACCGAGCATTGGTCGGATGCATTTGATACGTCGGCGATGACGCTTAGCGGTTTTCACGGAAACACGCTGTTTGTCGCGGGCAATGAGATCGATACGGCCGACGACGACCGTATGCTGATGGTGCCGGGAAGTGCTGACGCTGCCGGATTGAGACGCCTTTCGACGCGCGATGTTGTAAAGAAACTGCACGACGAGCAGCGACTTGCTCTCGTCACCTATCCCGAAAGATTTCATTCGTGGCGCGCCGATATCGACGGCGTCGAGGTCTTTAATCTGCACACTGCGGCAAAAAGCATTAACCGGTTTACCGCTCTTTTTGATCTCATTTGGTCGGGTTCGAGCTATCCAGAGCTTGTTTTTGCACGCTCTTTCACGCGGCCGGATGAGAATCTAGCGAAATTTGACTCATACGCCACAGAAGACAAAACGACCTTGTTCGCGGGCACGGATGCCCATTCGAATATCGGTTTCTATCTGCTTGGAGATGAAACGGGACACAGGTTCTTTGGCGTAAAGCTCGATCCCTATGAGCGGATGTTCCGCATAATGCGTGTGCACGCCCTTATTCCGAAGGGAACTCCGCTCACGCAGGAAAACCTGCTTGCCGCAATAGCCGACGGCCGCGTATTTGTTGGCATTGATGCACTTGGCGATTCCTCCGGGTTTAGGTTCCGTTTTGGCGACAGAACAATGGGAGAGCGTGCCTCTATCTCAGAATCAGGAACGCTGACGGTCGATATTCCTCTCAAAAGCCGTGTGATCCTTTACAAAAATGGTCAAAAGGCGGCGGAAGGCTCAGGGAACGACCATTTTGAGTTCAAGCCGGACGGACCAGGCGTTTACCGCGTTGAAGTCTATCGCGAGGGCCTTGGAATGGCATATCAGGCGATGCCGTGGATAATGTCGAATCCGATCTATATCGCACCTGCGTCTTAAACTTTAGGGCGGGCAAACGAAATCGAACTTAAAATCATCTTAAACAACGCAACATTAGAAAGCGATATTTTGCGGTTTAACACGAAAATGCAAAGGTTTATAAGATGTCTGTCCGCGATCGCAGCGGCAATGGTCGTGGGAAGCGTCCCGGTAGTGGCCCAAAGCGTAAAGCACACGCCGTTTGACGTTACGAGCTATAAGATGACGGTTCAACTCGAGCCGAATTCGCGCCATCTTGCAGCGACCGTCGATGTCGGATTTACGCCGCTTGATAATACGCGTTCGGTTGTTTTTGAGCTGAACGGCTCGTTAAAGGTCGAATCGATCACGCGAGTTGACGCACCCATTGCGGCAGCTGAACCAACCCCACGGCCAAAAAGACCGGTAAAAGGACAAGTCCCGACACCGACGCCAGTTCCCGTCGGCGCGATAACTTTT
>JAFEGD010000072.1 GCA_018240245.1 Spirochaetota bacterium | reverse complement strand
TCTTCGAGTTCGCGCCGCGAAAGCTCGATGCGCTTTTTGATTTCGCTTTCGTCTTCTGAACCCCGTGCGCGTAAACGCCGTTCGAGTTCTGGTAAGTCAGGCACCGTAATAAAAAGACTCACCATGTGCACCCCTTTACCGCGCAACGTCCGCGCTCCCTGCACGTCGATGTCGAGAATGGGATAACCCCCGGCGGCAAATATGCGTTCGAGTTCGCGCACTTCGGTACCGTAATAATTATCGAGCACACGCGCGTATTCGACGAACGCACCCGCTGCAATGCGGCGTTCAAATTCGAATTTTTCGAGGAAATAATAGCTGACGCCGTCGATTTCATTCGCGCGTTGCAGCCGCGTCGTCGAGGATATCGAATATCGTAAACGCGGCTCTATCTGCAATAAAATATTGATGAGACTATTTTTGCCTGCGCCAGAGGGTGCCGATATGACGAAGATCGGTCGCTCGAACATTTTACATCGATTCTGATTTAATATGGCGCGTAAATCAGAATCGATTCGTGCCCGTCGCAAAGCGTTTCAGATACTGCAAGCGCTCACGCGCGGCGCTTCGATAAGGGCTCTGATCGAACTTCAACACCTGCGCGTACGCTTGCTGTGCTTTATACGCATCGCGGTGGTACCACGGCCGCTCGTAGAGTTGCCCTAAATTATACCACGCGCGGTCGAGCGGTAGTTCGCGGGATAGCGCTTGTGCGGCATTCACTTCGCCGCTGAGCGTGCGCACGAGGTGCGGCAACGCCGCTTCGTATTTACCCGCATCGACGAGTATCAGCCCCAAACGCAATCGCGCAAGCCGCCCCTCGCTCGAACGCGGCGCAAGTTCGCTCAAATAAGCATAGAGACGCTCGGCCTCGCCGCCGCAGTCGTTCTTCTTCGCAACCTCGCGGCTGCACGTAGAATAGCCGTCGGCGACGGTGAGCAGCGCGCGTGGACGCAGCTTTTCGTCGAAGCCTTCGGTCTCGCTTTCAAGATTGGGGTCGCCGCGCCGCGCACGCACAAAGAGCGATTCGAGCCGCGCGCTTTGACTAAACGCATCTTCGCCCGCCTCTTGCGATTTCTTAAAAAATTCGAGCGCCTTATCGACACGGTTCGAACGCAAATAGAGGCGCGCATTTTCGAGATAGACTTGCGTGAGCGGTTGACGTACCGAAAGCGCCGCTTGTGCATCTTCGTCGTTGGTTGCGGGGGCGGGTGCTGTTGGTGTATCGCTCGTTTGTTGCGGCGGCGTCGCGGGGGGATTACCCTCGGTGCTAATGGCCGTTGCGATGGCCGGGGCGGCTGGAGTAGTTACTCCACCTTCTTTTTGTGTATCATTTGCTACAATATTGCCGTGTTCGTCGTATTTCTTTTTCGCCGCAAAAGCGGCTTGTGTAATAACTATTACAAAAAATAGAATTTTTACCATCGGTTGCAAGGGCGTTACTCTATGAAATCCATTTTACCGCTTTTACGCGGTTTGGGTGGGGGTTCGGCCTTCGGCGTGGCGGCGCGGGTCGGCGCTTGTGGTTCGTCGAAAATATCGCGACCCGACAGTTGTGTGCGTGGTTGTGCTGCCGCTTTTTCGTTCGGCTGTGCGCCCCGCTCGAGCGCAGGCGCTGCGGGTGTCTTCGCCGAGCCAATCTGTTCTTTCTTTAATAAGGTCTCGCCGTCGTCTAAGGTCTTCTTATCGGGGGCAAGGCGCGGTATCTGGTAGCTATCCCCCAGATAACCCGGAGTTTTCTCTTTCGGGCGCAAGGCGTCGTCGTGTTTGAGCATCTCGTCTTTTTCGCCCATGAGATGCCCCATCGTGTCGCGCCCCATCGCCGCAAACTGAGTCGCATCTTCGACTTTTTGCCGTGAAGGAAACTGCAGCGGGTCGACCTCGACGTCTTCGACGAGCTTGCGTTTTTTCGCATACTCTTCGCGCATCTCTTGCAGGTAAAAAAGATCGCGGTTGCGCTCGGCGAGTTTGAAACCGGCGGGCTTGGCGTCGCGCAAACCCTTGTTGATACCCGCGATAATCACGAGTAGCGCACACAGCGCGGCAAAAGCCAGCGACGCCTTCTGGATAATATCGCGAATGTGCGGGGGAATTTTCTCGATCAGCCGATCGATACCGGGGACAATATTGCCTAAAATACGGCGGAGCATAGTATAATATCGTAAATTTTGCGCGCGGGGCGCGTAAAATTTACAAAATACAATCACAGGCTATGGAATTCCATAGCAGGCAACCCACAAAACTCTATTACGCTTTACACTATGTGCAGTGCACAAAAACTGACGCATGCGAAAGGTTGCACAAAACCTGAAGCGGCCAAAATACCAGTTCTGGGCTGGTCTCACGGTCACATGCTTCATGCTCTCTCTCGAAGTCACGCCGCACCTTGCAGCTCTCACAACTAAAGCTTCTCCGACAGCGCAACAATTGCCGCGCGAAAATGCAATGCGCGACGATATTGTGCGCAAAGCGCAAAGCTACCTTAACCTTCCCTATATATTCGGCGGCGCTTCGCCCACCGGGTTCGACTGTAGCGGTCTGGTGATGTATCTCTATAATCAACACGGCTTCACGATGCCGCACGGCGTTATCTACATGCGCCCGACGCTCCGCCTAACCAAAAACCCACAGAAAGGCGATGTCATTTTTTTTCGCAACGACAACGGCGTCGTCGGCCATGTGGGGATGTATATCGATGAAGAGCGGTTCATCCACGCGCCGAAACCCGGCGCGGTGATTCGCTACGAAAAGCTGAAGCACCCCTATTGGCGGCAACGGTTCGTCGAGATTCGTTCGGTGTTTTAGAAAAAAATTGGCACTGAGCCTTCAAAAAGGCACATCTTAGAGAATGTTACCGAACTATATAGCCTATCCCCCCCTCCCCCCCACAAAATAGTATTACTGGAGAGGTAAGCATGATGCGCTTTACAATTATTGTAAGTTTGCTGATAATTGTTACAGTTCTGCTTGCCTGCACAGGCTCGACCAAAGTCGATATTGCAACGGGTGGCAATT
>JAFEGD010000071.1 GCA_018240245.1 Spirochaetota bacterium | reverse complement strand
TGCGCGCGCGTGTACGCTCACGTTCGGCGCGGGTGCCACGGTCGAAACCCCCGTCTTTATGCCTGTCGGCACGCAGGCGACGGTCAAGGCGATCACGCAAGAAGATCTCGCGGCGATTGGCTATCGTCTCATTCTCGGCAACACATATCATCTTTATTTACGCCCCGGTTCGCCGCTCATCGAAGACATGGGCGGTATTCATAAATTTATGGCGTGGCCGCATGCGGTCTTGACCGACTCGGGCGGTTATCAGGCGTTCTCGCTCAGTGCGAATGTAAAGCTCACCGACGCGGGCGTTATCTTTCGTTCGCATCTCGACGGCAGCGAGCATCACTTCACGCCCGAGCGCGTGATGCAAATCGAGCGCGAAATTGGCGCCGACATAGTTATGCCGATCGACGACTGCGCGCCGTACCCCGCCGACGAGCAGCGCCTCAAAGAAAGTCTCGCACGCACGCACCGTTGGCTCGCCGAGTGCAAAATCGAGTGGCTTAAAGAACCAAAACACCAATCGCTCTTCGGTATTGCGCAGGGGGGAGTTAACCCCGTGTTGCGCGCCGCTAGCGCAAAGGCTGTCGCCGATCTCGATTTACCCGGTTACGCTATCGGCGGTCTTTCGGTGGGTGAACCGCTTACTCACTTTACTCCGGCGCTCGGCGCCGCCATCGAGCATCTGCCCCAAGACAAGCCGCGCTATGTGATGGGCGTGGGCTCGGTTCCCGAACTTTTGCACGGCGTCGAGCTCGGCGTGGATATGTTCGACTGCGTGCTGCCGACGCGCAACGCGCGTAACGGTCAGGTCTTCACATCGTACGGCAAAGTAAATTTGCGCAACGAAAAGCATGCGCGCTCGAGCGACCCGATCGATGCAACTTGCACGTGCAAAGTCTGCCAGACGTATTCGCTCGGTTATATTCGCCATTTACATAAGCAGCGTGAGATTCTGGGGTTAATCCTCAGCACGTACCACAACCTGCACTTCATGTTTCATTTTATGCAGGGCATGCGGATGGCGATCGGCGAGGGTCGGTTTGATGCGTATAAGCGGCATTGGTTGCCGCTGTTTTCTTAAGATTTTCTGACTTTACGCAATACGGCTATTGTATGCCCCGTTGCCGACTTTGGCAAAGTCAAAGGTTCTTAAAATTTAGGAGAAACTATGAAAAAAATTATGATGCTTGTTGTAGCGACCTCGCTTGCTGTGGCAACCGTTGCGTGCAAGAAATCGCCCGGTAAAGCGGTGTTGCAGCACATCGCCGATGCGTTGAATAAAAAAGATTACGATGCGTTCGTCGGCCTGCTTTCAAAAAATACAATCGCCGAATTGCAAAAAGGTTGCGATTCGTTTAAGGCGATTCCGAAAGCGATGGTCGCCGAAGCCGCGAAAGCCGCAAATATGCCCGAAGATTTGATCGCGAACTGTACGCCGGCTAAAATCCTAAAAATGGGTATGGAAGCGCAGGGCGACAACAAGAACGAGAAATTTAAACCCGAAAAAATTAAATCGGAAAAGCAAGATGGTAACACAATTACCGTCGAAATCGACGATCCGACAAACCCCAAAATGACGCTGGTCAAAGAAGGCGCCGACTGGAAAATCGATTTGGCCGATTCCTTTAAGAGTGGAAAATAATCTAAAGAAAATAGAGATTATTCGTCGCGAAAAGGCGACCTGGCTTCAAACTCGGTCGCCTTGAGGCGCGAAATATAATAGTTGCCCACCGTGCGATAAAACCAATTTTCTGCGTGAAAAAGCAACGTAAAGTCTTCGCGCTCGGCTCCCACCGTCGATTTTATTTCGAGTGCAGTGCGCCCGAGATGAATCGACGCCATTTTTTTTATAATACCTTCTTCGATATAATCGAATAGCATGCGATGGTAAATTTTCTGCTCGGCGTTGACGACGGGGTCGAACCCGACATAGTGCGCGATCAATTTTACGCCCGCGTCGATCGAACTGCGAAAGGCCACGAGCCGATCATCTAAAAAATAACCGTATAACGAAAAATCGCTCATTTGCGCGAGCCGAACGAAATAGTCTTCGGAGATTTGTTCGAGGTTAAATTTATCGAAGCGGACCACATTTTCAAACAGCGCGTTGATTTCTTCTTTATAATCGACGATTTGGGTTAGCTGCAAACGTTCAGAGCGCATGCCTGCGCTTTTTTTCAGCGTGTTTTGGTAGCGCTGGCGATATTTCGTGCGCATCGCCGCCACATACGCAGCCATCGTCGGCCAGTTGTTTTGTACTACCATGTTCGGGTCGACCTGAAATTTTTTGAACTCGTGTGGTACTTTGGCGAGTCGCGAAGAAATATCTTTCACGACAACGGCGTCGAAATCGGCGACGAATCGCAACTGCCGTAAGGCAACTGCGAACGCCTGAGTTTCGTCGATGGCATCGCTTTTGGCGACAAAGCGAAAATCGCCGGTCAAATTTGGTACCCCGTTCACGAGAATTCGGATACGGCGATTTTGTACAAAAAATTGCACAATTTTGCGCACAAAACTTTTACCGAGCGAGCCTTTTGCTTTGACATAGAGTAGAAGTTCTTTCGGCGTGATTGTGACAATTTGAAATACGAGTAAAGTATCCGCTCCCGAAGACGATCCGACTTTGACAAAATAGTTTTGGCTCTCGATGCCCTGGCCTGTACTCACGAGGTACGCAGCAAGCCAAGGCACATCGGCAAAATAAGCGTGCGCGCCTTTGATCTGGTCGATTTTCGTATAAACGATCGAACCGAAATTTTTTTGGAGCCGACGGCGCGAAACTGCGCGTGCGATTTTATTACCCGCGAAAATAATTAAAAGTAAGACGCACGAGATTGCAAAATAAATCGGAATATAATAAATCGGGTTTGCGACGTAGGGGCTGAGCGCCGTCGTGATAAGCGCGATGCAGAGAATACCCGGCGTTAGCCCCAAGAGCGTGCCGACGGCATAGAGGCGAAAATTGACGCCAACCGCACCGGCCAAATAATTTTCGAGCGTAAAAGGTGCTGCGGGCGTCAGGCGGATTACCATAATTGCGGCGAGGCTGGGCCGTATCAACGCTTCTTTCAAATCGATAAGCTTGTGGTATTCGAGTAGTCGAAAAACTCGCTTTTGACTGATGTAAACGCCGATATAATAATTAAAGATCGCCGCCGCCATGGTGCCGACGAAACAATAGATCAGCCCCGGAAAAATGCCGAACGTGAGTATTGTACCATAGAGCAAAATACTGATCGGAAAAACCAAAAGACTCAAACCGCAGTAGACGAGAACGACAATTAATCCCGCCCATGGCGTGTGCGGTATATTGCGGATAAACTTCTCGATCGTATCGAGCCACGTCGGGTCGAAAAATTTCCACGAAAAACCGAATACCAACAATAGAACAAAAGGTAGACTAATGCGCGCGCTGTCGAAAAAAATACCGCTGCGACTCGTAGCCACGCGCAAACGCAGTCGTACACAGCAACGCCGCGTCAACGACGATGGACAAGATCGAAGTGACTATGCGCAAACTCGCGAAAGCGAGTTTGCGCATAGTTTCGCTTATATTTGAAGGTAAAGATCTATGCGCAAATTTTTCTACTTAGCGACGCTGTTCGTTATCGGGGCAAGCGTGGCGGGCATCTATATTTATCAAAAATACCGCGTCGCGCCGGGGCTTCGATTTGCCGAGCTTGCATTAATCGCCGATAATAACGAAGAGAGAAATTTCGCGACGGCTCTCGCGCCAACGGTGACGCCGGTGATTGTCGTTTTTGCGCAGAGTTGGTGTCGCGATTGCGACCGCGAGCTTCCACGCTTGCGGCGTTTGCACCAAGCAAATTTTCCGCAGATTCCCGTCATTGTGCTGACCGACGAAGACGCCGTTACTTTGAAGATGTGGCGAGCGCGACTGAACCTGCCTTTTATCTATTACCGGACAAAAAAATCTTTTGAAGAATTAGGCGTACACGCATATCCGACTACGTATATTCTCGATGCGAGTTTGCATGCCGTATACAGTAAAGTCGGCAACGTCGAATGGCAACGCGCTGGCGTAAAAGAAGCACTGAACGAAAAGAATTGATTTGACATAACGACGAAGCCCGGGAAGCTCCATTACTATGATATTCAATCTAAAAATAATGGCGCTCGCTGCGTTGATACCCATGGCGATGGGTTTTATCTATTACCACCCCAAAGTTTTAGGCGGAGTGTGGATGCGCACAAATCATTTGACCGAAGAAAAACTGAAAACCGGTAACATGCTGGTGATTTTTCTCTTGAGCCTGCTTTTGGCGTTCATGATGAGTATCGCGATCAACGGTATTGTCATCCACCAAAACCATGTATTCTCGACGCTGATGAGCGAACCCAATGTTCGGCAACCGGGTTCGCCCGCATTTGTCTTTCTCGAAAATTTTATGAAACAATACGGGCATAATTTTCGTACATTTAAGCACGGCGCGTTTCATGGATTTTTATTCAGCGTCTTTTTCGTATTACCGTTAATCGGTACCGCCGCACTTTTTGAAAAACGCGGCGCGAAGTATATTTTTGTCAACTGGGGTTATTGGGCAATCTCGATTACGCTAATGGGCGGAGTCATCTGCCAGTTCAGTTAATCAAACGCGCGCGCAAAGCACGGCGCACGTCGTGCTCAGCCGCGCTCTGGTCGTAGTCTTTATACTCTGCGTGTAAGAAATAGAGCGCGTGGGGTTTCAACGTCACGCCCGCTTCGAGTCGATCGGCCGAGGCAACGATTGCCCCCACTTTTTCTGGTTCGAGGCGGCCACGCGCTACATCGAGTAGCGTGCCCGTCAAGATACGAATCATATTGTGCAAGAACCCCGAGCCGCGAATGTAGAGCCAGACGTATCTCCTGTCTTCGACAATGTCGATCGCGTCGATGCGGCGGTGCGTGCGCTCGCCGCTCTTGACTAAAGCGACGCGCGTAAACGCGGCGAAATTTTTTTCGCCGATAAGATAGGGCAACGCCGCGCGCACGCGCTGCCAATCGAGCGGCTCGCGCAGCCATAGCGCTTTGTAGCCCAAAACACCGGGGCGATAGGGCGCGCTATAGATGAGATAACCGTACTCGCGGCTGAGACACGAAAAGCGTGCGTGAAAATTTTCAGGCACCGGCGCAGCATGGCGAATCGCGATGTCTTTGGGTAAAAGGCTATTTAAGGCATAGATCAGCCGTTCGAGCGGCATATCAAAGGGGGCGGCAAAATGCACGACTTGCCCGAGCGCGTTGACGCCCGTATCGGTGCGCCCCGCGCAGTAGACACGCACCTTCTGTCGCAATACTGTTGCAAGCGCCGCTTCAAGCCGGGCTTGCACCGAGTCTTGCGCTTTCTGGCGTTGAAAACCAAAATATGCCGCGCCGTCGTACTCGAGGGTCAGTGCAATTTTTTTCATTTAAACTACCATTTCACAGACAAGCGCGCTTGGCTGTGAAAAATATCAGCGAACCATCCGCCATGTTAGCGCACCGCCCGCACGCATCGGCACCAACGCATCGTCACCCATCGAAAAACTTTGCGGCACGGCGACGGCTTCTTTGCGCAGCCGCAGGCGCGACGTATTCAACGGCAAGCGATAAAAACGCGCACCAAACTCGGCAACAAACGCTTCTAACTTGTCGAGCGCATCGACGCTGTCGAAGGCCTCGGCATACAGCTCTAACGCCGCATGCGCGGTATAGATGCCCGCGCAGCCGCAGGCGTTTTCTTTAGTGTGGCGCGCATGTGGGGCGCTGTCGGTTCCGGCAAAAAATTTGGGATTGCCCGAGGTCGCAGCAGCAAGCAGTCGCAGGCGATGCTCTTCGCGTTTTAACACCGGCAGACAATAGTGGTGCGGTCTGACTCCGCCTGCAAAAATTGCATTGCGGTTCATGAGAAGATGGTGCGCGGTAATCGTGGCGGCAACGCGCGCGTGCGCGCCTGCGACAAAATCGGTGGCCTCGTGCGTGGTGATGTGCTCGAACACGACGCGCAACTGCGGAAATCGCCGCGTGAGCGGTTCGAGTTCGCGGTCGAGAAAGACGCGCTCGCGGTCGAACACATCGACGTTCGCATCGACGACCTCGCCGTGTACGAGTAGCGGCAGATCGAATTTTTCCATCGCTTCGAGAGTTGAATACATGCTTGCGAGATTCACAACCCCTGCGTCGCTATTCGTCGTTGCACCGGCGGGGTAAAATTTTACCGCATGCACAAATTCGCTCGCGTGCGCTTTTTCGATTGTTGCCGCCGTCGTCGCGGGTGTTAAATATAGCGTCATGAGCGGCTCAAATGGCGACTCGCTCGGCCGCGCGGCGAGAATGCGTTCGCGGTATGCGGCAGCTTCGACGACGGTTGTCACCGGCGGCTTCAAGTTTGGCATCACAATCGCGCGCTGAAACTGCGCCGCCGTGTGCGGCAGCACCGCATGCAGCGCAGCGCCGTCGCGCAGGTGCAGGTGCATGTCGTCGCCGATGCGCAACGCGATTTCGGTGCCGGGTGCTGCGGGCATAGATCGCAAAAACAAACGCCACTCTGAGCGAAAATTAAAACTTGCCGCGTGGCAGACCCCCTTATCACCATTTGCGGATTGTCTTCGGTGAGCGCGGTGGCGCGCCATACGCCGCATCTCATCGAACGCCTGTTCTTCGACAAAGACCGAGCACCTAATTTTGCCGCTGCGTGCAAAATACTCGCACAGAAGCGCAAAACGTATCGCCTCGTGACGAGCGAAGAGCTGAAAAAAATAGCCGACACCTCGCACCACCAAGGTGTCGCCGCAGTCATCCATCCGCCGGTGGCTGAACGTCTCGCTCGGCTACCGGCGAACGCGCCTGCACTCTGCCTCAACGACGTCATGAACTCGCACAATGTCGGCGCGATATTTCGCACGGCGGCGTTTTTTGGTGTGCGGCGTTTGGCGTTGAGCCGCGCGAGCTTTGCGGCGGCGATGACCGCATCGGCGTGGCGCGTCGCCGAAGGCGGGTTAACGCATGCAGAGATCTACGTTTTCGACGACGATGTGGAGTTTTTCTTGGGCACGGCCGAGCGCTTTGCGGTCGCGGCGGCGTTGAAGCCCGAAAAGAAAAAACTCCCAGCGCTACAGAGTATTCTTACGAAATCTCAATTGCCCGTTATCGTCTGCTTGGGCAACGAAGAGAAAGGTTTGCCACCGCAATTCGCCGCGCGCTGTACGCACCAATTTACGATTGCGGGTTCGGGCGCCGTCGAATCTCTCAACGTATCGGTGGCGGCGGCGTTGTGTATTGAGAAGCTATCTACGCAACGACACGCTTAATTGCCGCTCAGGACTTCACCGCCGATTTTTCTTGCGTACCCGCCGCATTGCCGCTGACGCCCATTTCGATTTTGAATTGCTTCACGAGTTCTGCTGCGCGAATCTTTTCGGCGTCGGCTTCGATTTTTTGCTTGTCCTTGTTCGTGTTGTCGACCGCCATATCGAGCCGCGCTTCGGACATCGCGCTTTCTTTCTCGATACGTTTGACCATCTCGTCGTGCGTGTGATCGACGCCGCCGGCGGTGAATTGCTGCATCGTGTCGGCGACTTCTTTTTGCCACTTCGCGCGTTTCGCGGTTTCGATCGCGTCGAGCGCTTCTTTCGTTTTTCTATCGAGTTCTTTCATAAATGCCGCCTTCGCCTCTTCGCCCTTGACCGCCGCCGCATTCGCTTGCTGTAGCTGGCCTTCAAGTTTAGCGACTTGCGCCTTGTTCTGTTCTAATTGCAGGGCGTATTCGCCCGCAATGTCTTCGCGGTTTTGGCTAATAGCCGCTTTGATGTTTGCGGTGAGCTTCGCTTGCTCGCCCTCGAGTTTTTGCTTTTCTTTATCGACGAGTTTTGCGTTCGCTCTGAGCATCGCGATATTCTCGTTCATTTTGGGAACTTTATCTTGCATGTCGCGAATGTTCTGTTCTAAAATAAGCGCCGGATCTTCCATCTCAGAAACCCATCCGCCGAAAATCGAGCGCAAAGCGCGCTTAAACCGTTGCCATATACTCATGGGTAAAGATGAGCCAACGCAATTGCCGGGCAAGTCTTTTTAGTTTATTTTCTATCAACGCATGTGGCAAGATTCTTCGCGCGCTGCGTGACTAAGTTTTTTCGACGACGGTGTCATTGAAAAAAATTTTGTGGAGCGCCCGCACACTGTTTTTTGGCGCTCTATGACAAAATCTACATCTCGAAACATTCCACTTACTTCAGAAGAAATTCGCTACTTTTACGATCTCTTAGACGAAAGCCTGACACCGTACGACTGCGGTAAGTTGTGCGCACCCAAAAACGGCGGTGAACCGTTGTGTTGTAGCGTCGAGAACGCGGTGCCGATGCTCTACCGCGAAGAATTCGCCTACCTCGCGAAGCGCACTGAGTTATGGGCGCGATGGAAACCGAAGACCGATGTCGACAAAAAAATGAAAAAAGAAGACGAGACAAAACTTCTCGTTTTTTGCGAATGCAAAGGGATTGCGCACTGCGAGCGCGAAAACCGCTCGATTTGTTGCCGCACGTTTCCGCTCGAACCGTATATCGATGCGCAAGGGAAATTTATCGGTCTCATCTTTATGAAAGAATTTCGGGGTAAGTGTCCTCTGCAAACGCGACTGAAGGATATCAAGCAATCGGTTGTCGATAAGCATTTTCAGTTTTGGACTCTTCTCTTTGAAAAAAAAAGCGACGAGTACGATCTTTATAAAGGCACGTCGCGCGGTTGGCGTATTTCGGCGGCGAAGACAGGCCAGCAGTTGCCGATTTTGTATCCCGCAGCAGTTTCCGCATAGCCGGATCAAAAAAATCGTATAGAAAAATCATTTGTCAAACATGGCTTGATTGCCTATACTCTCTTTGCAGCCTGAAGGGCATCTATGGCAGACATACTTTCTCTGAATGATCGCGTTGCGCTTGCCCCCACCAGCTTCGGTGTCTACCAATGGTTCGAGAGCGAAGGCGACAAGAAGCCCCTGTACGTCGGCAAGGCGCGCAACGTACGCGCACGTCTCAAACAGTATCTTACGTCCGACGATCTCAAGACGACGTTTCTCATGCGCCGCGCGACGCACATCGAGTGGATCGCGACCGACAACGAAACCGAGGCGCTACTGCTCGAAAATAATCTCATCAAAAAGCACCGCCCGCTCTACAATGTGCGCCTCAAAGACGATAAGCAATATCCCTATATTTGCATTTCGACAAGCGAGGCGTTTCCGCGCATTTATCTGACGCGCCGTCGTGTGCCCGGCAATCTCTATTATGGCCCGTTCACGAAAGTGCAGGTGGCGCGCGAGAAAGTGCAACTCGCGTTAGATTTATTTCCGTTACGCCGCCGGCCGTTGAAGCTGCCGCTCGCCAAGCCGGCGAAACCCTGTCTCAATTATCATCTAAAAAAATGTCTTGCGCCATGCGCCGAAAAAATCTCGCGCGAAGACTATGCGAAAATTGTCGAGCAAGTGATCGACTTCATATCGGGGAGCGATAGCGATGCGCGGCATAAAATCGAAGAGCGCATGCACTCGTTAGCGCAAGCGACAAAGTTCGAAGAAGCGGCGCGCATCCGAGACGTGCTCGCCTATTTTAACGAACGCAACAGCCAACCGCAAGTCGAAATGCGCGAGAGCGTACTCGATTTCGATATCGTCGGCGTCTATTCGGCGGATATAGCGGCGTTACGGCAAGAGCTTTCGCTACGAGTCGAAGATTTATCCGCCACCGCCTACGGTATCTCCCCCCTTGCGAAGGGGGGTGTGAGTATGGCACAAATTTGTCTGCTCAAATTTCGTAGCGCGAAACTTATCGCCAAAGAAAATTTCTCGCTTACTGAAACCGATTTAGCGGCCGGTGAGTTTACGCAGCGTGATTTTGCCGAAGCATTCTTTCGCGAGTATTACCTCAACATGCTCGATTTGCCGTCTTTTATCGTTATCCCGAATGGTTTCGATCTTTCCGAATGGAGTGTAGCGCTCGCCGAGCGCAGCGGTGCAACACTGCACGTTGTCGCGCTCGACGAATTCTCCGCTAAGATCAGAGAATCGCAGGCAGAGATCAATCCCCCTGCGCTGATGGCGATGGCCGAAAATAACGCGCGACTCACGATGCGCGAACGGCTGCTCGCAGAAACGCTGCGCAATCAACGCTTGGGACTCAGGCAGATTCAAAAATTTTTGGGGCTTAAAGAGTCGCCGCAGACGATCGAATGTTACGACATCTCGAACATTCAGGGCACCGACTCGGTCGCGAGCGGAGTGATGCTCAAAGACGGTTTGCCGTACAAACCGGGGTATCGTAAATACCAGATTAAGACCGTCGAAGGCGCGAACGACCCGGCGAGTATGCACGAGGTTATCGCGCGGCGCCTCAAGCGTATTGCGTCGGGCGAAGTGAAAGCGCCCGACCTTATCGTCATCGACGGCGGTTCGACGCAACTTACCGCCGCGCTCAAGGCGCGAGAAAATGCAGAAATGAATATTCCCATGATGGGGCTGGCGAAGAAGCTCGAAGAAATTTACACCGAAGACGGGCGCATTTTGCGTTTCGATAAAGAATCGCCGGGCATGCAAATTTTACGCCGTGCGCGCGACGAAGCGCATCGCTTTGCCGTGGCCTACCACCGCAATCGGCGCATGAAGCGCAACTTGAAATCACTTTTCGACGGCGTTCCCGGCGTCGGCGACAAAAAGCGCGCGGCGGCCTTGGTGTTGTTGCGTAAGCTCGACTTGGGTGAAATGAACGCCGCTACGCTCGCCGCCAAACTGCAAAAAGAAATCCGCATCGACGCAGACACTTCAAGTATGCTCGCGCAGAAAATCTTTCAGAGCGAGCCAGGGTAAGAGCGCGCATTTATAGCGCGCGGGCAGGCGATAGATCGGCGCCAACGCGCTCTGGCGTAAATCGTTTTCTTCGTCGAACGATTTTTCAAAGCGCTCGATGGCAACGTACGCGGCGTTGAGCGATTGTTCTTTTAACGTACGTGCCATGAAGGCTGCGCTCGCTTTCAAGATAGCGCAGCCTTCGACGCGCCAGCGTATTTCGCGAATATGGTTGCCGATTATTGCGGGTGCGACCGCAATGCGATCGCCGCATAACTTGTTCGCGTGCTCGCTTACGATGACGCCAACGGGTATTTTAATCGGTGTCGTTTCTGCGAGTCGCAGTAGCTCATCGGAGTAGGTTTGCATAGTTTTGTTCGGTCACTTCGACTGCGCGCAGTGACCGATAAATTAATGAAGAAGTTGCTCCAGCGCCCGTCGTATCTTCTCTGCCGGGTCGTCGTGGCGCAAAAGATAGACGACCTTACCATGCGCGTTGACGAGATAAATATAAAGCGAGTGCGAGAGCCGCCCGTCGGGTTCGGGCGCCGAGTACGAACCAAACGCCTTTTCGAGCTTTTGAATTTCTGCCGCCGACCCCGTATAACCGCGCGCATACGGGTACGGCGCGAGATAACGCTTGAGGTCGGCGGGCGTTTCGCGTTTGCTATCGATGCTCACAAAAATCAGGCGGAGCGATTTTTGTAAAGCGGCATCGCCTTTAATGGCGGTTTCGATTTTATGCAATGCCACGGGGCAAAAATCGGGACAGCGTGTGTAGCCGAAGAAGAACAGGTTGGCTTTGCCGAGGCTCGCGGCGGGGTTCTCGCGCACGCCGTCGTGCGACGTGAGCACGGTGTCGGCGGGTATACCCAAGGGGAGTTCTTGGAATACCAGCTTTTCGCCGCCGCAGCCAGCTATGGAAATCCATAGCCCGACGGCTATGGAGATCCATAGCCGGGGGCTGGTAGATATGCGATGGGCTAATGGGCGCATAGCGTTGAGCCGGGGATACTGCACAGCGCGCCAAGCGATTTAGGCAGCCGTAGTTTGATTGTTTTCTGCCGCTTGCTTGCGTTTTAAGCTACGTTCTAACTGCAGAGTTTTTGTATTTTGAGTATCCATCTCGAGGCATTCTTCGAGAATCTGCGCAGCCCGAGCGAGATTACCCGAATAAGCGTGCAAATCGACTAACAATTGCAAGACTTTCAGACTTGCTTTGCCACGCAGACGCAAGCGCTCGAAGCAATCGATTGCTGCGGCATAATTACGTCCGTTCTTATAAAATCGTCCCATCCGTGCTATTGCATCCGCATCGTCGGGATAAGCGTTAATGTGTGACTCGCACAGCGCTCGACACCTTTCTACGTCGTTCGCATTCTTGCTCTCGGCAAGCGCTTGTAAGAGTTTTCCACGCGCAACCGATAGGTTCGCTGGGGCTTTAATCTGCTGCGGATGGTAGGCAATTCGAAGTAGCGACAAGTCGTCCATAATCTCTCCAGAACGTTCAATTTGTGCGATAATTTTCTGGAGGCTACCTTGCGATTTTTCAACGGCGCGAACGAAAAGATTTTCGTCTTCGTTAACTTTTCTAATCGCGTCGATGCTTTCTAAGAGCAAATCGTCTTTACCGTCAGAACCGAAAAAAAGTACATCGTTCGGTAAGAGTCTAAAAATACGCACCCGTGTCTGCGCATACACACCCGGAATTCCAATCTTACGAACGGGTGTCCCCTGATCGATAAATGCCGCGCAATTATCACGAAAAACAACCGGCGCCGGATGTTCCGCATTGACATAGTAGAGGCACCCCGTCTCGTCGTCGAGGAGACCGATGATTGCGGATACCATCATCGAACCGTTGAAACTTTCGAACACCAACTGAATTTCATTGATCGCATTTTTTAGCCAGCGTTCGGGATAATATTCGCGCTCGATGGGACTCAGGCGACTGCGTTCGATGATAGCGCGCATTAGCGACCCTAAGACGAGTATGCCGCCGGCGCCTTGGATAGATTTGCCCATCGCGTCGCCGTTAAGGACGAGCGTATATTTTTTTTGTCTCAGCTGTAGCGTGCAAGCGATATTGAGATCGCCGCCGATTTCATATTCGCGCGCCTTGAAAGCGAACGTTTTCTTTTGGCGGGTGAAGGTCTCGATCGAAAAATTTTGCGAATCGACCGAATTGAGGCTCAACGGTTCGAGAAGTAGAGTCGTCAAAAAATAATCGCCGTCTTGCATTTGTTTGAGCCGTTGTACTTCATCGAGCGTTTTGCGTAACTCGCTCGTGCGTTGGACGACTTTTTCTTCTAATTCGCGGTAACTGCGTTCGAGGTCGTGACGCAGGCTTCTCTCTTCGGATTCGTCTCTTACAATCAATAAGTAACCGATGTTTTCACCCGCAGTGCCCTTGCGAAGCGTACAAGCGGTTTGCGCTTGTAAGTGCGACCCATCGGAGCGCAAGAGATCCATCGAGCCAAAAATACCGCCGTCTGAATCGAGCTTAGCAAGAAAATCTTGCCAATGCTCGCGATTTAAGAATAGTTCGCATAGCGGCCGCTTGCGAATGTCGTCGCCGAATAGATCGAGAAAAGTCGGGTTACAAAGAACCATTTCTCCATTTGCGTTATAATTGGCTATGCCAGAAAAACGCGAAGCGTCGAGAATGCCCTCCATAATCGCGCGTGCGGTTGAGATATTGCACAATCTGCTGAAAACGCACTTTCTCTTGTCGCTGTTTCACCTGCTGTTGGTAGTTCAAGTTTGTGACGATTTTTTCTAACCGCCGGTCGCTGAGGGTATGCTCGGGAAAAATAGAAAAGGTCGGACGAGTATTCTGTCGCTTCGAGAACTTTACGAAACTCGTGCGCGGGTATTGGTAATTCTGTCTCGCTAAAATCGTAATCCCATTCGGGGCGCTCTTCAGATACTCTCTCGTCTCGGAGTGAGAGCCAGCTAAAATTATCGAAATGGCCGTTCTTTGTAATCTTAACATCGACGCCTT
>JAFEGD010000070.1 GCA_018240245.1 Spirochaetota bacterium | reverse complement strand
TTACACGCGAATACCTCGCTTTCACCGACACGGTACCTCGACGATCTCATCTCGACTTTTATCGAAAAAGATATCGTTATTGCAGCGGGTATCGAACGTAAAGCTGCTTTTATAAAGACAGCGCAACTGGCCGCCGGGCGTGTCGGGCAACTTTTTAATGCGTCGGATATTGCGCGTAACTGTGGAGTCGAGACGACGACCGTACAATCGTGGGTACATATTTTACAAGAAAATGGGATTCTGCGACTTTTGCCGCCATATTACAATAATCGTAGCCAGCGTTGGATTAAGACGCCGAAGCTCTACTTTCAAGATACGGGGTTGGCAACGCGCTTTCAAGGTTGGAGCGAGTTCCAGCCGCTTCTTGTAAGCCCTGCGTTCGGTCATTTGTTCGAGAATTTGGTTTTAGGCGAGGTCGATCGATTTTTTACGAATCGCGGTTTTAAGTCTAACGTTTATTTTTTGCGAAATAAAGAAGGTGTAGAGATCGATTTCCTGATCGATCTGGGTAACAACCGATTTCTCGCACTAGAAGTTAAAGTAACACCTACCAATCTTGGTGCAGAACAAAAGAAGCTGATGGAAAAGAGCGGTCTCGACATTATCGAAACATGGATAGTTAGCGACATTGCAAAGGCGCGAGCCTTACCCGGTAGCCGAGTTGTTCCGCTGCGGGCATTGACTGCGGAGTTAAATAAACTAGTTTAGCCCGCTTTTTTTATGCTCGACGCCGCGCGCGCCGTGCGCGGTCTACGGTTATGAATCTGTTACAGAAGATAATCCGCCTTTGCGCATTGGCTGCATTTGCGCTGCCCAGTTTTGCTCGCGCAGAAGTGACGCTCAAATATGCGACACTCGCGCCCGAGAACACGGTGTGGGCGAAGACGATCAAACACTGCGTCGATGAAATTGCGGCGAAGACCGGCGGGCAAGTGCAGGTCAAAGTTTTCTACGGCGGTATCGCGGGCGACGAACCGTCGGTGATGCGCAAGCTCAAGACGGGCACGATCGACATCGCTTCGTTTACCGGGCAGACGTTGGGGCTCGTTGTTCCCGAGTCGCGCCTTTTTGAGCTGCCTTATTTTTTTGAGAACACAAGGCAGATCGATGCGGTTGTCGCAAAAATCTATCCCGAGCTGTCGAAGAAATTTCTCGCGCAAGGGCTCGTGCTTTCGGGTTGGGGCGAAAACGGTTTCGTCTATCTCATGAGTAAAAATAAACCGATCACCAAATACGCCGACATGCAGGGTGTCAAAATTTGGGCACCGAAGGGCGATCCGCTCGTGAAGGCGATGCTCGCCGAATATGGTCTTGTGCCCGTGTACTTGGGGTTCGAGGCGGTGTTGCCGCAACTCAAGACCGGCGGCATCGATGCGTTTTATGCGCCACCTTACGGTGCGATCGGCTTGCAGTGGTTTCGCGAAGCAAAATATATCACGAATAGTCGACTCGCCAACGCAGCCGGAGCGACGCTGTTATCGAAATCTGCATACGATCGGTTGACTGCCGAACAGAAACAGATCGTGCATTCGACACTCGAAAAATACGCATACCAACTGACACTCGAGCTCAGGCGCGAGAACGAAAAATCGTTGCAGGTGTTGCTCCGTAAAGGCGTGCAAAAGGTCGAACCGAATGCCGAAGAACTTGCCAGTCTCAAAGCGACGGCGCTGAAGGTGCAAAATAAGCTTGTCGGCGAGCTCTATTCTAAAGAACTCTTACAAATGGCGCGTCGCGCGCGTGACGCCGCCCGATAAATTTTAGGAGAGAATGATGCCGACCAAGAAAAAATCGCCCAAAAAGAAGCCTGTAGTGAAATCGAAAAAACGAACGGCTAAGCGGCAGAGCGCCCAAAAAGTCGCGAGCGCTGCGTATGCGGGTGCCGCGCGCGTCATGCAAAGCCCGCACCTTGCGACGCATGCATGGCGGAAAAATCACTACACGACACTCGCAGAATTTTGGCCGTTTTATTTGCACGAGCATACGCATGCGGCGAACCGTCGCCTGCACTTTATCGGCTCATCGCTCGGTATTGTCCTCGTGGGGATTGCGATCGGCGCAGCGCAATATTGGCTACTGTTGACGGCGCTCGTGAGCGGCTATGCGTTTGCTTGGGTCGGGCATTTTTTCATCGAAAAGAATCGCCCGGCAACATTCAAATACCCGCTCAAGTCGTTTATTTCCGACTGGCGCATGTGGTATACGATACTCACCGGTAAAATCGACGCCGAACTTGCGAAATTTGGTATCGCGTCTAAATAGGCCTGCATAGACATTTTTCCAAAAAAAAGCAAAAAACGCTCGATGCTTTCTCGTTAGGTTTATAATCGCCTTATGGAAATAGCATACTACTTCAAAAACCTCCCTCCGACCGATGCGATCAAAGCATACGCGGGCAAAAAGATCGAAAAACTCAAAGAACGTCTGCACCACATCGAAGGCGTCGATGTGCGCTTTTCGCTCGAACGTCAAAATCAGTTTTTCGAGATTACCGTACACGGCGATGCGACCGTGTTTCATCTCAAGAAAAGCGACAAAGATCTTTATGCGGCGATCGATAACGCGCTCGATGTCTTAAATAACCAGATCGATAAATACCGGAAAAAATTTGAAGAGAAGGCAGCCGTCGCGCGCGAAGTGTTTTTGCCGCAGAGCAAAGAGCGCGTACAACAAGACGAAACCGAAATCGCAATTCACGACGCCGAGATGAAGCCGATGAGCGACATCGAGGCAATTTTACAGTTGCGCACGAAAAAATTTAGTTTTCTGCTCTACCATCACGTAGACCAAAAAAACTACGGCTTAGTTACCGCACGCAACGACGGCAATTATAGTCTGGTGCAACCGAGCAACGGCGGCGGCTTTGTCGAAACCGTCGTGCGCCTATCGGGAGACAACCTCGAAAAACTCGCCGAGTTGATTTATCCCGTATCGAAATTTACCGTCGCCGAAGCGCTCGACGTACTCAACGAAGCGAGTCTCGAATATCTCGCGTTTGTCAATGAAGAGTCGGGCCGCCTCAATGTCATCTTTCACTCGCTTGCGGGCGGCATCATGATTAAGAGGCCAGCCGCCTGAAATCGGTAAAAATTCGTGAATTACTTAAAGACGCCGATCGGCTCAAGTTACGCCTCATCAATGAAGACGCCGACTTAGATCGCGAGCTGCGCGAAATCGACGTCAATCGTCCCGGGCTTGCGCTCAACGGCTTTTTCGAACACTTTGCGCACGACCGCATGCAAGTTTTCGGGCAAGGCGAGCATGCGTTTGTCAGCAGCGTCGCTCCCGAAAACTTACGCGAATCGCTCGAACGTTATTTTAATTATCCTATAACGGGGATTGTCTTCACTCACGAAAATTTTCCGCCTGAGCAATTTTTAGAGCATGCGAAAATAAATCGTATACCCGTATTCGTTTCTTCGCTCAGTACGAGCAAGTTTATTATTCTTTTTACCGATTTTCTCGACGCGGCGCTGGCGCCGCAGACGCTTTTACACGGCACGCTGGTCGAAGTTTTAGGCGTCGGCATTCTGATTCAGGGTAAAAGCGGCGTCGGTAAAAGTGAAACGGCGCTCGAACTCGTGCAGCGCGGGCATCGCCTTGTCGCCGACGACGCGGTGCGCATCGTTTGCCGCGACGGTACGCGCCTCTATGGCTTTGTCTCGCAAACCATCGAGCACCATCTCGAGATACGCGGCTTGGGTATTATCAATATCAGCGATCTTTTCGGCGCAGGGGCGGTGCGCGCATCGAAGCGTATCGACCTCATTGTGCATCTCGAGGACTGGGATGAGAAAAAAGAGTACGACCGTTTGGGACTTGAAGATCATACCGAAGAAATTTTAGGGGTCGAAATCGCGGTGATGACGATTCCGGTGCGGCCGGGGCGAAACGTGCCCGTGCTTCTCGAAACTGCAGCGAAGAATTTCAACTTGAAATCGCGCGGGCACAACGCGGCGAAGAAGTTTCAAGAACGGCTTGCCCGCATGATTAAAGAAGCGGTAGAGAGTTAACTGAACATGGTTTCACGCACGGTAATGATTCATAACGAAGCGGGAGTGCATGCGCGCCCCGCTGCGGTGTTTGTGAAGTTAGCTAATAAATTCCCCTGCGAAATTTTTGTCGAGAAAGACGGGCAGCGCATTAACGGCAAGAGTATCATGGGATTGATGATGCTTGCGCTGACACGCGACACCCGCATCGTTGTGATTGCCGAAGGCGAAAAAGAGGCCGAGGCGGTCGATGCGCTGTGCAAATTAGTCGAAAATAGCTTTATTGAACCTTAGCATAAAGATTTTCCACGACCGTTTTATGGTCGTGGAAAATCG
>JAFEGD010000006.1 GCA_018240245.1 Spirochaetota bacterium | reverse complement strand
CGGCCGAAAGAGCTCGAAGCCCAAGAGCACGCACAGCTTCTCACAGTGAGTTTCTTCCCAAGTGATTTTGGCCACTTCGGAGCAAGCGTTAACTTGCGAGGCTATTCATAAAATCGGCCACGAAAAGTGCGCGGCGGCGGTCGGCCTCGTTGGCTACAAAAAAGAATACGCTGCGATTCCTCGCGACAAAAAGGGCGCGGCGGATTGCTCACAGATAATCAATCTGTTATCGTGGCAGACGCTTGTCGAGCTACGCCACGACGGGCACCACTCGCTAACCGCGACCGGCTGGTACAAAGAGAGCGGCAAGTTTTACATCGCGGTCAACGACCCGTGGCCTACGACCGACGATACGCGCTTCGACGTTTCTCGATCGATCACGCAGCGTTTCGCAAAAGGCGCGTGGATTGACTCGCGGCCCATTGAATCTTTCGCATGGTTTTATAAAGAGGGAAGCAATCCAAAATGGATAGAATGATGAGACATAACGAGGTTAATATGGCAAAATCTGAAATATGGCAATGGTTCGACAGCTTCATGCGCGGTGTGACATTCTTTCACGTCGCGGGGTTAGCGCTGCTTTTTTTCGGCGGCGCGTGGGGCGACAAAGGCAAGTTCGACGGCATGGGTTTCCACTTCACGGGAACTTTCGCCGAACTCGCCGGGTTTATCACGTTCTTTCGCGAGCTGGCGAAATCGGCAATTGCTGCATGGCGGGGGAGAAAATGAAGTGCTGGCGTCTTGTCGTCATTCTCACGGTAATTATTATCGCGCTACTCGTTACGCGGTGTGCGTCACGGCAACTCACGCGCGATGTGGTCGAGCAGCAAGTCGCGAACACCGAAGCCGTCCAGATTGCAGAGCAATACATCCCCACCGGGCCGCACAGAGATAAAGTCGTCGGCGCGCTGAACGCTTCGACAGAGCTACTCGCTACGTCGGACGCAGCACGGCAGAAGGCAGAGACGAGCGCTGCGAAGAATCAGGCTGATGCGACACGGTGGCGGTGGGTTAAGTGGGGCGGCGGCGCGCTACTCGTGGCTTTGGCCGGGTTCGGCGTGTTCAAGATTTTTCGTGCTGTATAGATCAGCGATTCGTAGTGCGGTTCGACGAAGCGTCTTGAAATCAAGACGCGCATTAAACATGTTGGCAATATATCGATTGTGCTCGCCGAGCGCGCGCGATAAAATCGCCATACCCCCATAATCTTCTATAGCTTCGCGAATCGCCTTTTCGTAATTTTTAGAAATTGTCGCAAACTGCCCCTCTTGCGCCGAGACAAAGTCCGGTATATTTTTTCGCATCTATAACTTAAGCCGATAGCTTTCTTGCGTGCAAAATTTCCTGTTCGGACATCGAGTGTACGTCGGCGATAGTCAAGTCAAGCAATGCGATTGTGTTTCCATCGCCTGTGACAAATTCAGCTTGAAATGCATCGCCGTCGTACACATGCACCACAGCACCAATGTCGCCAGACCTCAATCCGTGAGCATCGATGTCTCGACTTAATACGATTGTTTCTAACTCGTTCATTTTTTCTCCTTGTACGGATAAGCTGTTACAAAACGTGGGGTATCGTCTCCCTTGTCGATTGTCCAGACGGTCTTTATCTTCACGATGCCTCTAAGGTTGCCAAGAATAACATAGTTGCTACCAAATTATTTTTCTTCTACCTCGTAAACATCGCCTCTTGCAATCGCTAATAACTCATCCCTTAATTCTGTGGCGTTTACGGCCGTAAAACCGACTTTTTTGAAAAATGCAGCTTTCGACGCCCCCACGGGGTGCGAAGTAGACAATATGTAATTCATTAGCTTTTCCATCGCTACGATCGCTTTTTCATGGTTGGGCAACTTCATTCGAGCTTCTTTCAACTTTGATAAAGTAATAAAAATACGTTACCATGTCAACAAAGAAATGACCTTTTGCTATACAAAAAATAGCTAATCTGCCCACCGGTTCGGTTTCCCCTACTGGGTGTGCCAATATACTGACTTTTCAGCTTTACATTGTCAGTTCTCGCGCGCGTAACGCTGCATGCAAAAAGTAGTCATCGTCAATCGAGTATCGTCAGCGCGCCAAGAAGACGGGTTTAGCCTCGACGCGCAACATGAGCTAAACGAGAAATATGCGACGCAAAAGAAGCCCGACTTAGTGCACATCTTTACTTTCGCCGAATCGGCGGGCGACCAAAAGCAGCGACAAGAGTTCGAGAATGTCTTAAAGTTCGTCGTCGAAAAAAACATCGGCCATCTAATCTTAGAGAAAACAGACAGGCTCATGCGCAACATGACCGACTATGTAAAAGTACAAAGTCTGATTAACTCGGGGGTGACGATTCACTGAGTGAAGGGTTCTAAACAAGAAGGTTAAAAGTGGCGGCTACCCGATGCGCGCTCCGTTGGGCTACAGCATGACCGACAAAAAGTTAGTTGAGAACGCAGACTCGAAGAGTCGAGCAAAGAAATAGAGCCACGCATAAAATCTATCGAGCATAAGATGGCCGAGCCACGCGGCAAGATAGCGCGACTGCTTGACATTTGCCTGTCGATGGATATCGACAAGAGCACATACGAGGCGAAGCATTCAGAGCTACAAAATGCACTGTCTACAAACGAACGCGAACTGAGCGCGCTCAAAAAGCTTGTCGAGAGCATTACCTACAACGAAGATAAGACCGTCACGATCGCTTACAAGGCGCCGTTCAGACACTTTATCCGCCCCGAAGTGGTCGCCCTCAAGAACGAGAGCGACCCGCGCCGGTTTTACATCTTAATGCGTCCCCTAGGGGAATCGAACCCCTGTTGCGGGAATGAAAATCCCGAGTCCTAACCGCTAGACGAAGGGGACTAATCCTTCTAAGGCTGATGGAAAAGATTTGCACCTCTTTTCACCGGCCCTTTTGAGAAGCCCGGGAATCGAACCCGGGACCCACTCCTTAAAAGGGAGTTGCTCTACCGACTGAGCTAGCTTCTCTTCTTCTTTGCTTACCAATTTAGGTGGCAGAGCCACCTAAATTGGTAAGCAAAGATTATTGGCGAATCCGGCAAATTCGTCAGCGCGTCAATTTTTTTGGTGTTGTCGGCTGAACGAACTACACAGCTCATGGCGCATGCGACAGTGGTTAATCCCCCTTCTCTTACTCTCATCGCTCGCGCAACTTAGCGCCGACGGCAACGAGCAAATTTTATCGTTCAGCAAAGCGAAGCGTTTGGGCCAACGCCTCATCGCCGCGCACCCGCACACGTTCTATTGCAATTGCGCGATTGTCGAAAAGACGATCGACCGTACCGAGTGCGGCTATGAACCGCACAATGATAACGTGCGCGCGAACCGCATCGAATGGGAGCACGTCGTGCCCGCCGAAAACTTTGGCCGCAGCTTCGTCGAATGGCGCGAAGGCCATGCGGATTGCGTACACCGCGATGGCCGGCCGTATAAAGGTCGGCATTGCGCGCGCAAAGCGAATGCCGAATTTCGCCGCATCGAGGCAGATCTTTACAACCTCTACCCCGCCATCGGCGAACTCAACGGCGACCGCCGCAACTACCGTTATGGTCTTGTGAACGAAAAGCAATCCGCGTACGGCAAATGCGAATTTTATATCGAAGACCGTGTCGTCGAACCGCGTCAGGCGATTCGCGGCGATATTGCGCGCGTTTATTTTTATATGAACGCCGCGTATCCGGGGCGTGGCATTATCGGCGATAAGAGCCGCAAGCTTTTCGAGGCGTGGGATAAAGCAGATCCGATTGACGAAACCGAGTGCAAGCGCGCGAAGCTCATCGAGGAAATTCAGGGTAATGAAAATAGTTTTGTGAGCGGCGTCTGTCGCGAAAAAGGCTGGTATGAATAAAGTTCGTCTGTCGCGGCTTTGCTCGACACACGAACTATAAACCACACCATGCCGCCATGGAAGAAGGGTCTGCAAGCGGCACCGCCGAGATGGTGTGTTTTTTTCGCGCGCTCGATCAGCAGTGGGACGGCGATACATCGTTAATCAACGATAAATACGCGCGCCTTTTTCTGTCGCCGAAGATGCAAGAACGGCTCGCGAACTACGCCGACCGCTCGCGCCGCGACCGTTATCGCAAATTGCTCATGTATCTTTTCGATTGGATTATCTTGCGCCACGCGGCAATCGACGACCTCGTGCGCCAGCACGGGCGCGAGATGTTCGTTGTTATCTTAGGCGCGGGCTACGATTCGCGCGCGCTGCGCCTCAAAGACTCGATGCGCCACGGCGTCGCCGAGGTCGATTTTCCGGCAACGGGTGAAGCCAAGCAGAAGCTACTTAAAGCCGGCAAACTCGACACGAGCCATATTCGTTTTGAAAAGGCCGATCTTATCCGCAAGCCGCTTGCCGATATTTTGAGCGATCTTGGCCTCAAAGGCAAAAAGGCGCTCGTGATTTGGGAAGGAGTCACGATGTACGTGCCACAGTTAGTCGTCGAGAGAACAATCCACACAATCGCAACCGAACTTGCCCCCGGCAGTATTCTTGTCGCCGATTATTATAACGAGGCCGGGCGCACGGGGGTCAGCGTCGAGATTGTGAAGGCGAAAACCGAGCAATTCAGCAAGACGTTTAAGAGCGAGCCGATTCTTTTTATGTCAGCCCCGGCGAAGCTCGAAGCATTGGGCATCGCGCAGGGGGCGAAGCGAGTAACTACGCGCACTGCGAGCGGCATCGCGGCGGCGGCAAAGCGCGACGATTTCACCGATACGGGTATGTTTGCTTTGGCGGAGTTTGAGTTTTGATGCAACAGGGGTCTTTGCCCCCTGTTGCACATGCGTACCACTTTGAATTTGCCGTGCTATCGCCGCGCGGCAAAATACCCTATGTATTTTCAAGATATCATCGCCACGCTCAATCAATATTGGGCCGAGCGCGGCTGTGTCATCGCGCAGGGGCTCGACATGGAAGTCGGCGCCGGTACTTTTAACCCGCATACGTTTTTGCGCGTTTTGGGGCCAAAGCCATGGGCAGTGGCCTACGTCGAACCGTCGCGTCGACCGACCGACGGCCGTTACGGAGAAAATCCCAATCGCGGGCAACACTATTATCAATACCAAGTCGTCATGAAGCCCTCGCCCGCCGACGCGCAAGACGTATACTTAGGCAGTTTACGCGCGCTCGGCTTCAAGCTCGAAGAGCACGACGTGCGTTTTGTGCAAGACGATTGGGAGTCGCCGACCTTGGGCGCGTCGGGTCTCGGTTGGGAAGTGTGGCTGAACGGCATGGAAGTGACGCAGTTCACGTATTTTCAACAATGCGGATCGATGCCCCTATCGCCGGTATCGGTCGAATACACGTACGGCCTCGAACGCCTCGCGATGTATCTGCAGGGTGTCGAAACCATTTACGACATTCAATGGAATAAAACGACGAAGTACGGCGATATTCACAAACAAACCGAGTGGGAGTACTCGCACTACAACTTCGAGGTCGCCGATACGAAAAAACTTTTTCGTTGGTTCGACGAATACGAAGCCGAAGCGAAGCAAATTCTCGATTGGGAAAAAGAACCGTTGGTTTTTCCGGCGTACGACTATATGCTCAAGTGCTCGCACACGTTTAACTTGCTGCACGCGCGCGGCGCAGTGTCGCCGACCGAACGGCAAACGTACATCGCGCGCGTACGCCATCTCGCGCAACGCATCGCCGAGCGCTATGTCGCAATTTTAGAAAAAGAACCGAACGCCAAATCTGCTTAGAGTATGCCGAGCTCGTTCGAACTCGCGCTCTACTCGCTCTTGGCGATTACCGCCGCCGGTGCCGTCGGCATTCCGCTAGCGCGCGCAACGCGCATACATCCCGCGTTTTTCTTTATAATCGCCGGTGCGTTGTTGACGTTCTTTGCGCCGTTTACTTTCACCGCGCAAAGTCTCTTAGTCCAACTCGCAGAAGTCGGCGCGCTCTTCGTTATTTTTCTCTCGGCGATCGATCTCGAATGGGATATTCACTTCGCTTGGCAAACGCGCACAATCGCCGCCGGTTTTTTCTTGCAATTCGTTACGATAACTTTCGTAGCTCTCGCCGCGCATTGGTTTTTTGCAGCCGATCTCGTTGCAGCGCTCACCGTCGGCACGATTGCGTCGCTATACGCGCCCGACCGCAAGGCGTCGCCGATCAGCGACACGTTTCGCAATACGCGCGTCGCGAGCGAAGCGTCGTTCATGGGGTTCATCTCTGAAATAGTGGGTCTCGTTGTGGTGGCGATTATACTCGCCGCCAATCTGCGTACCGACACTTCGATAGATATTTTGCAGCTCGCCGTCGGTTCGCTAATCGTTCTATTGGTGCTTGTCTCGCTCATGCCGCAAGCTTTGAGTTTTCTCTTACGCCACGTCGGCGAAGAATCGTATGCGCTCTATTATACGCTACTCACGCTGCTCATAGCTGTCGTACTTTTGGTACGCCGCGCGGGAGTCGAACCTTTGCTCGGCACATACGCGGCAGGCTTTGTCTTTGCCCGCTTTGCAACAACAGGCTCAAAACTCATCGAACGCCTGCGTTTTACAGGACACAGTATCATCGTACCCGCATTCTATTTGCAATTCGGTATTGCCGCCGACTTTAGCGGCGCAGCACTTTTACACTCCTTATTGTTTGCGCTACTTCTTCTCGTCGTAAGTATTACCGTTCGCTTCATCGCATTGCGTATTTTACGCGCGACGAATGCGCATGCCGCGATGAATTTGGCGCAGATTCTCAGAAAAAATCCATTGGCGCTTGTATTTATTTATTTTGCAATGGCACGTGGCCTGGTACCGGTGTCTAGCGTACAAGCCATTTGTCTTTATCTGTTCTTAAATGAGATTTTTGTGAGCGTTCTCACGACGCAACGCCGCACAAGCGAAAACACCGTCGAACAAGAACCGCGCTTGCTCTTACCCGTGAGTAACCCCGAAACGATGCTGCCGCTATTGACGCTCGCAGGCCACCTTGGTAGCCCGACGCAGTCGGCAAAAATTTTTCCGTTAAATATCGTACCCGACGACGAAAAATCCGAGGAGCGCATTCGTGCAATCGAAGAGCAATTTAATGAAATTTTGCCGCTCTATGTATCGTCGGAAAATCGCATCGAGTTAACGACGCGCATCGCCGACGACCGCATCGATACCGTCGCGCACACGGCGCGCGAGCTCTTAGCCGATCGCATATTATTAGGCTTGGGAGTCATACCGACACTAGCGCGACCACAGGGATACTCGTTTCTCGAATCGTTAAGCGAAGCGTCGCCTTCGAGTACGATTATCGCCGCGCATTTGCAGCAGAGTCTCGCGCTAACGACGCATGTAAATATTTTTGTCGCCAGCGCAAGCCTCTTGCCGTCGATCAATACGTGGCTACCGTTGCTGCTCAATCTGGCGGCGCGATTAAAGGCAAACCCTGTGTTCTTTGCCGATACAACCGTGCTTCCCGAACTCACGCAGCAGTTGCAAACATTCAATATGCACCGTAAATTCGGGCTCAAAGCGGGCAATATTCATGCTGGATTAGATCTTTTGACTCTCGATAGCGACGCAGCGACGCTTTCGATCGCCGTGATCGAACGCACGACGGATTATCCCGACGAAAAAATACATGCACGGCTGCCCGAGATGATGCTCAGAGCATACGGCGACCGTAATTTTATTCTGCTCTATCCGGGCGGCAAACGCGCGCCGCAGACAAGACCGAAAAGAAAAAGCGGATGGCGAAATTTCAGACGCTTTTTCGGGTTTTAGAAGCGAGTACCGAAAGAAGCGTTAAGCGCAAAGCCGCGCTCGTTATCGAGAGCGTCGGTGACGATAAAGCTGACATCAAATTTCATTTTCTCCATGTGCTTCAAAATCGGTATACGAATACCGGTATTGAACGCTCCCCGGTAATATGCGGCTGTAGGCGCATTGCGATAGATAAAGTCATAGTTGGAAAGTTCATTTAGCCAACGCACGTAACCGTTAAAGATAGAGGGAAACAGATTCAAATCGAAACCCATCGAAAAATCAAGATTACCCGTCGGTACATACGTGCCAAAAGTCTTGCCGAGAACAATCGACGTATCGGCTTCCATACCAAAAAATTGCGCCGTATACGTTGCCGCAAGATAGAATTGGCCCGCAGTCAAGCTGGGGTTCGTTCCCATATTTTGATAAGTGCCGCCGACAGCGAGAGCAGAATTGCCTTTGCCCGACCAAGGCGAGAAACGCAGCTTTGTGTGGAGCAAAAAATCGTTTTCATTATTTGCAGAGTTATAAGCACCGCCGAGCTCCCAACGGTCAAAAAGCGCAACGTTCACGCGCGGCGTGCTATAACCGGTACCGTTATTCGCATAATTGTAACCTACGCTTGCCGCAACATCGCCGCTGCCTTCGCCTTCAAAATTAATACGCGCGGTCGGCGTCGCAATAAGACCCGTTTGGCCCGCAATATTCGTCGATGTGTAAGCTGCGAGCGGCATACATGAGGCAACTGCGAGAATAATAAAAATCAATCTTTTTTTCATGCTCGTGACGCGCAATATATCCGAATCGTATTGTCAAGACATCGTGCAACGACTTCTCTTGCCGATTGAGTTCGGCATGCGTATAATAAAAGTGTAAATATTTTTACAAAGGAGATTTATATCATGTCAATTTCAACAAAAGCCGATCAGACGAAAGCCCCATTCTCACTACCCCAACTGCCGTATGCGAAAGATGCGCTACAGCCGGTGATAACCGCGAACACACTCGAGTTCCACCACGGCAAGCACCACAATTCGTATGTCGTGAATTTGAATAAGCTCGTCGAAAATACCGACTTCGCACACCAATCGCTCGAAGCGATTATCCGGGCGACGCACGGTAAAACCGACAAAGTCGGTATTTTCAATAACGCCGCACAAGTGTGGAACCACAGCTTCTACTGGCACAGCATGAAGCCGGGTGGCGGCGGCAAACCGAGCGGAACTCTCGCGCAAAAAATCGACGCCGCATTCGGCAGCTATGAAAAATTTCGCGAGGCATTCGTTACCGCAGCGACGTCGCAGTTCGGTAGCGGTTGGGCGTGGCTCGTGCAAGACGGTGCGACTCTCAAGATTGTAAAGACCGGCAACGCCGAAGTTCCGTTTACCGCAGGGGTGACGCCGCTTCTCACGATCGATGTGTGGGAACATGCGTATTACCTCGATTTTCAGAATCGTCGGCCCGATTATGTGAATGCGTATCTCGATAAACTCGCCAATTGGGATTTCGCGGCGTCCAACCTTCACTAAATAAAATCGCAGTTTGCACGCAAAGCGCGCAAACTGCGACAAGGGTGCGCAGGCACTGGCCTTCACTTTACGCGCCGTCTCTCTGATTAGTTTATTCCCGGCACCAACATGAACCGTTTATTTTTGTTTTATTGCTTAATAGTGGGCGCCTTATTTTCACAACTCGCGGCGCAAAAAAATACTCCCTCGACGCCGGGGCTTAATATCGAAGACGAATTAAATCTCAATAAGGTTACAAAACCCAAAGCCAAAGACAATCCTCCCGAAAAAAAACCTAAAGACGAAATTGTCGACAAAGACACGACCGTCGAAGGCGACGACGAACAGTACGCGCCGCCGCGCAAGAGCGAAATCGAGCTGCCGAAAATTTCCGAAGGCCAGCTCAGCCGTTGGGAAGACGAAGTGCGCGACTTGACCCCCGTCGAACGGCAAGGCACGAAAAATGTCGAACGCAAAGCGCAGATCAAAACCGAATACGGCACGCAGAACTCGCTCGGTGCCGCGATCAATATCACGAAGAAAGACGACTTCGGGGCATACCTCATCGAATATAAACGCAACAAGCAAGATTACGAAGCGCAGGGCCTCAACGTGATTACCAACTCTGCGCTCTCGCACGATGCGTTGAAATTAATCGGCCAGCTCAATTTCTCGCCATCGTACAAAATGTTACTGCGCACCGAATACCTCGAAACGACGCGCGGCTTACAAGCGAATTCTAACTATGGCAACGAAAACAAAAAACTAGGAATCTTTCAATGGGATAACCAAATTCGCCCCGACGAGAACCAGCGCATCACTACCGGCATTTCAGGAAACCTCGCGCAGGGCGTCGTCACGCAAACGGGTACGACGAATACCACAACGGCGGATTTTCAAAACATCAAAGCCTCGCTCGAATGGCAATATATTTTCGGCGAGCGTAACGCGCTGACGATTAGCGGCGATCTCTGGTACGGCCAGAATACCGATTACCAAACCGCGACGCCGCAGTACTATCGCGGCGGCAACGCCGAAGCGCGCAACGTTTTTCCGCTCGCGCGCTTTCTCATCGGCGAGAGTAATCAAGCGCTACAGATCGATGCGACCGTCGGCGCGAAGATATTTTTTGCGCAAGGGTTCGAACCCGTTATCGGCCCCAAGGTCGCGCTCGATTTTTTTTATCCGGGGTACCAAGGTACGCTCGAGATCGAACGCAGCGGCGTCTTGCCCGACGTGCAAAAATATTTTTTTACTCCGCTTTACCAAACGCCGTATCGTTATTCGCAGGCCGAAGACTTATGGAAGGCGGCGTTCAAGAATAATTTTCATCTCACCAAAGAAACACACCTCAAACTTTCGGCGACGCTCTTGAATTATATCGCGTATTTCGATCGGCGCCTCGACGCGGCGACGGGGCTCTTGCAACTTGCACCCATGAGCTACCGCGCCGTGCAGGCGTCGGCGTCGCTTGCGCAAAATTTCGGAACGCTCTTCTATCACGACACCGGAATATCGGGCGAATATTTTATCGATCGCGCTTCGCTGCGCGAACCGATCGCGTTCTTCACGCGCCTGCATTTTACGCCGCACGCATGGGATTTGAGTCTCGACCTTAAATATGTGCCCCGGCGCCGACAAACCGACTTCGCAACGCTCGCCGTCACCTACCTCAACGATTACCTGATGCTCGGTGCGGGCGTCGAATACACGCTGCTGCCCGCAGTCAAAATTTTTGTACGCGGCGAAAACCTGCTGGGACAAAAATGGCAGGTCATATCGCCGTACCAAATGTCGGGTGCGCGCGGATGGTTCGGCCTTAATATGGTATTTTGAAAACGGTGCATTCTTCGGATATGCGTCAAATTTTTCGGCGTCTCCTGGCACCAAATCGCATTATTGTGGGTCTCTATCCGTAATGTCAGCACCGATCGCCGTCTTCTGCACTTCAGCCGCCATGGGGGGGTTAGAGCTGAATGCCATACGTATGGCGGTGTGGCTCAAAGACGCGGGGCATCCCATCGCGTTCATCGCGCGCGCGAACACGGCGATTTATCGGCGCGCTGAAATGTTAACACTCGTCGATAAAACGACGACGCTCGCCGCATCGCGGTCGATGCTTTGGCAGCTCGTTAAAATTCTTCGTAAAAATCGTTTCCACACATTGTTTGTACATACGAGCCGCGACATGCGCAGAGCGGTTATCGCCAATTTGCTCACTTTCAATCGAACCCGGCTTGTGTTTGTGCAACACATGCAAATCGGAGTTAAAAAGCGCGATTGGTTGCACACGTGGTTTTTTCGGCATCTCAAAGCGTGGATTACTCCCTTACCTTATTTGGCAACGCAAGTGCGGACCATGACGCATTTCGACCAGAAGCGTATTTTCGAAATTCCGTTCGGTATCGAACTCAAGCCGCTCGTTAGAAAAAAGCCGTGCCGCACGCACGCGCGCTTGCGTTTGCACCTACCCGTCGCACCCATCATTGTGGGAATCATCGGTCGTTTCGACCGACAAAAAAATCAAACGCTGCTGATTGAAGCAGCGAGTGCTCTCATCGCAGAGGGGTATCCCATTCACGTACTTTTAGTCGGCGAGAACACCCTGGACGACCATGCCGACTATGAAACGCAGTTGCGCCTCGCTGCACGCGCCGCTGGCGTTGAAAGCTCTGTCCACTTTCGCCCGTTCACAGACGATACGACAACGATCTACGCCGCGCTCGACGTCTTTGTTCTTACGTCGCAGGCAGAGACATTCGGCATGGTAACGGCCGAGGCGATGGCGGCGGGTTTGCCCATCGTCGCAACGCAGAGCGGCGGCACGCCTGAAATCGTACGCGACCACCGTACGGGTTTGCTCTTTCAACCGAACGACGCCGACGACCTTGTCGCATCGTTGCGGATTTTACTAGACTTTCCCGAATTGCGGCGACGCTTTGCGCAGGCGGCCGCGCAAGACGCGCGGCAACGTTTTTCTCACAAAAAATATATTGCTGAGCTCGATGCGGTGATCGATAAAATCGCGTAATGCGACTTCTCGATGCAGCGCTTGTATAGACTTTTAGTCGACCATGAGCACAATCTTGCCCGTGCTCGCGCGGCTTTCGAGCAGGTGGTGCGCCTCGCCGATCTGGTGCCAAGACATTTGCCGCGAAATCACAGTCTTGAGTTTCTTATGCGCGAACATCTCCATCACGTTGCCGAGCTCGTATTGTAAGAGTTCTGGGTTGTCTTTCGCAAGACGCAACATATTGACGCCGTAAAAACCCTTGCTATGCATCATGAGATCGATCATCGAGAGCGTGAGCATGCTAATTACCTGCGGCACAAGAAAAGGTAACTTCAAAATACTGCGTTCTGAAAAAGCCGCCGCGCCGAAAGCAACGACGCGCCCATGCGGACGCACAAGATTCAAGTCTTTTTTGAAATATTCGCCGCCTATAGAATCGAGTACGACATCGATTTTTTCTCCGCCGGTGATGCGCATCACTTCGCGTTCAAAATCGTGCTCTTGGTAATTGATTGGGTGTTGCACGCCGTATTCGCGCAACAGATCGAGTTTTTTTTCAGAGCCCGCCGTCGCAAAAATAGTGCAACCGTGGTTCGCCGCCATTTGAATCGCCGCAAGCCCCACGCCGCCCGCACCCGCATGAATCAAGACTTTCGCCCCTTTCATGAGCGTGCCCGTTTCAAAAAGCGAATGATACGCGGTGAGAAAATTTACGGGAATCGACGCCGCTTCGGCAAAACTCAAATTTTTTGGCTTCTTGACTGCGGCGCGCGCGTCGGCGACGGCAAATTCGGCGTAACCGTTGAAAAGCGTCAACGCCAACACTTCGTCGCCAAGCATGAAATCGCGAACCTCGCTGCCGACCTCTTGCACAATGCCGCTCACTTCGTAACCCGGCACGAAGGGAAACCGAGGAGCGTCGTTGTACTGCCCTTTGCGCGCGACAATGTCGGCGAAGTTCAGTCCAAACGCTTTAACCTGAATACAAATTTCGTGCGCTGCGGGTTTAACGTCTTTCCACGTTTCGACATGCAAAGACAGCGCATCGCCCGCCCTGTGGATTGGAATTGCTTTCATGATACTCCTCGCCGCAGCGGCGATTTTTTTTTGCGCTTACGCTTTTCGTTCGCAATGCGGACTATTTCGACAATTGTTGCGGTCGCAAGCGTCGGCCCCGACTCGTCGCGCAACGCGCGGTAGATTCCCGATAACTGAAAAAAATGGCGCGGTTTAGCGCCGACAAGGTGCGCGATGATGGTCTTCGCCTCACCGGCGACGATTTCATGTTTACGCATGCCACGTAGGGCGTTGCGAATCATAAATAAGAAAGAACTCTTACCGCGATATTTTCTGAGTACGAACGCCGTAATAAAAAACTCTGGCCAGCGCGGATTAGCCCCACGGCGAGAAAACAAACCGTAGCTCGCGCCCAAGAGACGCGGCACACCCCACTCGAATAAATTCGTTTCGCTCGACTTGATACGCTGCGCTATTCTGTTCGACGCCACTAAAGCTGCTTTCAGTTATTCGGGCAGACACGTCAAATGCAAAAATTGGTCGTGCGTCGCCGCGTGTTGAATGAAAATGCCGACTGGTTCTAAAGCATCGAGTGAAAATTCGACGCTCTTACGGTGTCCGATTTTGTGTTCGAAACGATAGAACGCTTGTCCTAAACTTGTTAGGCGCGATTCGAGATATGTAATTTCATAACGATTCAAAAACGGAAACTCAAACTTTAACGGCTTCAATAGTTTAATGCGCCAGAGCGCCTTATCGATCTTCTTGAAGTAGACATACGAAGCGAGTGGCGCTTTAGTAAAAATTTTATGCATATCATCTCTCATAATCCACGGGTCTTTTTTCGCGTCGTACCCCGGCGGGTGGCGAAAATATGCTTCGAAAAAAATCGCTTCGCAGCGAAGATTCTCACTCAGCGCATTCAAGGCCGCAAGCGGCCTTGCGAGTACGCAAAGCAATCCACCCGCAACGAATATACAGGCTCGAAAAAAATTATGTCTGTCCATGATGCTCTAAACAGAGCGCAGCCGCGCCGTAAACGCCCGTATATTCTGTGCCTTGGGTAAAGGCAAACGCTGCGAGTGGATGAAAAATAGAAAACGTATGCGCTTTATAGCTCTCTTGAATACTCGGTTGTAGATAACGCTCCGCCGCCGCCATGCCCCCGGTAAAAATAAAGCGCGTGATATTCATAAGCTGTGTGAGCGTCGCCGCCGCGAGACCCAACGCGGTACCGGCGAGCGCAAACGCAGCGACGGCGGCGGCATCGCCGTCGTCGGCAAGCGCTGAAATTTCTCTCGCACTCAAACGCTCCCCCGTCGTTTGAAAAAAACTTTCGCTCACGCCTGTCGCCGACGCCACCGTTTCGAGGCAACCCCAATTACCGCAGCCGCAGCGGCGCGCCGGCGTCGCGGCTTGTGCAAAAATAAATCCCCCCATCGGTATATGCCCCACCTCGAAAAAATTGCCTTTATAACCGCGCTGCAACCGCCCCTGCCACACGCAACCGCCGCCGACGCCGGTGCCGAGCGTGAACACGGCAAAATTTTCGTAGCCGACCCCTGCGCCAAAAAACTGCTCGCCCAAGGCCGCCGCATTAGCGTCGTTATCCAGGCGGATTATCTTCTGCGGAAAAATTTGCCGTAGCTCGGGAAGAACGGCGCACGACCGTATCTGCGGCATGTTTGCCGAACTGATGAGAATACCCGCTTCGATATCGAGCGGCCCCGGCGAGCCGATGCCAACGGCAGTCGCCGCAGAAAATTCATTTCTTTGTACGATGCTTGCCAACTGCCGGATAAACGCCGCGTTACTCGCCGCATCGATTCTTTCAGAACCCGCCGCGACCAATTTTTTACCGTCGACCAAACACCCAAATTTGATCGCGGTCGCGCCGATATCGATGCCGAGAATTTGCTCGTGCATATGACTACGCGCGCACAACGCGCGCCGTCGGAAACGTCATTTGAAAATTATTTACGGCAACTGCGATGCGCGGGCCGTGCGACATTTCGTGGTAGTCGGGAAAATCGCGCGAACCCTCGACGCGGTCGATAAAACAAATTTTTCCGCTGCCCTTGCCGCTCAGTCTTGTTTCGAGATAAAACTCTTTGCCAGCGGAATATTGTGCTTCTTGTTTTTGTAAGAGCGACCACGGCAAGAGCGCTGTCGTTACCGGAAACGAAAAAAAGCGCGGCGAGAGCGAAAGCGAATAAATGCTATTGCCGCTTTTCGGCTGCTTGACGTCGATATGCCATTCTTTTTCGCCTTGACGCCAATCGAAAACCGCCAACTCTTTGGGGATTGCCCAGTTTTTACGCCCCCATTCGACCGATGCGGGCGACGACACATAAATTTTTGTAATGCGCAGGTAATTGCGATTCTTAAATTCAAAAAAACCCGGAATGTAAAGCAATTCGTCGTAAGGCCCGCACGGCGCGTCGGTATAGCGTACGAGCATCACCGCGCCAACGCCGCCCTGAAAACCTGCCGCGTTCTCGGCATCGCCGACGAAAGGCGACGCAAGCACGTTCGCTTTGTGCGCGGGGAAAAAAATAATAACGCCGCTGCCTTCGAGGTGCCACGGCGCGGGAAATCCTGCTTCCTGTTTACCCATAGGGGCAAACAGGAAGCAGGATTGCGGTGTCGAATCGAATACAGAGTGCAATTCGACTTGACACACCGTTTGTATAGCTATAAATATAGCTATGCAAACGGTGCAGATGACATTAGAACCCGATTTGGTTATGCGTATCGATCGTAAGTCTAAGAAATTAGGTATGTCGCGTTCAGCGCTCACGCGCGTTGCTCTCGAAGAATATTTGGCTAAAAAGAATACCGTTGAGAAAGAAAAGCAACACCGCAAGGGTTACAGTGAATCGCGCAGTACTCGCGACCTTACAGGGTGGGAAAACGAACAGGTTTGGCCGCAATGAAGCGCGGCGATATCCGTTGGTATGAATTCAAAGCTTCCGATAAAAACCGACCGGTATTGATACTAACACGCTCTTCGGCAATCGCATATTTGAACGAGTTAACCGTTGCGCCAGTGACTTCTGTCATCCGTAATATTCCAACCGAGGTTTTACTCAATGGCGAAGATGGCATGAAAACGCTATGCGCCGCGAACTTCGATCACATACAGACGATTTCTAAAGCAAAAATTGGCAGAATTGTGGGACATCTGAGCGACGAAAAATGGCCTGATGTACAAGAGGCAATTACGTTTGCTTTAGGAATAGACTAACGTGGCTCTCGTCTCGCAACACAACGCCAAACCGCTGACGATGCATATTCTCTCGAATGCGCGCACGCTCTATTCGACGCGGCGATTTTTCGAAGAGGGTTACAAGCGCGGCCACAAGATGCGCGTCTACCCGCCGATGCAGATGTCGGCATACCTCGAGCGCAACGCGCTCGAACTCTATTACGGCGATCAACAAATTGAAACTCCGCATTGCATTATACCGCGCTTAGGGCAAAAGAAACCCGAGCACACGCTCGCGATTATTCGCCACTACGAAATGATGGCTCGACTCGGCTCTGCGACCACGCATGTCAAATCTTTGAATGCCAGCCACCCGATGATGCGCTGCCGCGATAAATTTGTCACGATGCAAGTCTTGGCGCAAAACAAAATTGCGGTGCCGCGCAGCGTACTCATCGACGACCCGCTGCATATCGACACCGCGTTTGGTAAAATTGGCGAGCCGCCGTATATCTTGAAGTTGCCCACCGGGTCGCAAGGCACCGGCGTCATGATCGCCGATTCGAAAACAGCGGCGCGCAGTTTCATCGAAACGCTCATCGACCAAGGGTTACAAGTAATCGTGCAAGAATTTATCGCCGAAGCGGCGGGTGCCGATTATCGCGCAATTATTTTGAACGGCAATCTCATCGCCGCAATGCGCCGCCAAGCGACGGGCTACGATTTTCGCTCGAACATCCACCGCGGTGCGCTGGCCGAGAAAGCCGAACTTTCTATCGAAGCTGCGCGTACGGTAAAAATCGCCGCGCGTATTTTGGGGTTAACTTTTGCCGGGGTCGATCTTATCGAGTCGAAGCGCGGCCCGATGATTCTCGAAGTCAACGCCTCGCCGGGGCTCGAAGGCATCGAAGGCGCGTCGGGCGTCAACGTCGCCGAACACGTAATTGAGTTTCTCGAACAAACGATCCGCTGAAATTGGCGCGTGGACGGCGCAAGTCAAGTACAACTCAACCCTGAACAACAGCACGCCGCCCGGCGTTTGTGGCAGAGCCATCTCAACGCGCTGCAAGTTGTCGCAGGCGCGGGTAGCGGTAAAACTTCGACGCTCGTCGCTGCGGTGCAAAACGCGCTGGCGGCAGGGTACGCGAGCGAACGCATTGCCGTAATTACTTTTTCGCGCCGCGCGGCGCACGAACTCAAAGACCGTCTCGGCGAACGCGGTAACGCGCTGGGTTTTTGTGGTACAATGCACGCGCTTGCGTGGCGTCTCATTCGCAGAGCGGGCACGCAGCTCAAGATTATTACGCATACGCAGCCGTTACGCTTACGTATGGCGCGGCAGCTTTTCCCCCATTACGCGCACATTGCGGGGGATGTACTCGTGCGGCGAGGCTTTCTTACCGAGAGCGAAGCGGCGACGCTCGGTAACATGGTGGCGCGCGAATTACAGAGCAATCACCAAATCGACTTCGACGGTCTCATCGCGCTTGCGACAAAGCAAAAGCTCGGCCAAGGTAAGTTCGACGTGCTCTTCGTCGACGAGTTTCAAGACACGGCGCCCGACCAAGTGGCGTTTATTCGTTCGCTGGTGCCACAAAAATTGTTTGTCGTCGGCGACGATTGGCAAAGCATTTATCGTTTTCGCGGCGCGAATGTTTCGCTCAGCCGCAATTTTTTGCGCGAGTTTCAAAATTCTGCACGCGCACTGCTCACAACTAATTACCGTAGCGGTCGTGGCATTGTAAAACTCGGCAATCAGGCAATTCGACTCTCCGAGAATTTTATAAAGAAGAAGCTCGTTGCCCACAGTCGCGAACGGCAAAAACCCACTCTCTATTTCGCTGCCGATTGTCATTCGCCCGAAAATGCGTGGCAGCGGTACATCCGCCACATGGAAAAAAATGAAAGTCTTCAGAAGCCGACGCAGGTGCTCGTGCGCACAAACGCACTGCGCCGCCTCATCGAGCCCCACCTGCCGCCACAGTATTCGGTGACGACGATTCACAAGAGCAAGGGGTTGGAGTTCGACAATGTTGTAGTCTTTGGCGTTGCCGAAGATATTTTGCCGCACCGCAACAACGACTTCGACGAAGAGGTGCGAATTTTGTACGTGGCACTCACGCGCGCGCGGCATCAACTCGGTTTTGTCGCTTGGGAAAAAACCGAGCGGCGTTCGGCGTTTCTGCCGTTTTTGATGCGGCGGTGTCGGTTGGTATATTTATGAGTTTTGCAGTTGCAGGCAAGCTCAGGAATCACCCTTCGACCCAGCTCAGGGACCAGTCGCTACACAACGCACATAGTTGGGAGTCGACTTAGGATTATTGGCCACCGGGCCGTCGTTAAAGTTGACATACCATGCGCTGGTAAGAGTTGGCATGTAGGTCGTCGACGACCAATAGCCGCTCGAGAAAGTGGCGGGAAACTTTGTTGCATCAACTGCCGGATTCAATAGTGTCGCATCGATAAGACTAAAAAGCTCGTTCGTACTCGGCAGTCGCCAGGTATGGCCGGGTAAAGTCGCGGATAACCCATTGCAATAGCTTAACGCATTTTGCCACGTCTGCTGGATAATCGAACCACCGCTACAATTTGTACCGCTCAAGCCATCGCTGCACTTTTGCCACACCAAATTATTTAGGGTGTCGCTCACTGTGCCGTTACTATTATCGGTGTAAGTTACGTGCGCAGTCGGCGCGCTCGCGACACAGCGTACACGATTGGCGCTCGCCGTCGGATTAAAACTGACGCTGCCATCGCTGAAATTAACGTACCACGCACTGTTTGCGGTCAGTAAATAATTCGACGACGACCAATAGCCGCTCGAAAACGTCGCCGGAAAATACGCCGCATCGATGGTCGGCGCGGGACTTGTTATACCGTAATTCACGAGCGTCTGTAGTTCTGCGACGGTCGGTAGCCGCCAATTCGTAAGCCCCGCATAGCCTGCGCCTGCGTTTAATGCTGCGCATTGCGGCGTCGCGGTATCGGTCGGCGAGAATGTGAATGTGCTTGTGCTTCCTGTACAGGTGCCGCCGCTATCTGTTAACCCCTCGCTACATGTCTTCCACACGAGGCCAGTGACGTTGTCGATCGTGAGATAACCGCCATTCTTCAACGTCGGCCCGGTGAAAGAGCGCGCAGCCGGTATGTTGGGATATTCGCCGTTTTGCCCTGTCACCGTTTGCGGGCAAGCAAGCATTGTGCTCGTACCAGCCGCGCCGCTAGCGCATTGCGTCTGCCCGCTAAAAGCAATGCGCAGTTGCGGCGGCGTGCTTGCCGGTTCGGGGATTTCCCAAAAATGACCCCATGAGGTACAAGCCGCTATGGTTAAAGATAAGCTCGCCAACCATAATGTCAAAAGTGTTCGCTTCACACACTTTGCCTTCTATGTAAACATAAACTGAATACCGAATAGGGCGCAAAGTGATTCATGGCGATTGCCGAATAAGTGGCCGGGCGGGAACTCGCGCAAGCCGTATATAAAGGCGATTTTTTCCACGACAAGTACGTGCGTTGCTGCCAGTATCAGCAAATCAGCGCGAATTCAGGCCGTCTTCGGCCTCTCGTCAAGCAAATCGGTACGATTTGCGGGAGAATTTGCGCTGATTAGCACGTGCTTATCGTGGAAAAAATCGCTCCAGCGAGTTCCCGCCCGGTCACATAAGTTTTTTCCACTTGTCGCGACAGGCTTAAATTCGATTCAAAAGCATGTCAACGGATCACCACGCAGGCCTCGAAGATATCGAGGTGCTCGAATCGTCGATTTGCGAAATCACTCAAGAGCGTTTAGCTTTTCGCGGCTATAATATCGTCGATCTTGCCGCAGAGTCGAGCTTTGAAGAAGTCGCATACCTGCTCTGGAACGACGCGCTGCCGTCGCGCCTCGAACTCGACGAAATGACGAAGGCCCTGCGCAGCGAATATAAGCTGCCGCGTGAGATTATCGAACATACCAATCATGTGCCGCGCGAAGCACATCCGATGGCCGTTTTGCGCACACTCGTTTCGTCGCTCGGCCTCTACGACGCCGAAGCCGCCGATACGAGCGGCCCGGCGCTGCGCCGCAAAGAAATTCGCCTCTTGGCGAAAACTCCGCTCATTGTCGCGGCGATACAAAGGCACAGGCAGGCGAATTCGTATATCGAACCAAACACCGATTTGGGTATCGCTGCAAATTTTCTCTATTGCGTAGGCGGAGCGATACCCGATAGCGAAACGGCGCACGTATTAGATACGGCGCTCATACTCTATGCAGAACACGAGCTCAACGCTTCGACTTTCGCCGCACGCATCACGGCCGCGACGCAGGCGGAAACCTATTCGTGCACTGTAAGCGCGATTAGCACCCTTCAAGGAAATTTACACGGCGGCGCGAACCAACGCGCGCTCGAAATGCTGCTCGCTATTGCCAAACCCGAAAATGTCGACGAATTTCTCGACCGAGCGCTTGGCAAAAAACAGCTCGTGATGGGCTTTGGCCACCGCGTGTACAAGAACGGCGACCCGCGCGTCCCTATATTGCGCAAGCACTGCGAAACGCTCGCTCAGAAAAAGAATCAACTCACCATCTTTAAGACTGCCGTAAAACTCGAAGAAACCATGTTGAAGCGCAAGCGGCTCCATGCGAATATCGATTATTATTCTGGTCTCGCGTTTTATCTTTTAGGATTCAGTGCCGACCTCTTTACGTGCATTTTTGCCGTCGCGCGCATGGCGGGATATTTGGCGCATATCGAAGAACAGTATACACAAAATAAGTTGATTCGCCCGCGCGGCGTATATAACGGGAAACGAAACTTAAAATATCTCGCGATCGACAAAAGATAGCGACGGGTCGAGCGTCAGCGCAACGCTCTCGTCTGTGCAATCGGCAACGATCAGCGCCAAACGTATCTGAAGAAAAGCGTCCGCCGCACTCTGTAGTGTTTTCGCCGCACGCCGCAGTCGCGAAAATTGCCGCATCGATAATGCAGGATATTCGGCTGCCGACTTCTTCTTAATTTCAAAAATCCAGTATTCGTCTTTACGAGCGTCGCGGCCCAAGATATCGATTTCGGCGCTATAACGGCGATCGTTACGCGAGAGCACGACGATGCCGCATGCACGCACAAATCGCGCCGCCAAATCTTCTTCTGCGTTTGTGTAAGCGCGCCGCATCATTTTCTCTCGCTGTATACTATTCAAAATGTAAAGTGATTAGGGTGCGTTACATTATTTTTCTTGCCACTCTGCTTAAGAGCATCGATAGCAGCCGATGCATTATCGACGGTTACACACATTTTCGATTTTTTTCTACTGTGCGGCGTCGATGCTCGCCGCAACCGATACTCCGCCGCCATTGCAAAAGCCGCACACCTTCAACGAGGCCGCAAAAAAATCAATCATTATCCATCGCGCATTTTTGAATCCCTATGAGGGAGAGGTGTTCGCAGAGCATACCGAAGCCGAACACAAAACATTCGGGACACCCGCGCGCCAAAAGCGCTATAAAAAGGCAAAAAAGCCGGCGCACAGCGTCGAACAGCGCTCGGGGAAAAAACGACTCTACGATCACAATATCTTTTTACGCGCGCTTTTCACGGGCGATCTCGTATCACCACCCTACGGCAACCTCGTCGACCAGTTTCAAGACGCTGTTTTTTTAGATCTTGGCAGCGCGATTTTGTCGGGAGAGGGAGCGGTCACCGTGCGCGACGTGTACGAAGACGATACCTTGCGCGAACACTTGACAATCGTCGCAAGCGATATTAACGAGCGGACGAATATAAAAACCAGCTATATCGATATTTACCGCAAGTCGAAAAAGCAATTGCCGTTTCCGGTTATTGAAATTCCGGTTTTACTCGACCAAAAGTCGCAGTTTCGCAGAGCAATCCGCCCGTTTCTCAAAGAGACGACGAACGGCATTATCTTGCGCAGCGCGAATGCTGGCCCCGACCTCTACTACACGCCGCGAGAGATACAGCGTCACCTGCGCGCGGCGATTGCCGCATTCTACCGACATAATCTGCTCTATTTTTTTAATAAGTTTATTCTTTATAAGCCGGTTGAGACCACGAGCTTCATCATTCTCGGCGAAATCGATGCCGAAGTCGGTATCAATCACCGCGAAGCGCCGTGGGAGGATATCGATTGGGCAGAGCGCCGTTTTCGCGACGCGATTCGCCTGAACCCACAGGTCGCGGAATATTTAGGGGAGGTGTCAAGCCACTCTGCAGAAACTGGCGATCAGAGGTAGGCTGCAAACTGGAATGCCGCACTTTCGAGCGGATTGCGTGAAAATCGCTGGCAGCAGACGATTTCCGTTCGCAAGCTAAAAGTCTCTCAAAACACCCAACGCACCTAAAGTCAGGTTTGGGAGATTTTAAGATTTGTGGAGATTCAGTCTTCTATATTCTGCGTAGTTTTTCTATAGTACGAGTGGGATTTTCTATAATTGTCATTTT